>NZ_LR812090.1:2109864-2413708 GCF_903772925.1 Alteromonas macleodii
CAATTTGCTCATCTGATATAGATTGCTGCGGATAGAGCAGCGCGAGCTTGTCAATTTCCTGCTTGGCGGCCAGCATGTTGCCTTCACAAAAATCGGCAATCATTTTGGCGCCTGACGCGGTCACGGAAAGCTGATGGGCGTTGAGCTGTTGATTCAACCACGCGTTTAGCTGCTTACCTTCCAACGGATAGCAAAGTACCGATACGCCCAGTTCATCAAGAACCTTAAACCATTTGCCGCGCTGTACGTCTTTACCTATTTTGGGGCCGTGAACGAGCAACAGAATATCGGGGCCTAAAGACGCCGCGACTTCTTGCAGCATTTTGCTGCCTTCAGTGCCGGGCTTTCCTGTGGGTAGCTCTAATTCAATAAACTGCTGGCTAGAAAAAAGCGACATGCTTTGCGTAGCTTCAATTAACTGGTTCCAGTTAAAGCCTGTCTCAGCAACAAGCACAGTGCGCTCTTCAAAACCATTAGCCTTTGCTTTAGCGCGAATTTGCTCAATAACATCAAATTTTTGTTGTGGCTCGTCTCCAAACACCAAATAGCATGGACGTAATGCCTTTGAAATATCTTGGCTAAATTGGTTTGGATAAATTTGCATGAAAAATTCTGATGTATATTTGATTTATAATGACGATACGTTAGGCGCAGCAACTGCCTGACTAGAAAGGCGTCTAATCATAATATCTGCTGCCTCGTTGCGCATTTCGCTTAACATTAGTTCAAGTTCACGAGACTTTGCCAACACTTGGTCCGGATCGTCTTGATAGTCACGTACCACTTCAAATTGGGCCATCACCGCTTCTTTACCGGGAAATTGAACACGATAACGAACTACGTAAATAAGCTCGTACTCAGCAACTTGTCCCGACGGATAAACAGACAGCAGCTGGCGCTCTAATTTCTCTGGTAGCAAGTATATGCTTACGTGTTGATTAGAGCGGGTTGCTTTATCCACGTTAACACTGGATAAACCATAAACGTTAAGGCGTTTATCGAGCGCACGCGCAAGGGGCGCGTGTGCTCGAGCACTTTCAATGGCAACCGTGTTAATGTCGTCAGGTAGGCTAGGGCTGCTTCGCAAATGAAAACCACAGCCTGTAACCCAAACGGTAGCCAACACAGCGACTACAAATTGTAAGTGCTTTTTCATCACCATCTGACCTAGTTAGCTACAATATTGACAAGCTTGCCAGGAACAACAATCACTTTGCGAATGGTTTTACCTTCGATAAATTGCTGAACGTTAGGCTGCTCTTTCGCCGACGCTTCAATTGTCTCTTTGCTTGCATCAGCTGCGATGGTCATTTTCGCGCGAACCTTACCGTTAACCTGAACAATAATAAGTTTCTCGTCTTCAACCAATGCCGCTTTATCTGCCTGTGGCCATGGCGCTGAATCGATATCTTCACTGTGACCTAGTACTTTCCAAAGCTCGTGAGCGATGTGCGGGGTAATAGGGTTAAGTAGCAACAAGATTGACTCACAAGCTTCGCGCATAATAGCGATGTCTTGAGCGTTTTCTTGTGGCGCTTTTTGAAGGTGATTCAGTAGCTCCATTACTGCAGCAACCGCAGTATTGAAGGTTTGGCGACGACCCAAGTCATCAGACACTTTCTCAATCGTTTTGTGTACTTCACGGCGAAGTGCCTGCTGGTCTTTCGACAGTGACTTAACGTCAATAGCTTCTGGCGTGCCTTTTTCCACGTGCTCGGTAACAAGCTTCCAGATACGACGTAAGAAACGGTTTGCACCCTCTACGCCAGAATCAACCCACTCTAGGGTCTGCTCTGGTGGCGCTGCAAACATAGTAAATAGACGGACTGTATCGGCACCGTACAGGTCGATAACTTCTTGCGGGTCGATACCGTTATTCTTCGACTTAGACATTTTGGTCATGCCGCCATGAATAACTTCTTCGCCATCTGCTGTCAGCCACGCTTTAACAATGCGGCCTTTGTCGTCTTTCTCTGTGCTTACTTCGGTAGGCGAGAACCACGTTTTCTTACCAGAGGCGTCTTCACGGTAGTAAGAGTCGGCTAATACCATGCCTTGGCACAATAGGCGCTTAAATGGCTCGTCAGTGTTCACCAAGCCTTCGTCGCGTAGCAATTTGTGGAAGAAACGCGAGTAAAGCAAGTGCAAGATGGCGTGCTCGATACCACCGATATATTGATCTACTGGTAGCCAGTAGTTGGCTGAAGTCGGGTCAAGCATGGCATCGTTGTTGGTAGCACTTGCATAACGTGCGTAATACCAAGATGACTCCATAAAGGTATCAAAGGTGTCAGTTTCACGTAACGCAGCTTCACCATTGTATGTGGTCTTAGCCCACTCGGGGTCAGCTTTAATTGGCGAGGTTACGCCATTCATTTCTACGTCTTCCGGTAACACAACCGGTAGTTGGTCAGCAGGAACCGGAACCGATTCACCGTTTTCCAAGTTTAACATTGGAATAGGCGCGCCCCAGTAGCGCTGTCGGCTTACGCCCCAATCACGTAAACGGTAGTTTACTTTACGCTTACCACAGCCTTTGTTTTCAAGCTCATCAGCGATACCGTTAAATGCCGCATCGAACTCAAGCCCGTCAAATTTTTCCGAATTAATTAAGCTACCTTTTTCTGTAAACGCAGAAGCTGAAAGGTCGCATTTATCTTCATCGCCTGCATTTGGCGCAATAACTTGCTTAATAGGCAAATCGTACTTTGTGGCAAACTCCCAGTCGCGTTGGTCGTGACCTGGTACAGCCATAACTGCGCCTGAACCGTAGTCCATCAACACGAAGTTAGCGACCCAAATTGGAAGCTTTTCACCAGTTAAAGGGTGGATAACTTCAAAGCCAGTGGCAAAGCCTTTTTTCTCCATCGTCGCTAATTCAGCTTCTGCAACTTTGGTGTTCTTACACTCTTCAATAAAGGCTGCTAAATCTGGATTAGACTGCGCTGCAAACTCAGCTAATGGGTGCTGCGCCGCTACTGCTACATAGGTTACGCCGTAGAAGGTATCCGGACGAGTGGTGTATACCGTTAAATCGGCAATATCATTAACCGCTGATGCTAGGTCAAACGTGATTTCCACACCTTCAGAGCGGCCAATCCAGTTTGCTTGCATGGCACGTACTTGATCCGGCCATTCTTCAAGCTGTTCTAAATCTTGTAAAAGCTCTTCAGCGTAGTCAGTAATTTTAATAAACCACTGTGGAATTTCTTTTTGTTCAACTAAGGCCCCTGAACGCCATCCGCGACCGTCAATTACCTGCTCGTTAGCCAGAACAGTTTGATCTACAGGGTCCCAGTTCACGGTAGAGTTTTTCTTGTACACAAGGCCTTTTTCATAAAGGCGTGTGAAGAACCACTGTTCCCAGCGGTAGTAATCAGATTTACATGTTGTTACTTCGCGGTCCCAGTCGTAACCAAAACCCAACGAGCGAAGCTGATTTTTCATGTAATCAATGTTGGAGTATGTCCATTTCGCCGGCGCAGTGTTGTTGTTAATCGCTGCATTTTCCGCCGGTAGACCGAAAGCATCCCAACCCATAGGCTGCAATACATTTTTACCCTGCATACGCTGGAAACGGCTAATTACGTCACCAATGGTGTAGTTGCGCACGTGACCCATGTGAAGTCGGCCACTAGGATATGGAAACATCGATAGGCAGTAGAATTTTTCTTTATCTACATCGTCGTTTGCTTTAAAAGATTGGTTATCTTCCCAGTATTGCTGAACACGCTGTTCAATGTCTTTCGGATTGTACTGATTATCGGCCATGAAACTTAGGCTTCCGCATTAAAAGTTAAAACGTTTATGGGGCGGCATAAGGCGAACGATTTACAAGAGAATTTGTAACCTCTCCTGTATTCTTGCCATTTAACCGCACGTGGGATCTTCCCACTTTACATACATATAGCCCAATAGAATAACCCAGCGCTAAGCCATGCCTCAATAGCTTAACACTGAACTAGGCAATATTTATTTCTGCTTGCATGAAAAGTGAGCATTAATGCAGCTATTTAGGCGCGTTAACGAAGATGATTTGCTTAAACTCTCGCGTAAAATTCACATAGCGACCTATTACTGGTCATTTCTATTATCGTTTAGCGCTGTCTTTTTCCACTTCGTTAAATTGTTTATCGCTAAAGGCGGTTAATGCATTTAGCTGCTGCGCCTGAACTTTATCGACAACTTTAACCAAATTGGCAGCGTCCTCGTTAGACGCTCGTTGTCCATTGAAGTGAATATTGCCAGAGGCGTGATAGATAAGGGTAACCTTTGTTTTAGGTGAAGGTTCGCGCTTTGTATCATCGTTCGATAAGACGTTTTCTTCTACGGTGCTGAATTCCCAAGTAAGCGCACCTGATACGCCCATTTCTTGAAGAGGTCCTAATCCGCCGGTCATCACTACCTTTTTATTAGGCTCAACATAGCTTATTTGCATGTGTGCCGCGCTTGCTGTTTGTGTAACTTCGCAAAAACAACCGCCGGCTTGTTCATCAATACTTAGCGTGCCCTTCCACCAAGTGTGATCTTTCGGCCACCACTTATCTACGTCTTGAATAAAGTGAGAATACACGGCTTCGATAGGGGCCGCACTCTCACTTTCGTTAGTAATAGAAAAACCAGAGTTATCTGCATAGTTTACGTCAGCGTGACTAGGTGAAGTGAATGTTAGGCTCAGTAGACCTGAAAGGAGCAGGGCTTGGCTTGCTTTCGTTATTATTGTCATCGTTTTAACCTTGCTTTTTATTATTCATGCTGGCTGCTTGGCGCTTAAAATTTTACTATTTATTGCGTCATTGCGTTTACTGCTCATTAAAAGCTACACCTTGCTCCCCGAAGTATCAATATGAATAGAGGAGTTAAAGCCTGAGCAATATGCCTAAACGTGCCCATAAAGACACTGAGCTGGTTGTTTGTTGTGCAATTAACAACGTAAAGCTGCCTTATTAGAGTTAACCGTTTGACAGTGCTGTTAATTAGGGTTTCACTTAAGTAAAGAAACGAAAATAGAACAGGCATGTCTGTAGACACTAATATATATGCGTTAAATGTAGACGCGCTATCACCTACCATAAATCGCCGAGCGGTAAACAGTGCCTTAAAAGACGATGAAGCGCTAAACGCGACTTTTATTGGGCAAGAGCGTGCACGGGAAGCGCTCACTTTTGGATTAGGTATTAACACCAAAGGTTACAACCTTTACGTAATGGGTGAGCCTGCCACAGGGCGTTTCACTTTAGTAAAAGACTACATTGAACGCCAAGTCGCACAGCTTCGTGCACCCGACGATTGGTGTTATATCAACAACTTTGACGACGAACGCCAGCCAGTAGCGCTAAAATTCCCGCCTGGTGGCGGTAAGGCATTTCAAAAAGATATGGCTGCACTTATCGATGATGTCTTGGATTCACTGCCTATTGCATTTGATAACCCTGGTTATCAGCGCCGCCGTGCATCTATTTCCAGAGAGTTTGAACAAAAGTACGATGCAGCTATTGATGCTGTAGAGCGTTACGCACAAGCTAACGACGTTGCGCTTTATGAAGAGGGTGGCTCAATTACGTTTTCACCTATCATTAATGGCAAGCCAATAAGAGATACTGATTTTGCATCGCTTACAGACGAGCAGCGAGAAGGCTTTTACACGCTCATAGATGATTTAGAAAATAGACTGAGTGAAAGTCTGTTAAGTTTACCTACGTGGAAGCGCGAAAATTCAGAAAGGCTGCGTGAGCTTGACAAAAAGACCGCAGAGCATGTGATTAAGCCCCTTATCAAAGTGTTTGAGCACAAATACGCCTCTGAGCTTGGGGTTATGAAGTATCTAAAACAGCTTAAAACCGCTTTGGTTAACGCTATCTTAGTTATTCATAATGAAGAGCAAAAAGAGGAAAAGAGTGACGATTTCGATAAGAAGATATTTTTAGAAGAGCAGTTTCTTCCTAATGTATTGGTATCAAATAAATTAGACGATGCGGCACCTGTTATTTACGAGCCGAACCCTACCTACCAAAACCTGTTCGGTAAAATTGAATATACCAACATTCATGGTAGCGTATTTACCAATTACAGAATGATACAGTCAGGAGCACTGCACCGCGCAAATGGCGGCTACCTTTTACTGGATGTCGACCAACTAATCGAGCAGCCTTTTGTGTGGGATACCCTGAAACTTGCCATTAAGTCCCAGCGTTTGCGCATGGATTTACCGCAGCAAGACGTGGGTATGGTGAATAACATCACACTAAACCCTCAGCCTATCGACTTAAATGTGAAAATCGTTTTGCTAGGCTCTCGCGATTTGTACTACACCCTGCAAGATTATGATGATGAGTTTGACGAGCTATTCAGAGTGTTAGTGGATTTTGATTTAGAAATCCCCGTTACTCGACAGGCGCTTTTCGACTTTGTGGGCAAGGTGCGAGCGCATCTTAATACATTAGGGCTTGAAGGTATAACGGCTAACGCCATGTGCAGGTTGGTTGAGTATTCGCTTAGAATGGCCGAACACAAAGAAAAGCTCTCCGCGCATTTTGCTGAAGTTATCGAGCTAGTTAATGAAGCTTACTATTTCTGCAAGAAGTCGAATGCCGACACGCTAGAGCTCGATCATTTAAAAACAGCATTAAGTGCCAAAAAACGTCGCACAGGCCGCGTTAGTCAAACGCTTTTAAACGATATTAAAGAAGGTCACGTGCTTATTGCTACTGAGGGCAAAGCGGTAGGAAAAGTAAACGGATTAACCGTATTGGATATTGGTGACACCGCATTTGGTACGCCTGCACGCATCACATCTACTGTGTTTGCTGGGGCAAGTGGCGTAGTTGATATCGAGCGTGAAGTAGAGCTTGGACAGCCCATACACTCTAAAGGGGTTATGTTACTTAACGGCTATTTAGGTAATAAATACGCTCAGCATTTCCCGTTAACGTTATCTGCCAACATCGCATTAGAGCAGTCATACGGTCATATAGACGGCGACAGCGCATCCCTTGGAGAACTGGTTGCGCTTATATCTGCTCTTACTGAAATCCCGTGCCTACAAACTTTGGCTATTACAGGTTCAATAAACCAATATGGTGAAGTGCAAGCGGTGGGCGGTGTGAACGAAAAGATAGAAGGCTTTTTCGACTTGTGTCAGCACCGCGGCCTAACCGGTACGCAGGGCGTTATTATTCCTAAATCGAATGCGATTAATTTGGTATTAGACGTCACCGTTATCGACGCTGTGAAAAAAGGTCTGTTTCACATTTACACCGTTGAAACCGTTGATGACGCGCTAACTATTCTAATGGAACAGGAAGCAGGTAAAATTAGCAGTAAAGGACGTTATCCGAAAAATTCAATTAACTACCATGCCGTGAATCGTTTATACAATATTGCCCTTATTGTGAATGGTGGCGATGGCGAATAATAGGCTTCGAGCGTAGTTCGCTTGTTTTTGGGGAAGCAGAGGGTGATGTGACGGGGGTAAATGAGAATAAGGGTACGAATTCATTTGAGTAAGGGAGTACATAGCAATGAACAAAAGGCTATTAATTGGCATAGGGGTTGTGCTACTTGGTTGCGGGGTTATTTATGTAAGTAGTCGATACTCTTCCGATGCAAACGAAACAACGTATTCGCCCGTCGAAGAATATAACGTTACTGACTCGACAACAGATAATAATACGGAAGAAATATCCCACGCTGATACTAAGAACTACTCTTCTTGTTTAACAATTATTAACCAGCAAAATCAGCAAAAATCCAACTGGGCACGTAATAGCTATCCCAGTTGGGATGGTTACGTCAAAGAGGGTATCTATTCTCTTAATGAAGTCACACTGGTTGTTGAACATTTTCTCAACTCAAATTTTGCTGAAAGTTTTCGAATTAAATACTTAAGAAGTGACGCGCCAACTTCTTTGCAAACTAAGGATTTGAACGACAGATTCTTTGATGCAGAGCCTTTAGCTAAAGAATGGGGCTTATCTGTGATGATAAAGGTTCCCAATCCAGAGCTTAAAAATTTCGAGCATTTAACGTTATTAGAAAAACAAACGACGCTTGCTGAAAACGATGTGAGTGTTGACGATGTTGCGTACTTTCTTATTGATAAAAGTACATCAGATGACAGCATACTCATGATGTTCGAAGCGCTAGAAAATCCTTTTGCCAAAGTTTCCTATGATCGTTACGCCACAACTTCGCTTCTTGACTATGCCATTATGGGTCATCGCGATAATATTGTTAGCTTCATGCTTAAGCGGGGATTTAGACCCACGCAAGACGAATATTTAGGCTCTAGTATGGAGTGGGCACTTAGTGCACTGACACACGGCTATCATACTGATAACCGGGCATCCGCAGCTAATATTGTATTAAAGTTATTGGATTTTAACGCAGCCGCGCGTTTCGAGTCACAAACGTATGAACTGGTAGAAGGGCGTTTTCCTCGACAATTTTTCAGATTTGACGAAAGCGAAATTCAGACGCTCATCATTGACTATAATTTGGATTTAACTTCAATAGGCCAAAGAAAAAACATACGCATAAGTGAAAATCATCCGCTCATTGAAACGTTAGAAAAACAACTGTTGGCAAGTGTACAGGGAAGCTTAAATCAAACCGAGTTAAATCGTATCATTAAGGAATGTAACGCGCACGTGACAGAGCTAAACAAACGCTGGCAACCACGAGAAATACATGATGTCGTATCCGAGGTTGCTTCACGTTTTGATGGTGATAAAAAAGCGATCATCGGTAAACTTTCTGGTACAGATCCAGTGCTACTTGATTATTACCTTCGTAAATATAGAACACCCACCGAAGGTGTACCTGTAAATCAAGCTTTGATAGATAGAATAGATTCTTCATACACTTATTTTAGAAAGGGGAAAGCGCAACAAGGCATTGATTTAATATTGTCTGAGCCTGTGCATAAAAGTCAGTATGAATTTGTGATGTACAAGTTGCTGATGTTTCAAACAGGCTATTCCGCCATAATTCAGAGCCCATTCTGGAGCGGGATAAATGATTATAACCAGTTAACCTTCAGAAGACTTTTGAACAGTGACTTTATAGAAAATATGTCAGTCTTGGGTGTCCCCATTTACGAACCTGACGCTTATGGTAAGAGTTTAGTTTACTATGCAGCGTCAAAGCATGATGCGGAATTAATATCGTACCTCTTTGAAAATAATGTCCAATTCAGTGGCTCAAATGAAGGGCAAGATCCTCTTCATATTGCACTAAACATCAGAAAAAACACTAGCTCACTAATGCGTATTGAAAAAACGGTTAACGAACTTATGCGTTTTAAGCCCACTATTGATAAATTTCATAAAAGTCGAATGAAATTGGTAAAGCTTTATTACCCGGAAAGTTATGAAAGACTTACCGCTTTACATCCTGAGTTACGTGTTAACGAAGATGAAGCAATTTCTCTTCCAGAAACTTATCTCTATACTTACTTCTAGCGACTAGCGCGACTTCTATTAAAAAAGGGTCAGTGGTTTTAGCCACCCTGAGAAAAAAGGGAGCTTATGCTCCCGCTTTTGAAGGTTTTTAATGCTCGTTATTTGTAAAACCGGTGTTTATGATTTTGTACTTTTTCCTATTTTGGTGGCATGCGCAGCCCGCCGTCTAAGCGGATTGTCTCACCATTCAAGTAACTGTTGTTCGCCATATGAATAACTAATTTAGCAAACTCTTCAGGCAGGCCAAGGCGCTTAGGAAACTGAACGTTAGCAGAAAGGGCGTCTTGTACTTTTTCAGGCATAGCAAGCAGCATTGGCGTGCCCATTACACCCGGCGCTATGGTATTCACACGAATGCCTAAAGGTGCTAAATCTCGTGCCATTGGTAGAGTTAGACCAATAATGCCGCCTTTACTTGCGGCATAGGCAGTTTGGCCTATTTGACCTTCATAGCCCGCAACTGAAGCAGTATTGATAATAAGACCGCGTTCACCTTCTTCGTTAATGGGCGACTGTTTGGCCATAGTTGCAGCCACCAAACGAGATACGTTAAAACTGCCGACCAAGTTGATATCGATAGTTTTCTGAAAATCGCCAAGCGGGGCAGGGTTGCCTTCTTTATCAAGTAAACGTTTTGCAGGGGCGATACCTGCGCAGTTAACCACTAAAGAAATGGCCCCAAATCTTTCGGTTGTCGCGTCTATAGCCGCTTGAACAGAAGCCTCATCACGAACATCGGTTTTGGTGAAAAGCGTGTTGTCCTTACCTAATTCTTCAACGCGTTGCGCGCCAAGTTCGTCATTTAGATCGAAAAGGCTGACGTTAGCACCCGCATCGCGTAGCGCGATAGCAGTTGCGTGACCAAGTCCTGAACAACCGCCAGTGACAACGGCGGTAAGATTATTTAGCGTCATAGTTTTCCCTTAAACCCTGTTTGTTCACTATTATTAACGTGATGTTAACGGGAAGTAAGAAGAAAAACTATGGTGCCGAAAGGGAACGGCACCTTTTATTCAGTTACTTTGTAGCTATTTTGGCAACTGAATTTTACAGTCTTCGCTTTGACGGTAGATAATTAGCGTGTGACCAATTACCTGAAGCTTAACTGAGTTGGTTTCACGTACAATGGCATCCATGATAAGCGCTTTTTCTTCGCGATCATCGGTTGGCACCTTAACTTTAATTAATTCATGGTGACTAAGTGCGTTGTCAATCTCAGCAACTACACCTTCTGTCAGGCCGTTCCCACCTAGCTGCACAACAGGTTTTAACGGGTGTGCAAGACCTTTTAGGAATTGTTTCTGTTTATTTGAAAGTTTCATCTAGTAATATTTCTTACAATTAATCTGTTAGTTTATGCTTGAAATTACGTATTCTAACGCCATCTTCTCTACAATCCTAATGACATTGTACTGGAATGACAAAAAAGAAACACTCCGCCAGCAGTAAACGCTGGTTACAAGAACACGTCAACGACCATTATGTGCAGAAAGCAAATAAGGAAGGTTGGCGCTCGCGAGCTATTTATAAACTGGAAGAAATCCAGAAAAAAGATAAGCTTATAAAGCCAGGAATGACACTTGTAGACCTTGGTGCTGCACCAGGAGGCTGGTCTCAGTTAGCTGCACAGCTTGTTGGCGACAATGGTCAAGTTATCGCGTGCGATATTTTGCCAATGGACCCGATAGTCGGCGTAGACTTTTTACAAGGTGATTTCAGAGAGGACGCGGTTCTCGACGCACTATTGAACAGAATCGGTGGGAACACCGTAGATATTGTGTTGTCTGATATGGCACCGAACCTTGCAGGTAACGCTTCGGTTGACCAATCTCGCTCTATGTACCTTTGCGAACTAGCGCTAGATATGTGTCACCAAGTTTTAAAGCCTGGAGGTTCTTTTGTTATTAAGGTGTTCCAAGGTGAAGGGTTTGTTGAGTTCATGAACGCGCTTAAACAATCTTTCACAACCATAAAGACGCGTAAGCCTGACTCGTCCAGATCACGTTCTCGTGAGGTGTATTTGGTGGCTTGTGGGTATAAAGTGTAGTACGCTTTGGGTTAAGCGGTTTTCGTTGCGAGTTGTGCCGTTTATTCAATAAACAACTTGTTGAATATACAAGCAATTCGGGTTTATAGAGGTTAGTAGCATTGAGCGATATGGCAAAAAATTTAATCTTATGGTTAGTCATCGCCGTTGTTTTAATGTCGGTTTTTCAGAGCTTTTCACCGAGTGAATCGTCTCGTTCGCAAACTGACTACACAACGTTTTTGAGAGAAGCAGAACAGGGAAATATTCGTGAAGTTCGCATCAACAATAGTGGCGAAATTCGCGGTACAAAGCGTTCAGGCGAAACTTTCCAAACATTCGTACCTTACTTTGATGACAAGTTGGTATCTGACTTAGTCAAAAACGATGTAAGAGTTTACGGTGAACCACCGGAAGAGCAGTCTCTTCTAACGTCAATTTTTATTTCATGGTTCCCCATGTTATTGCTTATCGGTGTATGGATATTCTTCATGCGTCAAATGCAAGGTGGTGGCGGCCGTGGCGCTATGTCTTTCGGTAAAAGCAAAGCTCGCTTACTTGGTGAAGACCAAATTAAGACGACATTTGCTGACGTAGCAGGCTGTGATGAAGCTAAAGAAGACGTATCTGAGTTAGTTGACTTCCTTCGCGACCCGTCTAAGTTCCAGAAGCTTGGCGGTAAAATTCCGAAGGGCGTACTTATGGTAGGTCCTCCTGGTACGGGTAAAACTTTGCTTGCGAAAGCTATCGCGGGTGAAGCAAAAGTACCTTTCTTTACTATCTCGGGTTCTGATTTTGTTGAGATGTTCGTGGGTGTTGGTGCATCGCGTGTTCGTGATATGTTCGAACAAGCTAAGAAAGCAGCGCCTTGCATTATCTTCATTGACGAAATTGATGCGGTAGGCCGTCAACGTGGTGCAGGTTTAGGTGGTGGTCACGACGAGCGTGAACAAACACTTAACCAAATGCTTGTTGAAATGGACGGCTTTGAAGGTCATGAAGGTATCATCGTTATTGCGGCAACTAACCGCCCTGACGTATTAGACCCTGCGCTTCTTCGTCCTGGTCGTTTTGACCGTCAAGTAGTGGTTGGTCTTCCTGATATCCGCGGCCGTGAACAAATTCTTAAGGTTCACATTCGCAAAGTGCCAGTGGCTGATAACGTAGAACCGTCAGTTATTGCTCGCGGTACACCAGGTTTCTCAGGTGCTGACCTTGCTAACCTAGTAAACGAAGCTGCATTGTTCGCTGCTCGCGGCAACAAGCGCCTTGTTTCAATGGAAGAGTTTGAGAAAGCGAAAGACAAAATCATGATGGGCTCTGAGCGTAAGTCTATGGTGATGTCTGAGCCTGAAAAAGAAATGACAGCGTATCACGAAGCAGGTCACGCCATTGTTGGTCGCTTAGTGCCAGAGCACGATCCGGTTTATAAAGTATCGATCATTCCTCGCGGTCGCGCGTTGGGTGTGACCATGTACTTGCCTGAGCAAGACCGTGTAAGTCATTCTAAACAACACTTAGAAAGCATGATTTCTAGCTTGTTTGGTGGGCGTATTGCTGAAGCCATCATTTACGGCGACGATAAAGTAACAACGGGTGCATCTAACGACATCGAGCGCGCAACTGAAATTGCACGTAAGATGGTGACCCAGTGGGGCTTGTCGAGCAAAATGGGCCCAATGCTTTATGCTGAAGACGAAGGTGAAGTGTTCCTAGGTAAGTCTATGTCTAAGGCAACCAATATGTCTGACGACACAGCACGTGCTATTGATGCCGAAATCAAGTCATTGATCGACAGCAACTACGAACGCGCTCAAAAAATCCTTGAAGACAACATTGATATCTTACACTCAATGAAAGACGCGCTGATGAAGTACGAAACTATTGATGCTAAGCAAATCGATGATCTGATGAACCGCACTGACGTTCGTCCTCCTGCAGACTGGGATGACAGCAAGCCGTCTGGTGGCGATAAGCCAAGCGGTGGTGCACCAGTTCGCGAAGGTGAAATTAAAAACGATGGTGTTGATAAACCATCTGTAGGCAAGCCGGGCGATATCCCAAGCTAAGCCGCTACACTAATTAAAAAACGCCAGTTCAGCTGGCGTTTTTTGTTAGAGCAGGTTGATTTTAACCTAATGCTTATCGCTTTCTCTGTGGGTTAAAATCAGTTTGCTTTATAGCTTCATCTTTAAAGAACAATAATGCGAGTAATTCATGCAGTTTGGAAAGCACTTCGTCGATCTATCACAGTCTCATGTGATGGGCATATTAAATGTAACCCCTGACTCTTTCTCTGACGGTGGCAAGCACGCCAATGTGACACAAGCAGTTGAACATGCGCATCGCATGCTTGATGATGGCGCAACCTTCATCGACATTGGTGGTGAATCTACACGACCTGGTGCACCTGATGTATCTCTGCAAGAAGAACTAGACCGCACAATACCTGTTATTGAAGCAGTCGCAAAAAATAGCGATGCTGTGATATCTATTGATACCAGTAAAGCAGAAGTAATGCGTGAAGCAGTCAACGCGGGTGCAGGGTTAATTAATGATGTACGTGCTTTACAAGAATCCGGCGCGCTAGAAGCCGCCGCGACCGCTGCCGTACCCGTATGCTTAATGCATATGAAGGGGCAACCGCGAACTATGCAAAATAACCCCGAATATAGCAATGTAATTGAGGAAGTAAGTCAGTTTTTAATAGCTCGCACAAAAGTGTGTGAGCAAGCAGGCATTGCGAAAGAGTCAATATTGTTCGACCCAGGTTACGGATTTGGTAAAACGCTAGAGCATAACTATGCCCTGGTTAAACATCTGCCTGATATTATGTCTTTGGGCTTTCCCGTCTTAGTTGGAATGTCACGCAAATCAATGATAGGCAATTTGCTTAATAGAAAAGTAGATGAGCGCTTGGCTGGAAGCGTAAGCCTCGCTACAATTGTCGCCCAAATGGGCGCACAGATTATTCGCGTTCACGACGTTAAAGAAACAGCGGACGCTGTCAATATCGTGAAAATGCTGAATACGATTAAATAAGGAATAATAATGACTCAGCGCAAATATTTCGGCACCGATGGTATACGTGGAAAAGTGGGTGAGAGCAATATCAACCCAGAGTTTGTGACCAAATTAGGATGGGCAGCGGGTAAAGTTCTAGCTGGCCGCGGCACAAATAAAGTACTTATCGGGAAAGACACACGTATATCTGGCTATATGCTAGAGTCCTCGCTAGAAGCTGGTCTATCAGCTGCAGGCATTAATATCGGCTTGCTAGGACCTATGCCCACACCGGCTATTGCGTATCTAACGAAAACATTCCGTTCTGAAGCGGGTATCGTAATCAGTGCCTCCCATAACCCTTTTTACGATAACGGCATCAAATTCTTCTCTGCTCAAGGCTTTAAGCTAGATGACGATATTGAGCTAGCTATTGAAGACATGTTAGAGCGCCCAATGACATGCGTAGCGTCTGACAAGTTAGGTAAAGCTACTCGAATTAATGACGCAGCAGGCCGCTACATTGAATTTTGTAAGGGTACATTCCCTTCTGAGCTATCGTTAACGGGCCTCAAAATAGTAGTGGATTGCGCGCATGGCGCTACATATCACATAGCGCCAAACGTTCTTCGCGAACTAGGCGCAACAGTAGTTGAACTAGGAACAGCGCCTGATGGCCTAAACATCAACGACGGCGTTGGCGCAACTTCAATGAATGCGATTGTAGAAAAGGTTAAAGAGACAGGCGCTGACCTTGGCTTTGCGTTAGATGGCGACGGCGATCGCATTATGATGGTAGACCACCTAGGAAACGTTTTAGACGGTGACCAGATTGTTTACATTATTGCCCGTGATGCGCTTAAAAATGGCAAGATGCAGGGCGGTGTAGTGGGCACTTTGATGAGTAACCTTGGTCTTGAAAACGCGCTTTCGAAGCTAGGTGTTCCATTTGTAAGAAGTAACGTAGGCGACAGATACGTGATGGAATTGCTGCAGCAGAAAGGCTGGACTATTGGTGGTGAAAATTCAGGTCATGTTCTCAATCTAAATATGAGCTCTACGGGTGATGGTATTGTTGCTGGGCTTCAAGTGCTTGCTGCAATGTTGCGTTCTCAAATGGATCTACACGACTTAGCGAGCGGTTTTGACATGTACCCGCAAACATTGGTTAACGTGCGTTACGCAAACCAAGAAGTGGATTACCTGTCACATCAAGATGTACAAAACGCTAAGAAAGAAGCGGAATCTGCATTAGGTAAGACGGGTAGGGTGTTACTGCGTAAAAGTGGTACTGAACCACTAATTCGAGTGATGGTAGAGTCGAACGACGATGCACAATCTCATAAATGGGCTGAGCATATTGCTGAAACTGTTCGTAATCTCGCCAATTAGTTGGCGTAGCAGGAAATTTTGCTTTTTGTGCTTGTATCTTTTCAATTAAATAGTTAATATCACGCCCGCTTTAAAGACAGGGCTAAGGTCTGCGTTGTGAGTGAAAATGTAAGAAAGCCATTCGTGGCTGGCAATTGGAAAATGAATGGAAATTTGGCATTAGTTGCTGAATTTAATCAAAAACTTGCTGATGTAAAAGCTGAATCGGAAATCGTAATTTGTGCTCCTTCTCTACTTTTACACGCATTTGAAACTCGTTCATTTGCTATCGGTACTCAAAACGTAAGTCATTTAGAAAATGGCGCACATACTGGTGAGTTATCAGTCCAAATGCTTAAAGAAGCAGGTTGTAAATACGCAATCGTTGGGCACTCTGAAAGACGCGAAGACCAGGGTGAGTCAAGCGAACTTGTAGCGCTAAAAGCTAAGCAGTGTGTCGCATCTGGCATAGTTCCTATCATTTGTGTGGGTGAACCCCTTGAAGTGAGAGAGGCTGACAGCGTAGAGTCGTTTGTCGGTGAACAGCTGGACGCCCTTGTTAATGCAATGTCTGTGGATGAGCTAAGCAAAACAGTTATAGCTTATGAGCCAATTTGGGCAATAGGTACGGGTAAAACTGCAAGCCCAGAACAAGCACAAGACGTTCACGAATTTATTCGTGGCTACTTTAATAAAGTAGACACAGAGCTGGCACAAGGCCTACGTATTTTATACGGCGGAAGTGTTAAGCCAGATAATGCCAGCACCTTATTTGCGCAGAAAGACGTTGATGGCGGGTTGATTGGCGGGGCCAGTTTAAAGGCTGAAGATTTTATTTCAATTTGCCAAGCGGCAAACTGACGAGGTATTTATGATTTACGAAGTGCTATTAGTAGCATACCTAATTGTTGCACTTTTACTTATTGGATTTGTTTTAATTCAACAGGGTAAAGGCGCAGATATGGGCGCTTCATTTGGCTCAGGTGGTTCAAACACAGTATTTGGTTCGTCTGGTTCGGGTAACTTTATGACGCGTACCACTGGCATATTGGCAGGTTTGTTTTTCTTCATTAGCCTTACTTTAGGTGCATTGACCGCCAACCGCGAAAGTGCTGAAGATGAATGGAACAACTTAGAAGTTCCAGCGGCTGTTGAAGAGCCGGTGCAGCTTCCGGCTGACCAGGATGTACCGGTTATTGAAGATGCGGCGCAAAGCGACGTGCCAGCTAGTGAAGCAGAAGCATCTGATGTGCCTGTAGCTGATGGTACTGATGTTCCTGTAGCTGATGGCTCTGAAGGTTCAAACTAAGCATATAAAAAGTTTCGCGGAAGTGGTGGAATTGGTAGACACGCCATCTTGAGGGGGTGGTGAGCATAGCTCGTGCGGGTTCAAGTCCCGCTTTCCGCACCAAATAGTAATAAAAGCCAGCGCTAAGCTGGCTTTTTGCTTTTCCTCGCTTTTTTCTTTAGTAGCCTAGCTTTAGCAAATATCGGTTAAGAGCGAAACATTTGTAACAAAGCGTTAAAATCTAAAATTTACAGGATGTTATACCTGTCCCTATTATTGTTATTCAGCTATTCTTAACGTCGATACCTATTTCGACTGCTTCAAAATTACAACAATCTTCACGGGGCATTATAGTGCAAAAGACACTAAGCCAGACTTTATTCCAAACCTTATTAATAGGGATTGTAATAGCATCACTTCTGATTATTGGCGCTGTTTGGCGCTCTGCAAACACACTTGTTGTTCAAAATATTGATCACGATATTCTATTAGCCGAAAAAGTTTTCGATAAAGTTGTCGCCGACAGGCAAGCCGTTATCAAAAGTGTATCGAAAGTCCTGGCGCGTTCCTTTGACTTCAGGCGCGCCGTTGGGACCGAGAATATTCCCTCTATTGAAGCTGCATTTACGAGTTATGCAGACCGCCTTAATACCAAAATCATTGCGTTAGTGAGCCTTGATCACAAGGTTGTTGCAACCCACACAGACTTATTCAAGGTTGGTCAGGACGTAGAGAGTAGTTTATCGCTTGTTGCAAAAGGTCGAGACAGCGGCTTCTTTGTTGTAAATGATAATTTAGTTGAGCTGAATCTTATTCGGGTAGAGATCCCGACACTCAGATACTACATGTTAATTGGTGTTGAATTTGACGATGATTTACTTGAACAGCTAAAGCAACTTGTTGATGCCGAAATTATCATTTCTAAGGCAGATTCCAACGAGATCATTAAGGCAACATTAGATAACGATGAAGCACAACGAATAATTGCATCACAACAAGATCCGTCTTGGGTGGATGTAACCTTTAAAGACGAATTAACTTACTTGGCGCGGCAGGTAAGTATAGGCTCTGAGCAAAATTTACCGGTTGCTATTACATTAGCGGTCGATACAACGTCTTATTTCAACGCGTTTACGCGTATTCAATTAACTATATTGGCATTCTGTCTACTAGCTATTTTAGTAGCGCTCGGACTTTCCCTGTTTCTGGCTAGAAATGTGAGCGACTCTGTCTCTAAACTAGTTAAAGCCGTAAATAAAGTAGCATCGGGTAGTTATGGTTCAACCCTAGAATCACCGTCGAAACTAAAAGAAATTACAGAGCTTGCAGTTGCCGTAGACAGCATGCAAGAGAGTATTAAAAGTCGTGAAAAGCACATTCGCTACCAGGCTGAACACGATGTATTAACCGGTCTTTTTAATCGAAACTATGTTGAAGGCTATTTTGAGTCTGAACTTAAAGAGGGGCGAGCGGTTCAGGTTGTAGCTATAACAGTTATTGGGTTTAGAACCATAAATGACTTATATGGCTACTCGAATGGTGATAACACACTTAAAGCACTTGCAGAGCGCTTGCAGCGCTGGCCTGGCACGTCTGCACGGCTTGCTGGCGGCGAAATACTGTATATATCACACGAATCGTTAAACGACGATCAGCTAGAAACACTTAAACATATTTTAGAACAGCCGGTTGAAAGTAACTTAATTGCCATCCCTGTTAAAGTTGCTATGGCAGTAATCGAGTGTCCTCAAGACGCCTCTTCTTCTGAAGAGCTATTTAGAAAGATGAATATAGTGACCGATGAGGCTATTCATAGTGATAGCTGGTGTGTACGGTATCGGACCGATTTAGAAGATAGGTATAATCGCAGGCTTGCTATAACAACGGAATTGAAGCGCTCGCTTGTGAGCCAACAAAACGAACTGTCTATGGTTTACCAGCCCAAGGTTGATTTGCAAACGATGAAAGTTTGCAGCATGGAGGCGTTGATCCGCTGGAACAATAGCGCGCTTGGTTTTGTGCCGCCTGATGAATTCATCACTATTGCCGAGCAAGCAGGGTTAATAGAGCAAGTAACAACCTGGGTAATGCAGCAAACCATTACTGACTTATCTTACTTTAGGTCGAAGGGTTATCGGTTTACCGTTGCCATGAACCTGTCGACGCAAGACATTCAAAACAAAGTGTTACTCAGCAAGCTTGTGGCTCTGCTTACGAAAGAGGGGCTATCACCAGAATCCCTAGAGCTTGAAATAACCGAAAGTGATTTAGTTGCTGATGCATCACTTGCGATTGAAAACCTTAACGAATTAACTGCTAGAGGCTTTCACTTCGCGATTGACGATTTTGGTACTGGCTATTCGTCACTGGCCTATTTAAAGAACTTACCTGTTAAAACGATTAAAATAGACAAAAGCTTTATTCTTTCTCTGGCTAGCGATGAGAACGATCAACAAATTGTTCATACTGTGCTTAGTTTGGCGAATGTTTTTAATTTGAAAGTGGTTGCTGAGGGTGTAGAAGATTTAGCTTCCCTTGAAATTTTGAAGGAATGGGGCTGCGATATTGCGCAAGGTTATTACATTAGCCGCCCGCTAAATCGTTCAGACCTTGATGATTGGCTTCAAAATACGCCTTTCGGTGAATAGCTTTTTTATAAGGAAAAGTTTATTTTTTAAGTATACGCAATGCAGTTTGCTCGGTATTTATATACAGCAAGGTAACGTATGTGCGTTCCAGTTACTCGGCATTGTTCAAGCGACTTGGCATTGTTAATGCAAAAAATAACAACGAGACGTGTAAAAACGCTCTATAGGCCTAATTTTATCGCTACGTGTGAGTATTTTGCCTACTGAGTTGTGAAATTACTTCAAAAACAAGGAATTTATTATGGACATCATTCGTATACTTTTATCAATTTTACTTCCACCGCTAGGCGTATTTTTACAAGTTGGCTTGGGTGCGCATTTTTGGATTAACATCCTACTGACCATCCTTGGTTATTTCCCAGGTGTTATCCACGCAATTTATATCATTGCCAAGAAGTAGGTGATGTCACTCGCTCTACTGCGCGGGTAACAATGTAATAAGTGTTGTAAAGCAGTAACGAAACAAACAAAAGCCAGCGTTTTAAGCTGGCTTTTTCATGTAACATTAACAAAAAAGAGAAGCGCCTAATGGCGCTTCAGTTATTTTAATTAGGCTGTCAGTTTTTCTTCATCGAGCTCTTGTTTCATTTCTTTTTTATATTCATCGGCTAGCTGAGTTTTCTGACGTTCATTTAGAACACTGCCCGCAACCTGAAAAAACTTCTGCTCTTCGTCGGCAAGGTGATGCTCTACTTTTTCTTGTAGATTCTTTAAATGACGTAGCCAGGCCGGTGAACTCATGTCAGTTTCGTCTAGTTTTTCAAGTAGCTCGTCAATTTCATGGTGTTCCGCGATACCGTGACGCGTTAAATCTACCGTCGAATCTTTCTCTAACAGGTGCGTATAAAAATGGCGCTCCTCTGCAATAGCATGACTTTCAAGCTGTGTTTTTAACTCTTCAAAGTATTCGCGACGTGCCGCAGTATTACCGCTGGTCTCAGCTAAGATCTTAAGCAGTAAACGTTGTTTTTCGTGGTCTTGACGAAGTGCTTCAAAAATTTTCATGGGAAGTTCCTTTTGCAAATTTAAAAGTGAATGACACTTCTAGTAATGCGATTTTTATTCCATGAATCTTATGTATATAACTTTATGAATTTATTTATTTTATTAGTCTTGCTGATAAAAAGAAGGCCAGTTTTGTTAAAGGAAGAGAGCAAAATTTACACTGAGGTTGCCGATAAATTCACAGAGGCTTTACCCGTAAACTTATCGACAACTTTATTAAGAAGATGAGGTTATACGCCTTGTGCAACCATGGCATCAGCAAGTCGCCTGAACGCTGCAATGTTAGCGCCCTTCATGTAATTTACGTATTTGGAATCACCACTGTTTTCCTTTCCTTCATCTAGACAGCGTTGATGTATACTCTCCATAATAGAATAAAGTTGGTCATCTAGCGTACTAGCATCCCGTTGATTGAACATAGCGTTTTGGCTCATTTCTAAGCCAGACAAAGCAACACCGCCCGCGTTTGATGCTTTGCCCGGAACATAAACGATTTTAGCGTCTAAAAAGCGTGATTGTGCTTCGTTCGTACACGGCATATTCGCTCCTTCTAAAACCATTTGGCAACCATTATCCAGTAATGCTTTCGCGTCATCTTCAAGCAGCTCATTTTGAGTTGCACAGGGCAGGGCAATATCACACTTTAAATGCCATGGCTTTTTATCAGGTACCCACTTACCCATGCTTTCGTCAGCCATATCTGCAAGAATATTATTACGGTTAGCGTGATTCTCTATTGCCCATTTAAGTGCAGTATCAGTTAACCCATCTTCGTTATGTAGAAGCCCTCGGCTATTAGAAAGAGAAATGACCTTTCCGCCTTTTTCTACTGCTTTAAGTGCGCCATGGAGTGCTACATTGCCCGCGCCAGAGACTGCTATGGTCTGGCCTTCTATTTTTGAACCTTGGTGCTGGCAGACGGCTTCTAAAAAGTAGATTAAGCCAAAGCCTGTCGCTTCTGTGCGTACATAACTGCCGCCAAATTCAAGCCCTTTACCTGTTAATACACCTTCAAACTTATTGTTTAACCTGCGGTATTCGCCATAGAGATAACCTATTTCACGGGCCCCAACATTAATATCACCGGCTGGAACGTCCGTGTTGGCGCCTATGTGGCGCTGTAGTTCACGCATAAATGCTTGGCAAAACAACATGATGTCTCGGTCCGAACGACCTTTAGGGTTAAAGTCTGAACCGCCTTTACCGCCACCCATTGGAAGGCCGGTAAGTGCATTTTTGAAACATTGCTCGAATGCTAAAAACTTCAGCACCGATAAGTTAACGGTAGGGTGAAAACGCAGCCCGCCTTTATAAGGGCCCATTGCCGAATTGTGCTGCACACGCCACCCTTGATTAACTTCAATGTTTCCTTGGCTGTTCATCCAAGAGACTGTGAAGTAAATAACTCGCTCTGGCATGCTGATACGTCTGACTATATCGAATGCTTTGTATTGTTCATTTGCATTGTATACAGGAACAATGTCTTCAAGTACTTCGTGTACCGCTTGAAGGTACTCTGTTTCATTAGAAAACTTGTCATTAAGGAAGCTAAAAATTTCTTCAAAATTACTTTTCTGAGCCATGTAACAATTAATCCTTATCTTCAAAGTTGGCAAGCACGGTGAGGCTTCTAGGGACGGTTTTTATAATAATTTTATCGCCTTCATAGATTTCACCATCAACTGCATAGGCAGTAGGCTTATCGAATGACAATGTTATTTGTGATGCGCGTTCATGGCGTATGGAGTCTGATTGCTTTTTAGATTCGGCTGGGCTTAAAACGAGTTCCGCTAGCGATGCAAACTGCCTGTCAGAGCTTGGCTGCGGCAATAACCAAGTGAGATCTAGCTTTCCGTCCGTTATATCCGGCTGCTCTGCGCCTTGTGCCAATGCTGTTGTCATAGGTGCAGCGTTGGCGATCACAAAGCTTGGCGTTTCCAATGTCTCTGCGGGTTTGTTATCTTTTGCTACTTCAAATGTCATATTTTCATTATTAGAAATAGCATTCCACAGCCCTTTTAAATAGGCGAACTGACCTCCCACGTTTTTTTCTTCTCTGTCAGCGGCCGAAATCATTTGTTCTTCAAAACCGACGGCTGCTACTAACAACATGACTTTATCGTTACAAGTTGCGGTATCAATCTTTAACGTGTCACCCTTTATAATGATGTCGCAGGCAGTGCTTATAGGCATAACTTTACTGATATACCCGTGCAGCACTTGGCTAAGCGCGTTGGCCGTTCCAAAAGGGATAATACCCATGGTGATGTCAGTATTAATTAGCGCTGACGCAACTTCGGTTAATGTACCGTCTCCGCCACAGGCAACGACAATATCCGCTTTTTCATCTTTGGCTTGTTGCGCTAATGCTTTTCCGTCTACTTCCGGTGTGGTTTCTTTTACCGTCACTTTAAACTTTTCATTAAGCCTAGAAAGTACTTCGCCTCGATACTGTTTCCACTTACCGCCACCTGCTACTGGATTAACAATTAACGTTAGTTCTTTTCGTAAAGATAAGAGCCCGCCATCTCTCACTTTTTGTAACGACGCTAATTGGCGTTTATTGAGCCTTGCTGTTTGGCGTATTTGATTAATCTGACGTAAGGCATCATCTACACTCAAACTCGGATTCTTTGCCAAAAGATAAGCCGCCACCACTAGCACCGAACGGCCTCGGCCAAGTGCGCAGTGAACAACCACATTTTTGTTATCAGATATCTGCTGATTGAGCCAGTTGATTGCAAGGACAAGTTGCTCAGCGGTGGGGCTTGTATGGTCTAAAACAGGAACGTTTAGGTACTTATAATCTTCCTGATACGCTGTCCAATCTAGACCGTCAAACTCTGCTGTAACATCAAGGATGGCATCGACGTTATTTTCGTTAAGTAGGTCTACGTGTTGACTAGACATGCGGCATGCGAGAAAAAGATGGGGTTCGATTTTTTGCAGTGGAGGAACCTTGTCTGTTCTGCGTGCATATTCGTTATACAGCCCTGAGCCCAAAAGAAATGGAACAAAGATCCAACGAATATAGAAGGGGATTGAGCCATCTTCGCGTTTACGAAATAAACTTGGGTAGTTAAGCAAATAGGCACTGCTTACCGCAATAAGCGAAAAGGCTACCCATCCGAATGCAATTTTAAGCAATAGCACGGGTACAGTTACCGTTAGCACTAACGCCAACAATGCTCCGAGAATGTAGTACTTCACCATTTTCACGACTAACACATCCTTTGTAATTGGAAAAAGCAAATAGCTTAAGCGTTTATACTTACACTTATTTGATTTCGTTTACTTTTGAGATTTTTGATTTGAACTATCACAAGGCGGAAAGCGTATATTTTTGTATAGAAAATATGAGCGTCCACAATGAATAAAACGGTAGTACTCAAGGTTGTCAATTTCGCGTGGTTTCAATCGATATGGTGGTTAGTAATCCTGTTTCAAAATAGCGCTGTACTTCCCGTACTGGGGCTACTTTTGATTTGGATTGTATTTTCCCCAAAACGAATCGAAGACATAAAGCTTATGAGTGCCGTTTTTCTGCTTGGTACTCTAGTTGACGCCTTACTGACATTAAGTGGTCTATTTATTTTTAATCAGACAGAAGTGTTAGTGAGCTTTTGGCCAATTCCCATATGGCTTAGCCTTCTATGGGCCGCATTTGCGGGGACTGTCTATCACAGTTTAACTGCTTTTAATGGTCGAATGATTATCGCTGCAATTGCGGGGGCTGTCTTTGCGCCTCTCAGTTATATCGCAGGCGCTAAGTTTGGTGCCGTAGAGCTAGGTGCCAGCATGGTGCTCTCTTATATTTTCATTGCTTTGGTGTGGAGCGTAATTTTCCCGCTGTGTTTTTATTTATCCAATCGTTTTGAGGCAAAACAAGCCCAAGCGTAAATGCAAGGAGTGTATTGGCATGACGAAAAACGTATTAGTAACTGGTGGCAATAGAGGTATCGGCCTGGAAATAGTGAAGGGAATGCTGTCGAAAGGCTACAAAGTATTGATGGGATGTCGAGATGAAGAGTCAGGTCTTGAAGCCAAAAAGGAAATAGTAGGTGGGGATATACATGTTATTGAACTGCCTCTTGATAATGAAACAGCCATTGTAGACGCGTTTGTGCGTGCTGAAGCCGTGTATGGCCCCATCGATATTCTGATAAATAACGCGGGGATATTAGACGACACCGATTGGAAAGAAGTGAATTCTGAAAGTTTGGCGAAATCTATGCAGGTTAATGTAAGTGCGCCCCTAACGCTTATGCAGCAAACCTTACCGCAAATGATTGAACGAGGATTTGGTCGCATTATTAACGTAAGTTCCAGTTACGGTAGCTTTGCCGAAGGTTTAAAGGGGCCTTTATGCTACGCAGTAACGAAAGCCGCTATTAATGCCCTTACCGTAAAAATGGCTGCAGAGGTCGATAAAGCTGCTGATGGCAAAAAGATTGATGTCACGGTAAACAGCATGACCCCTGGCTGGGTACATACCCGAATGGGCGGCAGCGACGCGCCCAAGACACCGGAAGAAGGTGCAGATACCGCGATTTGGCTTGCAACTCAGGAAGAGGGCGGCCCTCACGGTCAATTTCTAAAAGACAGAGAACCTATCGAATGGTAGCCCTTAAATAAGTTAACATATAGTAAGTGAACATAATCTGGGCCACCATCAATACAATTCAGCAACGGGCCCTTATTAAGATGGGCCCTTATTAGGATGGGCTAATATAAAGCCTGGCTACATAAGGGTGGGCTTCGTTTTCACCTTATTCTGTAGCCTAAGCGCCAACAACGGCTAAAGTGAGAATCGCTCTCTTAAAAAGCGAGCGATTCCATCTTCATCGTGATGCCCAATTACAGAAGTGGCGGCATCTTTGATATAAGGTTTTGCGTTTGATGGCGCATAAGCTTCGTCAGCAAGTTTAAACATGCTCAAGTCGTTGTCACTATCACCAAAAACAATAACATTGCTTGCATCTAATTGACCGCGTAATAACTCTACTGCGCTGCCTTTGTTGGCAAGATTGTGGTGAACGTCCATCCAACGATATTCATCGCCTTCAATGGCAGGGCCGGAATAGGCAATCAACTCGTCATGCATGTTTAGTTGTTTGTACATATCATAAACCAGCGCTGCATCGCCAATCATACTGATATTCGTAATGTGAGCATCAGCCGGTAAAGTTTCGATGGAGTCAAGCCGCGCTTTCGTTCGCGAAAAGTATTTGTCGATTAAATCGAATTCCACTTGATGTTTTGGCGCTGAATGATAAATAACGTGCTCGTGGTTAGGGCTATCCATATTAACCGTGTTAATGAAAGGCGTAATATTGTTTTTAACCGCATGTTCAATAATAAGGTTAACTTCACTAGGGGCGAGCAGGTTTTCCAAGGTTAAGGCATTCCCGCTTGGATCCCATATGGCTACGCCATTATTATAGATATGAGGTAGTACAAAAGATTGACCCTGCAGTACGAATTGTGCTGAATGCATGGTGCGCCCTGTGGCTACCGTAAAGGCAATATCCTTTTCACTTAGTAAGCCCAATGTTTCTCTTGTGAAAGAAGAAATTTCTGAAGACTTATTTAACAAAGTCCCATCTAAATCAAAAAATATCAAATCCATACAATCGGTGCCTAGTCTTTCTTTCAAATTGCTACAAACCAAACGTTAAAGGGCAATATACGCGAAATTCGGTATATTGCCCTGTGGTATCTTTTAAGAAGCGAGTTTTAAGTAGCAAGCTCAATCAATAGTTTAATACTCTAACACATTCTGCCGTTTAGCATGTTTTCATGTCATTAATTTCACTACCGAATAGATTCAACTACATTATCGCTGTGCTGCTTCAACACCTGAGACACCTTTGACGATGATTGAGACTTTCTAAGATTGATGACTAACGCCACTTTGCCATAGCGAACTGCATGCCTTACTGTCTGTATTACTTCATTTCTGTCCGGACGCAAACCGATTAGCCCAGCTACGAATAGCCCAATGAAGAGGCCAGGGCTTATTAATGCAATATAAGTAAACAACGGGTTTTGCTGCGTAAGTGCAGGCCCAAATTGAGTTAATAGAAAAGCGGCAATTAATCCGGCTACAAGTCCGAGTGAACCAAGAAGAAGGTGAGAAGACCACATACTCTTTCCAATTGATTCGCTATTTCGCTCTAGCTTTTCACTTAACTTAGCATCACCTGCTTCAATAATCTCTATCTGTGATGATTCTACTGATGTTTTGTTTTGCACTATCTCTAGTACCTCACGAACTTTCTGCTTTGAACTAAATACGGCAGCCACTTGTAGCTCGTCGTTAGAGACGACATTAGCCCTTAAGTTTTCGTGCTCGCTACTTTTAGCGCTTTCTGAATCAACCTTGTTTGAATTTTGAATACTCATATTTAAATCCTCGACTTCTTTCTTGGACTCTCTAATTAAATCCACTTAATTAGTTCAAGAGTTACTCGCCGGTTATCGGTTTCACATAAACCTCGCAAGCAACTGTTTGCAGATGTCTCTTTTAAATGTCTGCAGCTAATTACTAGTTATAACTTACTATTCAATTTGTATTCCGCTGGAGTATGAGTAGAGCTAATACTTTAGTTTAATTTGCAAAGCGGCATGCTCTAACTGACTGTAAAGTAGTGATATTTCCTGTTCGTTACATATGGTTTAGTTAATAAAAGGGCGGGCTGTCGATGACAAATATTAAAAATGACGATGCCTCTATCAGCTTTACGGGTGAAGATGAGGAAGGATACTGCGATTATTTTACACGGGATGTGAAAAATTGTTACAGCGTTGGTTAAAAGCCCCTGTTGGTAGATAAAGCTCTGGGTAGATAAATAAACTCGGCAAAAGGTTTAAAGGCAAGTGATCAATTACCTTATTTCAGCTGTAAATTCTTCTTATAGATAAGCGCTGTAGTTCGAGGAGAACTGACCTTTGCCCCAAAAATAACGCAACGGCATGTCAGTATTGAAGCAAAGCCGCCCTTAACGCGTGCTCTTACAGCTATTCAGTTGTTATTGTTTTGGGGCAAGTAGGGGAAAGGAGTAACTAAAAATGAAAAGGACTAAAGGCTATTGCAATGTGTATTCAGACGATAGTCACCTGACAATAAAGCGTATCCCTTGCGGAAGTAAACGGTTTTACTATCGCTATAGCAGTGGCAAGAAAGTAACGGGCGAACGTGTGATTAAACGTATCAAGAAGCTTGTTATTCCCCCAAATTGGCAAAACACTTTTATCAGCCGTGATAGTAAGGCAAGTATTCAGGCTGTTGGCTTCGATGAGAAAGGGCGCAAACAATACATTTACCATGACAAATGGCACGAACAGCAGCAAGTCGCAAAGTTCGAGCGTCTGCTTGCTTTCGGCAACGCCCTTTCTGAATTTCGAGAACACTGCCTTTCCTTGATTTCGCAACCAACTTGGACGCAAGAACGAGCATGTGCGCTGGTGTGCCTTCTGCTTGATTACACAGGTGCGAGGGTAGGCAATGCTCAATATAGCAAAGAAAATGAAACGTACGGGCTAACAACCTTGCGGCGTAAACACGTGCAATTACAGTGTGAGGATAGCGTTGAACTTGCCTACACAGGAAAGCATGGTAAGCCGAGAACCATAAAGGTTAACGATCCCGAACTTGCCTCGCTGATTTGCGATTGCGCTCAGCAGCAAGGTTATTGCCTTTTCCGCTATCAGGATAAGAGTAAACACTGGCACGATGTAACCAGTGAAGACGTGAATGCGTTTATTCACAAAGAGTTAAGCGAGCAGTTTAGTTGCAAGGACTTTAGAACTTGGGCCTCTAGTCGGTTCGCGTTAACTAACCTTCCTCGCGTCTACGACCAAGTTAGTAATTCCAGAACCAAAAAATGGGAGAGTACATTGAGCAAGGTTGTCGCCGCAGAACTTGGAAATACGCCCACAGTATGCCGAAAATATTATATTCATCCGAAGCTATTTACCATTAAAAACGACAAGAAAGCGTGTGAGGTGCTTATAGAAAAGGTGCGTTCACTAAATAACGAAGATTGTACGCAACTAACCCAATTATTGCCTGTAGAAAAGCTTCTTTTGGATGTTATTTCAGCTGAGTGTGCGTAACAAAGCATTTTTGATGAAAATGTTTTAGCTGATAGTAAAGTTGTGCTTTTTCTATGCTTTAAGCGCTAAGTTAAATTGTTCCATGAATGGCTGTTATTTTTTAAAGTATTGAAAATTAAGGTTTAATATTAATTGTGTTTCATTAAAGTGTCGTGAAACATGTTTGGTGGTAAATTAAACATCAATGCTGTTTAAATTAAGTTGTTTAAAAATTAAACTTGAAATTTTTTGTCAAATCCTTATATTGTTAGAGCTCTAATGATTATTGTTCGATTTAATTATTTGCATCGACGTGTGTTGTAGCAAGTGTTCAGAACGGTTAATCATTTACGAGTTTTCGAAGAGCAATAGAGGAAATAACTAACGTTATGCCAATGGAAAGTTACCTATCACTAGCCGTTTATTTTATAGCGATGTTGGGGATAGGGTTGTTTGCTTACCGACAATCTACCAGTGATATTTCTGGTTATATATTAGGAGGGCGACAAGTAAG
Organism: Alteromonas macleodii; assembly: GCF_903772925.1. Taxonomy (NCBI): domain Bacteria; kingdom Pseudomonadati; phylum Pseudomonadota; class Gammaproteobacteria; order Alteromonadales; family Alteromonadaceae; genus Alteromonas; species Alteromonas fortis. Next base: position 2,139,278 of record NZ_LR812090.1, read on the forward strand.
CCCTCAAGTTACCGCACTGTCCGCGGGTGCATCCGACATGTCAGGTTGGATGTTAATGGGTCTTCCCGGCGCTATGTACTTAACCGGCTTTGACGCGGTATACATCGCGATAGGCTTGGTTGCAGGTGCGTTAGCTAACTATTTATTAGTAGCGCCTAAACTTCGTGTATATACCGAAGTGGCAAACGACTCACTTACTGTGCCTGAATTCTTTGCCAAGCGCTTCAATAAGCCAAATTCAAGCTTGCGAATCGTTTCGGCGGTAATCATTGTGCTGTTCTTTACACTTTATACATCTGCAGGGTTAGTAGCAGGCGGTAAGCTGTTTGAAAGTGCATTTTCGGTCGATTACCAACTAGGCTTGTTTATCACCCTAGGTGTTGTGGTGTCTTACACACTGTTGGGCGGGTTCTTAGCAGTCAGCCTTACAGACTTTGTGCAAGGTTGCATTATGTTTGTGGCTTTGGTCTTGGTTCCAATTGTTGCATTTACCGAGTTTGATAGCGTTTCGCAAATGACGAGCGCCGCTTATCAATCTGTTCCGAATTTTTCAGAATCGTTAGAGACACTAACGATAGTCGGTTTGCTTTCAAGTTTGGGTTGGGGCTTAGGTTATTTCGGTCAGCCGCACATTATTGTGCGATTTATGGCAATTCGCTCTGTTAAGGCTATTGGAACAGCACGAAATATTGGTATGTCTTGGATGACAGTGACAATTATTGGTGCATTAGCTACAGGCTTTGTAGGCATTGCTTATGCTAACCAGTTTGGCCTTGCAGTCGACGATCCAGAGACTATATTTATTATCTTCTCGCAATTGCTTTTCCATCCACTAATTAGTGGATTTTTGATGGCAGCAATTTTAGCGGCCATCATGAGTACAATTTCGTCGCAGTTATTAGTTAGCGCAAGTTCGTTAACAGAAGATATTTACCGTGTACTGGTAAATAAAAAGTCGCCAGAAAAATCGTTAAGTGAAAAGCAAACGGTAACAATTGGGCGATATGGTGTAGCAGGTGTGGCTGTAGTTGCATTACTGTTAGCCATGGATGCGTCGAATACAATTTTGTCTTTAGTAAGTAACGCTTGGGCTGGTTTTGGCGCCGCATTTGGTCCGTTAGTACTGTTTTGTCTGTATAAAAAGGACCTGACAGCGAAAGCGGCAATGACGGGCATGATAAGTGGTGCGGTAACCGTACTGTTTTGGATTTATGCGCCCGTTTTAGCTGACGGTAAAACGTTAAGCAGCGTTATTTATGAAATTATTCCAGGGTTTGCGGTAAGTACGTTAACGCTATACATGGTAAGTCGCTTTAGCGAAGACCCATCGTCGAACGTGCAAAAAACGTTTGTGCAAGCCAGTGAAGAATTAGCGAATCAACAATCTTAAGGTTAAAAAGTTTATTATGAGTCATCCTAATTGGAAACGCGTAGTCATCAAAGTAGGTAGTGCACTAATATCGCCCAACCAGCAAGGTTGTAGCAGTCATTACCTTTTGAGCATTGCGCAATTTATCGTGCGATGCAGAGCCAACGGTACACAAGTTGTACTCGTGTCTTCTGGTTCTGTCGCAGCGGGCGCGCACCTGTTTCCAGAGCAAGAAAAGTCAGATATAGCGGTAAAGAAAGCCATGGCAGCAGCGGGTCAAACCGAGATGATTGCCACATGGGACAGACTGTTTGATTTTCCGTCTGCCCAGATGCTACTTACCCATGCTGACCTAAGAGACAGAGAGCGTTATGTAAGTATTCGTGAAACCATATTCAGTTTGTTAGACAACAACATTCTGCCTATCGTGAACGAAAACGATACGGTAACTACCGACAAATTGAAGGTTGGCGATAACGATAATTTATCGGCCATGGTGGCGTCGGCGGCTGAAGCTGATGCTTTGATCATCTGTTCAGACATTGACGGGTTGTACGACAAAAACCCACATGAACATGACGACGCAAAACTGCTTAAATCGGTTGATACCATCGATCAGAGCGTTTACGACATGGCTGGTGGTGCGGTTAAAGGCGGTGTTGGCACCGGCGGTATGCGCACAAAAATTGAAGCGGCCGAGAAAGCTGTTTCGCATGGTATAGATACATATATTATTAACGGCTTTACTGAGCTGTCGTTTAATATGCTGCTAGCAGGCGAAAACCCGGGCACGCATTTCAAACCTCACGCTAAGCCAATGCAAGAGAATGTGCATTGGATGCGTCATACGTCAAATGCGCAAGGTGAGGTGATAGTAGAAGGGGACTTCGACGACTCTTTACATACTGATGCAGAGCAACTAACAAGTAGCGAAATTATAGACGTGAAAGGTGAGTTCTCGGTTGGCGATACCATATTGGTACGTAAAGAAGACGGCACTAAATTGGTGAAAGCCAAGTCGAACTACAGTAGCTGTTTATTGAATTTTATTGCGAATCAGGAAAGTGACGAATTTGCCCACGAGTTTGAAGAAAAAACAGGGCCAATTATTTCTGATCAGCACATAGCAAATCTGGAGAAAGAATGAGTATTATTACAGAGTTAGCACAACAGGCGAAAAAAGCTGCACGTACACTGGCAATTTTAAGTGAGAGCCAGAAAAACGCGGTGTTAACTGATATGGCCGCGGCAATTCGTGCCAATAAAAGCAAAATTATTGAAGTGAACGAAAAGGAAGTTGCGCGCGCTAAAGAAAATAATCTAGATGCAGCCATGATAGACCGTTTAATCCTTAACGATGAGCGCATTGAATCAATGGCTGAAGGCATTGAGGTTATTGTTGAGCTTGACGATCCGGTAGGCAAAGAGCGTGTTATTGGTACGCGTCCTAACGGAATTGAAATTAAGAAAATGCGTATACCGCTTGGCGTTGTGTGCATGATTTATGAAGCACGACCTAATGTTACTGCCGACGCGGGCGCGCTGTGTTTTAAATCGGGCAATGCCGTAATTTTACGTGGTGGTAAAGAAGCCCTTGATACAAGTTTGGCGATTGCTGAACTTATGCAAGACGTGCTTGAGAAGCATGACTTGCCTAAAGCGCTAGTTACCGTTGTGCCAAACCCAGATCGCGCGTTAATGCAAGAGCTGATGGAACAACGCGACTACATTGATGTTATTATTCCACGTGGCGGTGAAGGGCTTATCAACTACGTAACCGATAACGCTAAGGTTCCGGTTATTCAGCACTTTAAAGGTGTGTGTCACCTTTATGTAGATAAAGATGCTGATTTAGATAAAGCCATGGCTATACTTCTAAACGGTAAAACCCAGCGTACTGGCGTGTGTAATGCGCTTGAAGGTTTGGTTGTACACCAAGCCGTTGCGGGTGACTTTCTACCTAAAGTGGCCGATGCCTTTAAAGAAAAAGGTGTAACGGTTCACGTAAACGAAAAAGGTAGCCAATATTTTGATGGCGCAGACGTAATTGCAGAAGACGCATACGGCGAAGAGTACCTTGGTTTAGAAATCGCAATTCGCGTAGTTGATGACTTCGAAGGTGCAGTAGATCATATTGCGCAGTTCGGTAGTAACCACACCGAAGTTATTGTGACCGAAGATGCTGAGAAAGGTAAGCTGTTCCAGCGCGCAGTAGATGCAAGTGTGGTAATGGTTAATGCCTCTTCACGCTTCTCTGACGGCAGTCAGCTAGGTCTTGGCGCAGAAATTGGTATTGCGACAACTAAGCTACATGCTTACGGTCCAATGGGCTTAGAGTCGTTGACTTCAGAGAAATACCTGGTGAACGGTGAAGGCCAAATTCGCGACTAAAAAATAGTTGTTGCAACTGGTCGGCATTGTGCCGCAGGTTTACATGCTTCATAATGAAAAGCGCTGGCATTCGTCGGCGCTTTTTTATTTTTATTCAAAGATTTACCCTCGCCAGTACAGTCGGAGCATACATGGAGATTGTGATAGACCCCACGCAGTTATGGAATCAGCTTATTGCGTTTGCCAATGAGTATAAACTGCTGACATCACTACTACTTTTAATTGTATTGCACTTCTCTAAAAAAGGTGTGCTGTTGCTGATAAGGCGCATCAGTTCTCAGCGCGGGGAAGATAGAAGAAACCAGATTAATATTTTAGAGCAGTTAGGTAACGCTTTTATCATCATTGTGTTGATGATGGTGTGGAGCTCTGAAATACAAACACTCGCTATATCTATTGCCGCATTTATGGTTGCCATAGTGCTAGCCACCCGAGAATTTATTCAATGCTTTATGGGCTTCATTTACTACCTTGGCGCAAGGCCATTCAGGGTAGGGGACTGGATCCAAATGAATAATATTATTGGTGAAGTAGTAGAAATGGACTGGGCAAAAACTGCGCTTTTAGAAGTTGACCCAGAAAGCTTTAACTACACGGGTAAACACGTTTACGTACCTAACAGCCAGCTAGTTACTCAAACCGTGCGTAACCTTAACTTTATGCGCCGCTACCGTTTGCATTCGTTTGAAATTGTTAACGAGCCTACGGTAAATGCCTATAGCTTGTTACCTGCTTTTCACGCCCGCGCTCAAGCCCATTGTGAATACTTTCGAGACGTTGCAGAACGCTATAAAGGTTTAATCGAACGTCATTTAGAACAAGAGTTTATTCGTATAGACCCAGAAGTCGAGATTAAAACAAATGAACTTGCAAAGGTTGTTGTAAAGGTTAGTTTATTCTGCCCAACCATTGAAGCCCATGAGTTAGAACACAAAATGTGCTCCGATTGGTTAAGCCTGTGGTTTAGAGCGCAAAAAGAAGAGCAAGCTATGCTAATGCAACAGCAAAGCGAGAATAACAACGCCAACCTTCAAGCGTCGGCTACAACAGAACAGCAAACAACAACGAGCACTGGGCTGTAAAATTCTATCAACGGGCGACCTGTTTTTTAAGTTACTGGTCGCTCACTGCTTTTTGTTGCCATTTATTCGTTACACGTCCATTCCCGCTGATGGGAAAAATGCCCTTCTAAAAATGCCATCTGATCTGCCAGTATGCGTCTGTTCATTAAATAAAAGCGCTCGTAAACATTGGGCCTAAACGGCACAGCGAGTAAAGGCATATTCGCTTCTTCAGGTGTTTTAGCGGCTTTAGCATGATTACATCGCTGACAAGCGGTGGCTACATTCGTCCAGATATCTTTTCCGCCACGAGAACGGGGAATGATATGGTCTCGGGTAAGTTGCTTAGGCGTAAACTTATTGCCGCAATACATGCACAAATAGCTATCGCGCCTAAATAGATAGCGGTTGGAAAGGGCAACTTTGCCAGATAAATCTGTTACCTTGCCGTCGCAAGCGATAATACTTGATAGGGTAAGTTCGCTTTGCAGCCCTTCGTGATTCCAGCCACCTTTAAGGGTTATAGCATCACTGCCTAGCTCGTATAGCACCTTGTCCTGACTGTAAAGCTTTGCGGCTTGTTCAACATCTATCCACTCTTGTGGCATGCCTGCTTTATTAAGTCGAAGTACCAACATGGTTATCTCCTTAGCACACTAATATTAGACGTTCTTGTTATGAATAATCTTTATTGCCCGTATCTTTATTGCCAGTATATGGCTCATAGCATTACCTACGGGTTATTACCTTGTTCGCATTTTGTTCTAGCATACGCTGTTTTGTGTCAGTATGATGAAAATATAGTCAATAATTGAAATTTCACAGATATTTCATATAGTCATGGTGCTATAGGTGATAGCGATTTTTCGCAAATTCACTAAATAAATTCCACGCGGGGCTGTATTTGGCAATGGCATTACAGCTACTTCAAAGCTATACTATGCGCCGCGTTTAAAAGCGATAAAATAAAGATTGAAATTAAAGGACAAATAGTGACTCCTATTACTAAATCATTTCAGTATGGACAGCATACTGTAACTCTAGAGACGGGTGTAATTGCTCGTCAGGCGACAGCTGCGGTTCTTGCGAGCATGGACGACACGTCTGTACTGGTAACAGTAGTTGGTAAAAAAGAAGCCAAACCAGATCAAGACTTCTTCCCTCTAACAGTAAACTACCAAGAAAAAGCATATGCTGCGGGTAAAATCCCAGGTGGTTTCTTCAAGCGTGAAGGTCGTCCATCTGAAGGCGAAACATTGACTGCGCGTCTTATCGACCGCCCAATTCGCCCATTATTCCCAGAAGGCTTCAAGAACGAAGTACAAGTTGTTGTTACTGTAATGTCTGCTAACCCAGATATCCCTACAGACATCATCTCTATGATTGGTACTTCTGCAGCGCTTGCTATCTCAGGTATTCCTTTCAACGGCCCAATTGGTGCGGCTCGTGTTGGTTATAGCAACGGCGAATACATTCTAAATACACGCACAGAAGAGCAAGCTGACAGCCAGCTTGACCTTGTTGTTGCGGGTACTGAAGGTGCAGTACTCATGGTTGAATCAGAAGCTGACGTGCTTTCTGAAGATACTATGCTAGGTGCGGTAATGTTCGGTCACGAGCAACTACAAACTGTAGTTAACGCGGTTAACGAATTCGCTGCTGAAGTTGGCACTGAGAAGTGGGACTGGGCACCAGAAGCAGAAAACACTGCACTTAAAGACAAAGTTAAAGCACTAGCTGAAGCTGAAATGACAGCTGCTTACCAGATTTCTGACAAGTTAGAGCGTAAAGACGCAGTAACTGCAGCAACTGAAAAAGCACTAGAAGCTATCCTTGCTGAAGACGAAGAACAAGACAAGAAAGAAGTACTAGACCTTCTTCACGATCTTGAGTCTGACGTAGTACGTTCACGCATCCTTTCTGGCGCGCCACGTATCGACGGTCGTGAGCCTGCAATGATTCGTGCTCTAGACGTAGCAACAGGCATTCTTCCTCGTACTCACGGTTCTGCACTATTTACCCGTGGTGAAACGCAGGCAATTGTTGCTGCTACTTTAGGTACAGAGCGTGACGCACAGATGATTGACGAGCTTCAAGGTAAGCGCGACAGCCGTTTCATGCTTCACTACAACTTCCCTCCATACTGTGTTGGTGAAACCGGTATGATTGGTTCGCCTAAGCGTCGTGAAATTGGTCACGGTCGTCTAGCGAAGCGTGGTATTCAAGCAGTAATGCCAAGTGAAGAAGAATTCCCGTACGTAGTACGTGTGGTTTCTGAAATCACAGAATCAAACGGTTCATCTTCAATGGCGTCGGTATGTGGTACTTCACTAGCGCTTATGGATGCAGGTGTTCCAATTAAAGCGTCTGTTGCGGGTATCGCAATGGGCCTAGTTAAGAGTGACGACAACTTTGTTGTACTTTCAGACATCCTTGGTGACGAAGATCACCTTGGCGACATGGACTTTAAAGTAGCGGGTACTACCGACGGTATTACTGCACTTCAAATGGACATTAAGATTGAAGGTATTACTAAAGAAATCATGCAAATTGCGCTTAAACAAGCAAAAGAAGCACGTTTGCACATTCTTAACGTAATGGACGAAGCAATTGGCGGTCACCGTGAAGAGCTAAGTGAATTTGCTCCACGCATTTACACAATGAAGATTGACCAAGACAAGATTCGTGACGTTATCGGTAAAGGCGGCGCAATGATCCGTCAAATTACTGAAGAGTCTGACACTAACATCGAGATTGAAGACGACGGTACTATCAAAATCTTCGCTACAGAGCGTGCGAAAGCAGACATCGCTATTGGCAAGATTGAGCAAGTAACGGCTGAAATTGAAGTTGGTAAGACTTACAACGGTAAGATTACACGTATTGTAGACTTCGGTGCGTTCGTAGAAGTACTTCCAGGTAAAGAAGGTCTTGTTCACATTTCACAAATCGCTCACGAGCGTGTGAACAAGGTTACTGACTACCTTAAAGAAGGTGAAATGGTTGACGTTAAGGTTATGGAAATCGACCGCCAAAACCGTGTACGCCTAAGCATTAAAGAGCTTCTAGAAAAGCCTGCGCCTAAGTCTGACGACGCAGAGTAATGCCGATTAGGTTTTAAACCTAGTTAGCCGTATATAAGTAAAAAGGGAGCTTGGCTCCCTTTTTTCGTTTTGGGTTTTAAAAGCCGTAACGGGTTGGGTTTTACTTTTTAACCCTCACATCCAACCTATAACGAAAAGCGCTTTTTTAGAGGTATTAGATAATGGATAAGCAAACGCAAACCGAAATAGAAGCAGCAGTATTCCGCCGCTTAGTAGAACACTTAGACGCAAACAAAGACGTGCAGAACATCGACCTAATGATTTTGGCGGATTTCTGCCGCAACTGCTTGGCGAAATGGTATTCGGCAGCTGCAAGCGAGCAGGGCGCTGATATCGACTACGAAGCCGCACGCGAAGTAGTATACAAAATGCCGTATTCAGAGTGGAAAGAGAAGCATCAGCTTCCTGCCACTGACGAGCAGCTGGAGAAATTGGCTGCTAGGCAGGGGAAGTAGTTTTCTTATAAGACGAGATTTGTTTTTGTGTTTTGAAAGCCAGCTTATGCTGGCTTTTTTGTTATTGAGATAAAAGGACAGCACGTTTTTTCTTTATTTTTCTGTTGGTTGTGGGTTATTGTAGTTCTAAAAACACGGACAGGTTCCCGAATGTTGTGTGGATTAGCATGACGGTTTAGGAACGATTAGACTGTTAAACCTCATCAGTTGGAATTAGGGATAATGATAAAATTAGAAAAAATTGCGATTAGTGGCTTTAAGGGGATTAGTGAGCGAGTAGAAATACCTGCGAAAGATTTCAATGTTTTCGTGGGTAAAAATGATGCGGGCAAGTCAACCATATTGAAAGCCTTAGATCTTTTTTTAAATTCAAGGCAGTATCAAGCAGAATATTTAAACAACACGACAGAACGATTTTCTGTAATCGAACTTTACTTTTGTCCGAATCATACGCAAATTGTTATTGACGAGAATACTACCACGACTTTTGAAGCTGAAGGTTTAGTGAATAGTGATGGTTATTTACATCTTACAAAAAGATGGGATGGAACCAAGTCAGGTAAAATTACTCCCGAATATTTTGTAGAAAGGCTCTCATTTGGTGAGCTAGATTTCTTTTCACTTACGGAAGCTAAACTCATAAAGCTATGTCGAGATAATGAGCTAGAAGCGGAACCAGGTTTAATGACAAACCCGGACACTGGTGAAGTCCATAATAATGCAGAGAAAAGAAATAGACTTCGAGAGTTCTTTATCGCTCGTGGAGATGAATCTTCGTATATTTCAGAGAAGCTACCGACTTCAGGAGCATCTCGCCTTAAAAAGACTGAGAGCGCTATTAAGTCATGCTTGCCTAGGTTTGAATATTTTGTAGCGGACGCCCCTTTGTCAGAAAGTGATTCAACTATACAGAAATACTTTAAAGATTTGGCGTTTAACATCATTCAGCAACAGGTGAATACTGAAGCTCTTGAGGATACGGTGATAGGGCACTTACAAACAGTTCTTTCTGCTATTACAAGAAAAATCAATGCTGTAGTCCCTGAAAGTGAACAGGTTCATGCAAACGTAGAATTCGATTGGAGTAAGCTAATAACCACTACCTTTGACAGCGATAACGGAAATGGTTCAGTGCCTCTTTCAGCAAGAGGTGACGGCTTCAGAAGAATTACAATGATGGCTTATTTTGAGCATCTTGCTGAGCAGAGAGCTAATGAAATTCAAAATGTCGTCTTTGGCTTTGAAGAACCTGAAACATTTCTTCACCCTTCTGCGCAAGAAAACCTATTCGAAAAGCTAAGTGACATTTCGGTTGCTGGTTACCAAGTTTTCTTAACAACGCACTCTCCCGTAATTGTTTCGAAAACTCAAAAATCTGACTTGCATAGGGTATACAAAGTGGCGGGTTCATACACATGTGATTCAAGTGTAAATGATCACTCTGGTATTGCGAGCGATCTAGGAATAACAATCGACAATCAGTTTATCCCCTTGTTCGATAGTACAAAATGTTTTCTTCTTGTCGAAGGCATAGACGATTGCGTTGCGTTCGAGCATCTAGCCAATACATATAAAGACAGTGGAATAGTTGAAAAAAACTTTGCTGATCTTGGAGTTGTTACTATCCCTGTTGGTGGTTGTGGCAGCATCAAGCATTGGGTAACACTAGACTTGCTGGAAACTTTGAATAAACCATTCTTCATTTTCTTAGACTCTGACAAAACTTCAGAAGGTGAAGCATCTCCAAATGCTGAAAAGTTGGCAGAGTATGGGTTTGTAGAAGGCGTGAACTTTACGGTATCTAAGAAGAGAGAAATAGAAAATTATATGTCTTCAGCTGGTATCGAACGCTTAGTTCCGGGTGCAAACCTCACTATTACTGACTGGTGTGATGTTAAAGCATTATCAAAATCTCATGTTTTAGCGGCTGCCTTAGGTGGTAAAAAAATAGCAAACAAGCTATTTCCATCTTTAACATTTGAAGAGCTTCGAGAAACGTTTTTCAACGGACAAGTTGATGAGTTTGTAGAATTACACATGAGAGTATCTGCACTTGCAGACTGAGACCTAACAAACGCTTCAAGAGGGATTTGTAAACGCGCGCCGAACTCGCTTCGCTCAAATATGGCATATGTTCACTCATCCCGATAAAGGTGTTCAATTTCGCTCAGACTAAACAAGACAGGCATATTATTTAAAAAAATTTATTGATTTTTGTTTGTTTTAGTCTTTATGGAATAAGTTTTAAACGCCAGCGAAAGCTAGCTTTTGTCGTCCGAGATGCGTGAAGTACCCTCAAAGTACCTACACGGCTTTAACACATGAGGGATTTGACATCACGGATTTCTCTCTATTCTTCTATCGTTTGTGGGTTAAGGTATTTAAAAATACTAGGATCAATTATCCCGAAGTGATGTGAAAAAGGATGACTGTGTGGGGACGAGTAAAATGTTTATAATTTAATCAGACTTCGGAGTGGTTTCATGAGAAAAATATTGGACTATAGTGACTTCATACGTTCGACTGGTCATCAAGATCGATTCAAAGCACCTGTCGGGGCAACACAACTATTTTTTGATGAAGTAAGCGATGATATTTGCCCATTTTGTAGCATTAAAACAAATGAAACACACTTCGATAGTTCATTCACTTATCCTGACTGGCTAGGTGGTGGATATTACGATGCTAAAGAGACTGTTAAAAAATGCCCTAAATGTGGTTGGTGGAGATTAAGGTGCAATAAAGTGACTACTGGAGATATTGACGCAAGATCAGTTGAGGTGACTAGCGGCATTTTGAAACAATATCAGATCGATGATAAAAATATCCCAATACGAAGCCTTCAAGAACATTTGGATAAACACAACAATGATGTTATTCATATTCATGATAAATCTATGGAAAAGTTAGTCCAATCTGTATTTAGAGAGCACTTTTCATGTGATGTTGAGTTGGTGGGCAAGTCTCATGATGGTGGTATTGATTTAATGTTTGTTGATTCTGATAGTCCTATCGTTGTTCAAGTCAAAAGGCGTAAGAAACTTGAACACATCGAGTCTGTTAGTTGCATTCGAGAGTTTTTGGGTGCAACTCTTTTGGCTGCTCCTGAAACAGTTTTAGGTGATGGAACATCTAGTAATGTGAAAAACTGTATTTACGTGTCAACGTGTTCAAAGTTTTCAAAACCAGCTAAAAAAGCGGCACAAACCGCCATAGAAAAAGGTCATGTAGAAAGTTACGAGCTGTACGATTTTCAAAGGTTTTGTGATGTTCTTAAGCTATATTCTGGCAATAACGAGCCGTGGAAAAGTTGCTTGAGAAATGGATGGTAAATACTAGGACTAAACAAAATACTTAACAAGACAATACTAAACAAGACAGGTACTTAACAAGACAGGCATGTTTGTGTACTTCTGTACTAAACAAGACGGGCATGTTTATATAATGTCGTCAGACCACGGCAATTCCGATGGTGGTGGTACGGGAGATATCGGGAGCGACGAGTACTTGCACTATTACTACATAACAAGACAGGCATGTTTACGCACGCTCCGGGTACATAACAAGACAGGCATGTTTACGCACGCTCCGAACCAGCCACAAATGTGGGCGTTACGTCTTTCAATAGAATACTAAAAAGTTAACCGAGTAATCGCATCGCACTGTGTCGTCCTTGAACCCGTTGCTGATGTTGATTCTGTGCGTATTCTAGGTGGGTTACTTTGCCGGCGGCGTGCTTAAAGCAGGTTTCAAACTGCGTAGTTAAAGTTAGCCAATGTTCATGTTCAATATTGAGGCGCTCTAAAATAGAAGGAAGGTTATGCTCAACCTTGCCGCGCTTGTTTGGGTGAATATATCGGCTGTATCAAACAAGACAGGCATGTTTGTGTGCAAAGTCATACATTGTTTGCCAGTCTACCCTTTATTTTAATTAGGTAATTGCATACTTACTTAACAAGACAGGCATCTTTCGCTGCTTGTTTACTCAAAGTATAGAAAGAACTTGGAAAATTCCTGTAAAAATATATTAGTCTAATTTTAATCCACGTATTGTTATCTCTTATTGGGGTGTACGTGCCTTTTAAATTTTTCAACCAGAAACGGAGCTTTATAGTTTGAAAATTGTATTTCTAGTACTTACAGCCTTCTTTTCAATCGGAATTAATGCGTCGAATTTCGTAAGCATAAAAATTTCCCAGTCAACAATTATGGATGAGACTCCAAGTATAACTGTAGCGTTGCCGGCATCTTATAAGACGAATAGAACAAAAGCGTATCCAGTTTTATATGTTCTAGATGGGGTGGCTAATGGTGACTTGGTTAATGGAATGATTCAGAGGCTGCATTTATCTAAAGGCTCAAATGAACACATTATCGTAGGTGTCACCAGCAATAATCGTTTGAGAGATTTTGCCCCCACAGTAAACAAAGATCCAAGAGGGCCAGTAGGAGAAGGCGGTGGTGGTGATAAATTTTTGGATTTTTTAGAAGGTGAACTTATTCCTGCCATAAACATGCACTACCGAACCAATAACTATAATGTAATTTCAGGGCATTCAGTTGCAGGTCTTTTGGTTATTCATAGCTTCCAGTCTCGTCCAAATCTATTTCAAGGACATTTAGCGTTCAGTCCTGCTGTTTGGTGGGGAGAGCGAGAAACATTACAGGCAACAAAAGAATACGTGGCAACAGCCAAACACATTCAAAATTATCTTTATATGGATATTGGCAATGAAGGGGGCGAAATGCGCCAAGTTTATGACTCGTTAGTTCAGACAATCTTAAGAAATCGCAATATTGATTTAAATGTGCGATTTGATGAATTTGAGCATGAAACTCATGACTTTACCATGGCTGCCGGACTCTATAGCGCTCTTAAAGGGTTATTTCAGCATCAACAGAAACTTGGCTTATAACAAAAAATTGCATTTTTAAATACTAAACAAAATACTTTAAACAAGACAGGCATGTTTGTGTGCAAAGTCATACATTGTTTGCCAGTCTACCCTTTATTTTAATTAGGTAATTGAAAAGACAAGGAGGTCGAAATGAAAGGTATAAAAGCAGCCTTATTTACTCTTTTTATATCGCAGGTTGCTGCTGCCGAAATTGACGTTTCTCTTGCCAATGGCACTGAGAAAGAAGAGTTGAAACGCGACCAAATTTTTAGACTCATTGAACAGTATGATCTTAAAAAATGGTGGTTCACTGATAAAATTATTATAGATGAATCAGCGAGGAGTCCCTTCAGCCATCCCGTTTTAACCCTTAAGGCTTCTATGCCAAATAATGACCACGCTGGCTTGTCTCAACTTCTACACGAACAAATTCACTGGTTCGAAGGTGCGAGAAAAGAAGAGGTTGATAATACTGTTGCCGAATTACGAAAGATATACTCGTCTGTTCCGGTTGGCTTTCCTGACGGAGGTAGAAGCGAATTTTCTACCTATCTGCATCTTGCTGTTTGCTTAATGGAGTTAGATTCTTTAACGCAAATCTTGGGTAAAGAAAAAGCAGAAGAAGTCATTGCAACCAATGGAAAATATTTTTACAAATGGATATATAAAACGGTACTTCAAGACCAAGCACAAATACGAGAAATTCTGAAAAATAACAGGTTGTACATTTAATCCTAAACAAGACAGTCACTTTTGCACTTAACTTCTAAGTCTCTAGCTTTGTGCAATAAGTCGCTGTTTAAGCTTAAATTAGCCGTTTTTTTGGGGCATGGATGTCATATAAACCATGCATGCTATCACTCCAAATTTTTCTAGATATTAAGTATGCGCATAGGGATGCGCATTACATAAAATAGGTTCTTAACAAGCCCGAAATTGTTATGAAGAGATGTATACATATAGTGCCTGTCTTACTCTCTATTAAACTGCAAAGTTAACCGAGTAATCGCATCGCACTGTGTCGTCCTTGAACCCGTTGCTGATGTTGATTCTGTGCGTATTGCTCTAGGTGAGTTACTTTGCCGGCGGCGTGCTTAAAGCAGGTTTCAAACTGCGTAGTTAAAGTTAGCCAATGTTCATGTTCAATATTGAGGCGCTCTAATATAGAAGGAAGGTTATGCTCAACCTTGCCGCGCTTGTTTGGGTGAATATATCGGCTGGTTATATCTACAAGCTGTAAGTAGTCTGGAAGAGTAAAAGGTAAACCGTGTGGCATCTCTTGACTTGGATTGCCTGCGAAAGGCATAAGTCGTTTAGGTGTTTTTCCTACCTTTGCTGCGTTAATTCGGTATTTAATGCTGGTATACTCTGATGTTTCAGGTGTTTTTGCCATCTTTGCTCGTACTGGGTTTAAATCAACATAAGCCATACAGGCGGCAAGGGCTGACTCATCCAATAGCGCTTGAGATTTAAACCGTCCTTCCCAAAAATGGCCCGTGCAGTCGTCTTCTTTATTCGCTGCCCTAGCAATATATTCATTCAGTGCACGCATAAACCAGCTGATATCAAATAGCCTTTTACGCCATACTTCTGCCGTTAACTCCACCGCTTTAATTTGAATTTCATGTAAATCTTTACGCGAATCTGGTGACATGTAGCGCTGCGACAGTAATGTGCCTTTGTACAGTTTATGCCAACGTTGAATCACATCTTCTGTACTCAGTGCGTCTGCCTTCTCTTTGTTTAAGTGTAATACCAGGTGCGTATGATTGCTCATTACTGCATAAGCACATACATCAATGGCGAACACCTCACTTAAAACATGAATACGGTCTTCTACCCATTGGCGACGATGTTCAAAGCTTTTACCGTTTTCCACGCCGCATAAGAAAGCACGACGAACACAGCGGGAAACACAATGGTAATAGTGCGTATCTGATAAACTAATTTGTGACTTTCGGGATTTAGGCATAGTGTCCTGTCTCTAATTAAATCGCTGACTAGTTTGGATAGGAATTTAGATTGAGGAAAGTGTACGAGGGGACAGTTTGGGATTTTTCTAGTTATGCCTGTCTTGTTTATTCGGTCTTGTTTATTTGTTTTATTTTTTTAACAACGCAAATTTTAAGAATGAGTTATATAAAATTTTATAATTTAGTTTTTTAATCCTCGAGTGAGTTTAAACTTTTATATTATGTTATCTGTCCAACTCCGCATATTAAGTATTGGTAAAATAACCATTAAGTTTTCCTTGATCATTTTCAATATGCATTAACGAAAGAAAGTCTTGACTTATTTGTTTTTTTTAACGTACTTTAAAATTTCAACTAATAAAGGGAATTTGAAATGAAAAAATTAATAGCGTTAATATCATGCTCATTAATTTTCAAGGTTTTCGCAGGTGATTTGAGCACAGGATTAGTAGGAAAACATGAAGGCAAAGGATTAAGTGAAGCGAGAATTATTTATGAGCATCAAAAACGTATTGATAGTGCTCTAGCTCCAGTTAAAACAACTCAAGATCTTTTTGAAATAGCATCGCAAGGTAGTCCTTTGGATGCATTATCGCCAGATGCAAAGCAAAGATTTATTGATAGTGTTGTTTTTACCAGAAAAGGAGTTGGAAGTTATCACTACCAAGACTTAGAAGCGGAGTTAACTCCGACTCAAATTTATAAAATACTGAGCATGATAGGAGCTCAACACAATATATCATTATTTAGCAACGCAAGAATCGAGTCTGATGCAGACATTCTACTTTTACTATCCCCTAAACCTTCTAAAGATGAACATTCAAACGATGATTTTACAACACAAGATGGAAGCGCTATAGGGATTGGTGACGAGGGGGGCCACTAAGGTTATTGGTGCTCCAGTAGAGCGACATGTAGCGAAAGACAAGGTTCTATTTGTACTCCTAACTGCTAAGACTTTTTACTTATATTTAACGGGTAGGGGAAACCCTACTCGTCCCTTTATGAAAACTTTATTCTTCAAAACTTTGATCGTTCTTTTCTTTTTAATGCTTAAAATAGACAGCGTTAAGGGGGAAGCGCATCAATACTGTCCTGAAAATGCGTCAATCACTAACTACTATAATGCCGTTGAGAATATAATTAACTTTAATTATGAAAAAGAGCGGATTTATGATATCGACGGAGTTACAGTAACAGGAAAGTTGATATACCCATTACTAGAATCATTTAATGAATCCTGCTTTACTAGCTTTATAAATAATATAGATTATAAAAGCTTATCTACTAAAGATCTTCACACAATATATCTTACAGCTGTGAAAGTTACCTTCTGCGTTCCAGACGACTTTCTAATTCAAGCTATTGAAAGAATTTTAATTACTAAAAAAGAAAAGGGCGAATTTATAGGAGGTTTTCTTTCTGAATTACATGGTATCTACATCAAAGAAAGGCTTTTTGACAAAGCATATGATTTACAGTCGCACAGCCAAATACTAACGTATAATGCTTTACCTGACTACATTCAGATCATAGATTCTCCTCTCGCAATAAGTGAGTATACAATATACGATGGCAGCTATAAGAGAAATGTCATTACTGATAATAATTTATTAGATAAAAATCAGATAGTAGTAATTGCCTCTCCGAGCTGTTCTCCCTCACAACGGTTTTTAAACTGGCTCAAAAGTTCGTCCGACATATCAGTTTTAGAATTATTCAGGAGTAAATCGTTATTTTTAATACCGCCTTCATATAATCTTCATGATAATATTTATTTTGATAGTGAGATTAGTGAGATAGATTCAAATTTTATTAATGTAAGAAATAAAAAAGACTGGAAAGACATTAAGAATTGGGATACTCCGACTTTCTATCTTTTTAAAGATGGGAAACTAGTAAAGCAAATTGTAGGTTGGTCAAAAGAATCACCTGAAAAAGAATTAATTACAGCTTTAATTGAGTTTGGCTATATTGAATAAATTATGTCAAGCGCACTTTCTTCAGTCTATAAGTTGTCTCTTTAAAACTATCGTCTGTTTATTGGTTGTTGAAATATACATCCATGGTAGAGAAAAGAGAGCAATTGAAATTTAGTACAATGCCCTCTTTGAATTAGATCGGTTTCCCAAAAGTCTTAGAAACACCGCTCCGGAAAGCTATAAACCGTTTCCGAGCAAGTGTCCATCTCTTAAGCATTATAGAGCGACAAATATCTGAAGACCCTAAAGCAATTCAAAGGTTGTCACAGCGCGACACATAAGAAGCCTAATCGACTCAAACTGTGTCATTAGAAGTTCCTGTACTCATCACCTATACAGCCGTTCTCAGCAACAAACTCGTTGTACGCAGCTATGGCAGCTTTGTTTTCTTTTTTCTACCTTTCTTCTTCAAGACTTTTCAAATTGTCTTTAAGTGCCTGCTCTAAGGTCGCAGATAGGTTGACTTTTAAGTCTCTAGCTTTGTGCAATAAGTCGCTGTTTAAGCTTAAATTAGTCGCTTTTTTTGGGGCATGGATGTCATATAGATCTTGCATGCTATTTCTCTAAATGGCCTTAGATATCAAGTATATGCATTGCGATAAGTTAAACCTTAATAAGTCAGATATCTCTGTATACAGATGTATATATTTTGTGCCCGACTTGCTCTCTATTAAACTGCAAAGCTAACCGACTGATCACTAAAGACATCATGTTACAAATTGGTTTAAGCTTTTAGCTTAAAAGTTGACTAAACTAAATTAAGTTAGACAGGCATCTTTATTTTAGGCATTTAAAAGGAGAGTTTAAATGAATGGTGTTTATCGAATTCTTATCGCTCTGGTTCTTCTAGTCGCAGCTATCGCATCTTACAGTATGGGTATTCAGTCAGGTGTGTTTCTATTCATCATTTTGGGGCTTGTTTTAGAAGGGGCATTTTGGTTTGGCTTGTTTTCAACCAAAAGGCGTAATGAGGCTTAGCGATATGTACAAGCATTTTAATAGCTGTAATCAACAATTGGGGGCCTTATGCCTTACGTGAACGTACAGATTACTAAAGGTGCAAGTCGCGAGCAGAAGGCTGAAATAGTGAAAGATATCACCGGCTCATTAGAACGAGTTTTAGGTAAAAAGCCGGAATATACGCACGTTGTAATTCAGGAAATTGAAGAAGAGGACTGGGGCTTCGCGGGCAAACTTACAGACGACTGGAAAAAGAGCGAATCTTAAAGTTACTAATGTTAGTAGCTAAATTCACGTTTAAAGTCTTTATGATACAGAACTAGGAAAGACAGGCATTTTATGCTCCGTTGTGCCTTACATAACTAATAACGATATTTCAAAATAACTCTCTAGGAAAAATGTTCCATTATGAATGTAGAGATAGTAAAAGCTGATTATAAAAATAAACAACACGCTCAGGATATCCCGTTTCTTCTAAACGAATACGCATGTGATCCTATGGGGGGAGGGGAGCCGCTAGCAGAATCAACTATGAAAAACCTTACTGCTAAGCTTTCTAATATTCCGCACGCTTTTAGTGTTTTAGTATACGTTGATGACAGCCCGGCGGCATTAGCTAATTGCTTTGAAGGGTTTTCAACTTTTGCTTGCCAACCTCTTATCAACATCCATGATATCTGCGTTCATAAAAACTATAGAGGGCTAGGGCTTAGTCAAAAATTATTGGAAAAAGTGGAGTCGATAGCTAAGGCACGTGGTTGCTGTAAAATTACCCTTGAGGTACTGAGCAATAATGATGTTGCTAAAGCGGCGTATAAAAAATTTGGATTTAGTAGTTACGAATTAGACCCAGAGGCTGGCAGCGCTGTTTTTTGGCAAAAAGCCTTGGATGCATAATCACTCCACACACACGGAACACAAAACTAGACAGGCATCTTTGCGAGGGAACGTACGGGCAGGTTAGTTTGCCTTTTAGAGCATTAATTAATGCATCGCTTCTTATTGTCTCGCTAGGTGTAACGTACTTCTTAGAATCATTGTATGCTTAGCAACACGCAGTCGGACATACATGGAGAGTGAAATGTGGTTTGAAGATATTGAATTAGAATCTGAGAACATAAAACTTGTTCCGTTAACAATGGAACATGCAGACGCTTTAGTGAACGCAGCAAACGACGGTGAATTGTGGAAACTATGGTTCACATCTGTACCAAGCGCTAAAACTATTAATGACTATATTTCGACAGCATTAGAGCAGAAAGCCAAAGGACTATCGTTACCGTTCGTGGTTATAGACAAAGCGAGTGGAGAGGTTATTGGCTCAACACGCTTTTGTAATGCTGACCTTTTAAATCAAAGGGTGGAAATTGGTTACACTTGGTACAGCAAAAGCTATCAGAAAACATCATGCAATACCGAATGTAAGCGACTTCTTCTTACACACGCTTTTGAAAGCCTCGAAGCAATAGCTGTAGAGTTCAGAACGAATTGGCATAATCAGGCTTCTCGAGCCGCTATTACTCGTTTGGGCGCAAAGCAAGACGGCGTGCTTAGGAATCATCAAAAAATGCCTAATGGTGGCTACAGAGATACGGTTGTGTTTTCAATTATTAATACAGAGTGGCCCTCTGTGAAAGAGAACTTAACTTTTAAGCTTTCAATGTATAACTAATGAAGAGTGAAGTGCTGGTATTGTTTCGTTTGTTTAAGGCCATTTAAAAGGAAAAACTATGGAACCCATCAATAAGTTCTGCCCTAGATCTGGCAAACCCGTAAAGCCCGATTCGCTTGCTGAATACAGGGGCTATACCGTTGGATTCTGCAACCCAGGGTGCAGTAGCGATTTCGCCAAAAACAGCGAAGAATGCCCAAACGATACTCAATACTTTAATGTGTTAATAAAAGAAAAGTATGGAAAATGAATCGTTAGAAAGTTTCTCTTCATGGCTGCTAACGAACATGAATGAAATTATTACTTAATAACTAGTGCAAGTTTGAGTATGCAAAACTAGCAAACCCTTCGTTTGAAAAGTTAATTAATACAAGCGTAAGTCCCAAAAGGGAAATCGTAAGTTTTACGATAAATAAGGAGATAAGTGAGTAACGATGAGAAAAATTATAGTAGCGTTTGTATGCTTTTTTATCTGTAGTGTCTTTGCCGAAAGCAATTTAGATGAAAGTGCGTTTACTAAAAGGTATGTGAAGGCTGTTACCACCAAACCAGAGGTTATAAGTGCACAAATAAAAGGCCGTCTCGAGGTTGAGATGACTTACAGCGGTGGAGGGACGTCAACCGCATACCTCGATAACGCCTATATGAATTACCTTTCTGAACCAGAAAAGCTCGACGTAATTATAGAGGCGTACATCAGTGCGTTAACAAGGAACAGTAGTGACGCTAAAGCTAACATAGATAAAGCGAATATCTTTCCCGTAATAAAAGATTCAGGTTATATAAATCATATAACTGAATTGATGAGCGAAGGTGGTGAGGGGGAGCTGCCTTTCTTTTATGAAAAGCTAAATGATGTTCTCTATATTCTTTATGCCATTGATACGCCTTCATCTATCAAGTTCATGCCAAAAGAAGACATTGCTAACTTAGATGTAAAAGAGGAAGAGCTCAGGGACCTCTCAATGTCTAATTTGATGAATGCTATTGAGTCGCTACAAATTAAAGGTGATCCTTCGACTATCTCTATGGTGGTTGCGGATGGCACTTACGAAGCGTCTTTTTTGATTTATGATGCGCTTTGGACGAAAGAAACCTTTCCAGTGAAAGGCGATATTGTTGTTTATGTGCCTTCCAGAGACGTTATCATTGTAACCGGTTCAGAGGATACGGATAGTTTAGAGACGGTAAAAGGGATAGTGCACAACCCGGAAAACCAATGGCCTCATGCCGTGACTAATGTAGGGTTTATTCGCAAAGAAAATAAATGGGTCAAGTTTCAGCATTAGCTGGGTATTCCAAAGTATGCCCTCAGTATTTGTGATGACGAAAACTCTTTAACATGTTGCGTTTTCATCTTGTATTACCGATAGTTGGTTTTAATCGTTAGTCTGAGCTGCATGTTGTGAAATCTGTTGGTAGGTGATTTAAGGGAAAGCGCCTTGACTAAAATTTTAATATTCGGAAATTCCGGTTCTGGCAAATCTACGCTAGCGCGCCGTTTGGGTGAAACTCACGGTTTAGCACATTTAGATCTCGATACCCTTGCATGGAAACCCACTAGCCCGCCAGAAAGAAAACCGATTAAAGAGTCGGACCAAGAGATACGGGCTTTTACCGCTTCTAATGAGACTTGGGTAATTGAAGGGTGTTACACAGACCTGCTTAAGCTTGTAGAGGGGCAGTCTTCAGAAATTATATTTATGAATTTACCCATCGAGTTGTGTATTGCTAACGCGAAAGCAAGACCTTGGGAGCCCCATAAATACGATACCAAACAAGCTCAAGATGATAATTTACCCATGTTGATAGACTGGATTGCCCAATATACAAAAAGAGACGATACGTTTTCTTATACTGCACACCAGCAGTTTTATGAAAACTATAGCGGCAATAAAAAAATGATAACGCAAAATATCCCGTACCAAGCCAGTTAAAACGTTTTTCGGCTTATGAATAGGGACTTCGCTTAATTACTGTAACCGCAATAAAATCAAGGAGGACATTAACTTGGATAGCCTTTTATCTTTTACAGGGTTAGCAGCATCGGTTTGGATAGTTTTGGGTATTTACATTGCTTCTCGATTCTATCCAAACTACAGCCATTCGAAGCAGTTTTGTAGTGAACTTGGCGCATTTGGTAGTCCAACGCAGAAACTCTCTCCTGCAATCAATAATTACCCGTTGGGCTTATTATTCACTCTGTTTGGGTATTACCTTATTAACTCACATTTAGACCATATGCCAACTATGGTTATCGGTGCAATGACAATAATACATGGCATTTGTACTTGGGTTTGTGGCTACTTCCCAATGGACGCCGACCCATATACAACAACACCTTCGAAAAGTTGTAAAATCCATACATGGTCAGGGCTAATAATGTTAATTTCGTTTATCGTGGCGCCGCTGATTGTTACCTTCTCTAGCTACTATTCTTGGCCGCTGAGGCTTCTGTCTGTATTGAGCGTTGTAGGCTGCGTTTTCTTTTCTTATAAACTAGCCAAATCCCTTGAACGAAAAACTGTACCTGGGCTTTATCAACGCCTAAGTTACGGCTGCCAGATTCTTTGGCTGTTAATCTACTCGATTTTCATGATTTTATAGAGCCGTGCAATGAACACTCGCTTTAAAAGCTCTATCCCTCTAGCTTTCTTATGTTTAGCATCTCTTTGGTGGTGGTTTTACTATTCCTCCTCGAACTTTATCAACGGCTATGGTGATGAAAAGCACGAGTGGTTGTTTATGCTAGACGTATTACTAGTACTGCCAGTACTGTGTTTTTTGTACGAGCCAGACAAGCAAAAGGCGGTTTTGAAAGCCATTGTATTGTGTTGTTGTGCGATTTTTATTGGCGCCATTATTATTCCAGAACAAAACAAGGTGATGTTTTACTACCTTGAAAGTGGCCGCTACTTTGCTATCGGAGCTTTGTTAGCTTTAGAAATAGGTACCTTAATAACGGTAAGTGTTGCAGTTCGCGCACTTCTTATTAAAAAAGAAGACCCCGATTTAGCGTTGCAAATACCTATAGAACGTATCTTTGGCTCATCGTTGCTTAGCAACTTACTTCAGTTCGAGGGACGTATGTGGTCTTTCGCATTATTCGCTTCACGCATTAAAAGCAGTACATATCTGGGTAATCAGCATTTTTACTACTATAAAAAAGATGGTGCGCAAAGTAATTTGATGGGCTTCATTGTGGTCATGATGATCGAGTTGCCGCTTGTGCATCTGCTACTACATTTTATTTGGTCTAGCTCAGTTGCCAACATAGCTTCGGCCTTTACTCTATTTGGGTTAGCTTTTTTCTATGCTGAATATAAAGCTGTGGCAGTACGGCCCATTTCGATTTATAAAGATAACCTCATTGTTCGATACGGGTTGTTTCAACCGTTTACAATCACTTTTTCAAACATCTCTGATATCAGCACGAACACAACGTTCGTGAAGAGAGCTAAGGGCATAAAACGGTTTAACTACTCGGGTGTACCTAACGTGAAAATAAAGCTACATTCACCTATAAATGGTAAGCATGCCGTATACTTAGGTGTAGACTCACCCGATTTACTAATAGAAACAATAAAACGACAACTATGTTCTTTTTCAACTAACGCTAACGTGCAATCGAAGCTTTGAAACTCAAATGATAAGTGAAACCTAGCTTGGCGTTTGAGCAAAACTAAATACGGATTAATCAAGACAGGCATCTTTATGGCGTACAAGTACTAATACACGCCTTATTCACGAGTAAACCGTCTAGAACGAAACAAGGAAGTCTCATGAAGAAATTACTATTCATAGCCATATTTTCTATTCTTTTGAATGGGTGCGACCAAAAGACTCACGTCGACCAATCGCAAATGTGTGTTTATTCAACAGACCAAGAAGCGAAAAGATGCATTAGCGGAGAGCTCGCATATTTTAAGCCCCAAAGGTGGGGCAATGAACAGCTGCCATTAAATGCTGCCGCAGCGTACTGTGATTTCAACCATGAAATTATGTACAACAATTCTGGGGTTATTTGTGTGTTTACAGACAAAAGATATTGAATGGTAGGTCGTTTGGGCGCGGCTATTTAGGCGGCTAAACAAGGCGGGCATTTTTGTGTAGTCACATTTTTGTATTCGGGGACAGTTTCGAT
This sequence comes from Alteromonas macleodii, assembly GCF_903772925.1. Classification (NCBI taxonomy): domain Bacteria; kingdom Pseudomonadati; phylum Pseudomonadota; class Gammaproteobacteria; order Alteromonadales; family Alteromonadaceae; genus Alteromonas; species Alteromonas fortis. Next base: position 2,163,287 of record NZ_LR812090.1, read on the forward strand.
TTTTCAAGTTATTCCTGGCATGTTAAGTAAAGTTGTTTAAAGTATGGCTGGCGCTCATTCTTCGCTAAGTATAGCCATGCATTGTCCTTTCTTTATGGAGCATTAGGGTTACAGGGAAAGTATGTACAAATCTGGTCAATATGTCCTAAACAAAGGGTTAAGTCCTTTATCTAGAATATTACTCGGTAGTATTGCAGGGTTGTTTGGTGTTGTTATGATTTTAATTGCGCCAGAAATGAGTAAGCCAATCGGAATTTATGTGTTTGGTGCTTTCTGCTTAACCATTTTTGTAATGTGTATCACTACTGGAAAGTTACGTAATTACTTAGGACGAGTAATTGGGTTAACTGTATTTGGGTTATCTATTTGGTATTTACTAGGGCAACTCGGAAATGGTGAGTTAATATCAGGCAAGAGATCTGAACCATCTTTATTCAATGCGATATTATTCTTTTTCGCTTTTGGCTTTCCAGGTATTTGGTTTGCAATTAAAGGTAAATTTCCAATTAAAAATAATAGGTAACTACCGAGTGAGCGTAACACTAACAAACATCTTTTAGTACCATTGCGTTAGCTAAACAAATGAGTAAACAAGACAGGCTTGTTTCGCTACAAAGTTATAAATTTTATACCTGTCTTATTCGCACTCAACATAAGGATTTAAATGGCACTGCACTTACTTTGGGATGAGTTTAGATCTTCCTTCGTTAAAAGTTTAGAAGCTTTACCTGTTTCCCAATTCAATGAGTCTTGGAAGACATCGAGGAATCGTACTCGCCTTTATGAGGATACTATTTTAGAGCCGCTTTCTCGTAAAATGGGCTTAAATTACAAAAAAGAGCTCTTCAAAATCGACTATACATTTTGTCGAAAATCTAGAAATGGAACAGATGTTCCACTGATTTTCATTGAGTCGGAAAATGTTGCGCTCGACGCTGAGCACGAAATGAGAAAGTTATGTTGCCTTTCAGCCCCGCTAAAAGTGCTAATTACTTGTGCAGAGTGGAGTGATATACCGGGTGAATGGAAAAATGGTGGTTATAAAGAGCTTTTAACCAGAAGGTGGTCCGAAATGATTTCTGCACACAATTCAATTTGGCCGCAACCTGCATTAACTGGAGTGCTAATAGCAGAGGCGTTAAATGAACGTTTGCGTTACTACAGCATACTTTTTGGTCCAAATGGTTCTATAGAAAAAGAAAGTGAAATCATATTTGAGGTTAAACTGCGTTAAAGTGAAAAAATAAAATACTCGAAGTAGAACGGGTATGAAAAATAACTAAAACTCCGTTAGCAATATAATAAACGCAAAGGACGGCAACGTGATCGTAATCTATGGCATAGACGAACAATTAAACCCAATAAAACGCAAGCTATCAGATGTTATTCATTCATGTATGCAATCAGTCTTAGGCTTACCTGAAAATAAAAGAGCGCATCGCTTTGTGCCGCTGTCAAAAGACGACTTCTTTTACCCTGAAGGTAGAACCGAGGCATACACAGTTATCGAAATAAACATGATGAAAGGGCGAGAAATACACACGCAAAAGACACTTATAAAAGCGTTGTTTAAACAAATTGAGCTAGAGTTAGGAATTTCACCTGTAGATATCGAGATCACGATTAAAGAACAAGAAAAGTATCAGTGGGGTTTCCGTGGAATGACAGGTGATGAAGCCCTTGATTTGAAATATAAAGTGAACGTGTAGCTCATTAATATGTCCAGTTTAATACTTCCACTATTTACGCATGTATTTCTTTGTACTGTACTTTACGCATTACTCACTATAGCTCGCGCACCGGTTGTGTGGGGAGTGGGGCAAAGAAAAGATGGTTCAAACCCTTTCAGCAATATTCAGCCTAAAATCAGTGCGAACCTAAGCAATCAATTCGAGTGGCCAATAATTTTTTACATTGCCAGTGTATTGCTTATCGCAATGGATAAGCCAATAGACAGTGTGCAAATCTACTTGGCTTGGGTATTTGTAATTGGCAGAGTGTTGCACAGCATTGTTCAAATATTTACCAACAATATTAGATTGCGTGGTATGGTGTTTACCATCAATTTTGTCGCTGTGTTGGCTATGTGGGCCTTAATTTTTATTGGTGAAATTGGCTTATAGTATTGCCGTTAGAAGAACGAATAGGCTGATTAAAGTGCTTCGTTAGCGACAACATTAAAAGACAGCGACTGTTTAATAAAAGCACTATTTAACAAAAGCGCTATTTAATAAAAGCAATTAAGAGCATTAAAGTTATGGAAGACGTTTTAGAACCGCTGGGCCGCTTTATACTTCGAATACTAAAGTGGATAGTCGTAGACGCAATTATTGACTTCGTGATAACTGGTACAGGCCATGTGGTGCTTAAGCTTCTAACCTTTGGCAAATATCCGCGAGCGGGTAGAGACGAAGGAAGAACTTTCGCTGTTGGTTTTGTTAGCTTAGCCGTTGTCTTGGTCTGCCTTGCGCTGATTGCTTAATTTTACAAAAGGGTATAACAATGAACATGGAAAAGTGGGCAAAAACGCGAAGGAAAGGAAAGCAGCGCTTCGTTATAGTAAACGGTGTTTTAGGTTGGGGTGTACCTACTGCTATCCTCTGGGCCATATTGATGGAGTTTATTGAACCATCACAGAATATTTGGGTACGCCCAATCATTGCTTTGATCATTTTTCCCATTGCAGGTATCGCTTTTGGCCACTTAATGTGGAACAAATCTGAGAAGGCTTATGAAAAAGCGACGAGTAATACTCTGTAACTTCTCTAGGCTGGCTTTTTACTTATAACCCAGTAAAGTAAAAGTTCTAATTTCTACAAGCTAATTCAGAGAAGTACATGGAAGTAACGAAAGCAAGTATTCAAAAAGCAGTAGCGAAGAAGATCATCTCTGAACAGCAAGGCGTTGACCTCTATAACTTCTTTCAGGCAGAAAGCCAGCATTCTCCCGCTTTTACCTTTACCCATATTCTTTATTATCTGGGCGGCCTTATCGCTATTGGCGCCATGACTTTGTTTATGAATTTAGGGTGGGAACAGTTTGGGGGGCTGGGGATAATCTTCATATCATTGCTCTACGCTGGTGTAGGGATAAAACTTACTAACTCTTTAGCAAATAAAAACCTTATTATTCCTGCCGGTATTTGTGCAACCTTTGTAGTGTGTTTAACACCGCTTGCTATCTACGGTTTTCAACAGTGGCTTGGCCTTTGGCCCGAGAACGATGCAGTCTATCGTCAGTTGCATACACGCGTTAAATGGCTGTGGTTGTACATGGAACTTGGCACATTGGTGACCGGCATGATAGTAGCTTGGCGGTACAAGTATCCATTTTTGATAATGCCTATAGCAGTAACACTGTGGTACATCAGTATGGATGCTGTCATGCTTATCATCGACCAAGACAACATGTGGAATTCATACACATGGGAATTCCGCGCACAAGTATCCATGTACTTCGGCATTTTTATGACCTTACTGGCTTTTTGGGTTGACTTACGGTCAAGGCACACTGCCGACTACGCATTTTGGTTATATTTATTCGGCGTTATTGCGTTTTGGGGCGGGCTCACTAGCCAAAACTCAGACAACGAACTTTCAAAGTTTTTCTATCTTTGTATAAACCTTGTCATGGTTGGGCTAGGCGCATTATTGGTTCGAAAAGTATTTGTGATATTTGGCGCGTTAGGCAGTTGTTTCTATTTAGGGCATTTGGCCTCGAATGTGTTTAGAGACAGTTGGCTTTTTCCTGTTGCTTTAACGGCTATTGGTTTAGGCGTGGTGTATATAGGAATATTGTGGCAAAAAAATGAAGTTAAGATCACACGTAAAGCCCGTAATGCGTTGCCAAAGTCGGTCCAGGAACTTTTAGATAACAGGCTTAGGTAAAAGCTTAATTAAAAGGTGCTTTAAAATACTCATTATTGATTATCCTTAAACGTCCTGGCTTACTAGTGCGTTATTTTCTAATGAGTTTTTAAGTATGTCGTTTAAAAAGAAAGCGTTAGCCGGTGTTCTTGTTTCCCTATGTTCCGCGTTAAGCCTTAATGCTAACGCAAATGAACCTTATGAATTGATGGGCGTGACCACACAAACGGGTGAAAAAGCGTCCTACCTTGCTACTGAAAAGCATATTACCCTGCCAGTAACCGTTATTAACGGAAAAGAAGACGGTCCAGTACTGCTACTTACCGCTGGCATTCATGGTGATGAGTTCCCGTCTATGTATGCCTTACAACAACTTCAGCAAAACCTTAATCCTAACGAGATGAGCGGTGTGTTGGTTGTACTGCACTTGGCAAACTTAGATGGGTTCCATGCAAATAGAATTGCGTTAAACCCTAAAGATGAGAAAAACCTGAATAGGGAGTTTCCAGGGAGCGCAGATGGCACACCGACAGAACAAATTGCTGAGTTGCTAACCAGAGAGTTTATTGGCAAAGCTGACTTTTTAATAGACATGCATTCTGGCAGTGCAAACCAAACGTTATTGAATCATGTGTATTCTCCTTTTGTTGGCGACGAGGAACTTGACGCTTTAACATTTGAGTTCGCGAAAGCAACTGGCATGCAGCATATTGTTATGTATGGCGACCGCCCAAGAGATCCTAACAATTCAATTTCTTACCCTAACACAGCTATGACAAGGGGAAAGCCTGGTCTTACTACCGAAATAGGGCATTTAGCGCAAACAGATGAAGAGTCTGTAGAGAAAGCGCTAGAGGTGGCTAAGAACGCTATGTATTTTTTAAAGATGTTGCCAGAACAGTCAAAACCGCACCCTGAGCCAATTATCTACGAAACCATTAAATACCCTAAAAGCTCAAAAACCGGTTTTTTCAAGGCCTCGGTGGAGATAGGTGAAAAAGTGTCAACTGGGCAAGACATAGGTAAGGTCACCGACTATTTTGGTAATTTAGTTGAATCCCTCAAATCGCCTGTTGATGGCACGGTTATGATGGTTAATCAAATGCCAGCCATTAAAGACGGTCAGTCTGTAATGGCTATTGGTATAGAAAAATCTCAATAACATAGTTTATGAAGTAAATAGGCTGGATGATCTAATTCGCCTACTCAGTCAAATAAATGTTAAAGTTAAATCATAAAACTGTGATTAGGAAATGACATGGACTTTCTTTTTAACGTATTGATTTGGGTAGGCGTGGTTATCTTCGCCATTTTTATTATTGGTTTTGTGGCAGCAGCGAAGCTGAATAAGCGCCAAGATGAAAATAATGATTAGAAGGTTGCCAAGCTTGCTATAAAAACTGCAAAAGCAATTGTAGAAAAACAATAAATATTTTCACCCCTTTTATTAAGTTCCTCCGTTTAGTGAAAAAAGGGGGAACAACATGCAAACAGCAATTCTACCATGCGTTAATTCTCAAGTTCTGGTACAACACAGTGTACTACCTTTTGCAAAAGCGCCTTTTCACAAACGGGCTATAAACCTTGCCACCACTGCTTTATAAGATATCAAAAACGAGGCTGGTAGAGGTGAAAACTGCCTGAGCCTCGTTTATTGCAAGGTATGGTTGATAAACCTATTTGTCTAAATCGTGCGCCCTGAAGGCATTGGGGAGTAATTCACCAATTGTGGTTTCAAACTTCTCTCCGCTTTGACTAACCATGGTTACCGGGGTTTCATCTGGCGCAAATTCAGCAATTTTTTGTCTACAGCCGCCACACGGGAAACAAAATTCATCGTTCGGACTGGCAATAACAATGTGTGAAATGCGTTTTTCACCTTGCGTAACCATATTACCGATGGCCGTGGCTTCGGCACATTGGCCTAAAGGGAAGGCCGCGCTTTCTACGTTACACCCTGCAAAGGTCTCTCCACTAGGGGTAAGTACAGCCGCGCCAACTTTAAAATTGGAATAGGGTGAATGAGAATTTTTTTGTGCGTTAAAAGCAAGTTGTGATAGTTGTTCTAAATTATTTTTCTTCATAGCTACCTGTGTTAACCACCCAATACGCTTTACTTTTATCATCAAATGCGAGAAGGTTGGCGGCATTAGCGCCGCGGACAAGCGTATATTATATGCTCAGGCGGTTTTTTCTTTTTTTATAGAATGCTTTTTTACCATGTGCAGAAACGTTAGTCTCATCTTTTTTTCTCTATTCGCTGCTATTTTAACCGGTTGTGCGCAAACACCCCCTGTTTCAGAAAGACCACAAATGGGAAATTTGCTTCTAGCCGAGCCTGCACCTATTAATCCTCGTTCTGAGATGGCGATTGCGCGTTATAATCAAGTGCTAACTAGCCCGGCGCTTTCAGATGAAGATAAAGCTGAGCTTCATTTTCAACGAGGCATGCTTTACGACAGTGTGGGCCTTGCCGGTTTAGCGCAGTTCGATTACACCCAGGCCATTAATTTAAAGCCTGATCTAGCAGAAGCCTATAACTCTATGGGTATTCATTATATCCAGCAGAGTGACTTCATTCAGGCTTACGACGCATTTGACTCTACGTTGGAAATTAACCCTGAGTACGATTTCGCGTTCTTAAACCGTGGCATCGCGCTTTACTACGGTGGCCGTGCAGAACTTGCAACTAGCGACCTTAATCGCTTTTTTGAAAAAGATAACAGTGATCCGTTTCGTGCGCTGTGGTCTTACTTCGCGCATTACGATGTGTCAGAAATGGAAGGCCAAACTTACTTAGCGACTATTCGTCCTACGCTAGACAACGATCACTGGGCAACTTCGCTGGTGGATTTGTTTCTAGGTACTGTTGATGAAAACGATGTACTTAACTCATTGCTCAACGGTGTTAAAAGCCAAAAAGCGCTAACTGACCGTCTATGTGAAGCGTATTTTTACTTAGGTAAATTTCATTCTTTACGCGGAAATAGCGGCATCGCATCTAATTACTTCAAGCTTGCGCTAAGTACAAACGTGTTCGACTACGTAGAACATCGTTACGCAAGAATGGAGCTAAACCGTTTGCGTGATAAAGCTAGCAACGATGTAGCTAGCGAAGAGTAAGCGCAAGGCATTATGCGAGGCTTATTTTTAGCAGTCTTCGCACTGCTTATTGTTGCGGGCGATAGCGGGCGCTATGCCCCCCAACTTATTTCTAACGCAATTAGCGTGCTATTACCATCGCACCCAAACGTAGATGGCGGAATATTAAATAGTGGCTTGTTAGAAGTTGATGAAATTGGCACATCTGATAGCGTTCAGTCTGATACTATCGCCCCAAATAAAACTGATACTACTTTTGAAAACAATCCACGAGATAACGCGCTAGCGCTGCTTTGGTTGGCTGCAAAGCAGGGTAGTGACATTGCCCAAGCCCACATGCTCGAGATATTCGAGAGCGCATATAACAACGGCTTTTCCTCTAAAGGTTCCATTGACCAAGAGACAGCGACCTATTTTCTGGAGAAGCTTGTTAATCTAGAAAATGCCGACGCTGCGTGGCTGTTGTACCAAATCTTAGGCGAAGAGGGTGCTTCAGAGCGTTTTATGCGCTTAGCAGCACTTGGCGATGTAGCGGAAGCACAACTAGCCTTCGCGATGTCTACCGATTCGCCAGAAAAGCGAGAAAAGTGGCTGATACGCGCAGCGTCACAAGACTATTTGCCTGCACAGGCTGCACTGGCCGATTGGTATCTACTTCACGGTCAACAGCAGTTAGCTAAGCCTTTGCTGGCAGCTACAGCAACCTTAGACATGCAAAGCGCGTTTAAGTACGCAAGGCTTTTATGGGGCGAGGGTGAATTCTCAGAAGCTAAGTCGCACTTTAATTTTGCGGCGAAAAAAGGCCATCAGCAGGCGGAGAAAGCGCTAGAGGCCATCAAACTTTATTCTCCTTATTCAGTGGCGCAAGCAACAAGGCAATCTGGCACTTTCAATTGGGAGGGTAAAGCAAATTGCCTGCAGCGCGTTCAACCTTTCGCTACAAGCTTGGCGACCATTATGAGAGCGCACGAACTTTATCAGTCATATAACAATGATTCGCGCCTTAAAAACCTTTCTATTTGTTTAGCTCCGCCTATTTGGCTGAAAACCGATGTGCTGGATTGCGACGCTAACTATAAAAGGGCGGGCATCTTAGGTTGCAATATAACCCCGTTAGCCAATATCGCCAAAAAGCGTAAATTTAGCCATGCAGTAGTAGTGGCCGAGCAGGGCAAAGCGAATGTTCAAAACGGTGTAATGTATTTGGATATTAGTGACGCTTATTCAGTATTTGTGCACGAACTAGCCCATTTTGCTGGCTTTGCTGACGAATACCCCATTGGCAAGGGGATGGCAAACAAACTGTGCGATGAAGACGGAATTGAAGACTTCAGACCGCCCAACGTTGTCGTAGATACTGAGTATTGGTATGCACCACATGAAACGGTAGAGAATTGGCTGTCGATAGACCCCGCAACCATTATTGCTCGCGCTAAAACCTGTTCAGTGTTGGGGCTTAATAGCTACAAACCTAGCCGACGTATTACGTTTATGGAGCACCACGATAGCGGCGTGATCCCGCCTTTATATCTGGTGCTTTGGCAGCAACAGCTTGAAAAGCAAAATGCGCAGCGGCCCATCTCAATGAATTTCTTCCAAGCTTTTCACAATAGCGGCAATCGAAAAGAGGCGGCCCACTGGCTAGCTGAGTACGAAGCATTTACCGGCACTAAATAAGCAGCCGCACACTCTTTTTCGATAACGCCATAGTTCTATTCATTAACCAACTTCACAGCTACTACAACGGGTTATTTCTCCCTACCCTCGAAGCGTAGGCTTTAGCTCTCTTACCCACATAGATGTGGCACCACAAATTGCTACTGGCATAACAATGAAGTTCACCACGGGAATGAGCGAGAACACGTTTACCATCATACCAAAGGTCATTGCTTTTCCTTTGTGTTCGCCCAGGTGCAAGCGCATTCGAGTGAAATCTACCTTGTGGTTATCATAAGGGTAGTCACAATACTGGATAGCCATCATCCAGGCGTTAAATAAGAACCAAAGCACTTGACCGATAATAGGTAGGAAAAAGAACAGCAATAAAAAACCGATGGCGCGAGGTAAATACCAAATGAGTTTAGTCAATTCACGGCCTACAGTGCGCGGAATGTCTTTTACCAACGACATAACGCCTTCATCACCCAAGTCTTGGCCCGTTAAATGGCGCTCAACCTTTTCTGATAACACGCCGTTGAAAGGCGCGGCAATCCAGTTGGCCAAGGTGCCAAATATAAGTGCGAAAATGAGTAACACGCTAATTACCGCTAAAGGCCATAAGAAGAAACTGATGGCCGTTTTTATCCAGCCTAACCATTCTGGTACAAGGTCGATAACATAGGCTATGCCCATTTCTATTTGGCCGAACAGGAAATAAAAAGCAACGGAAAACAGAACAAGGTTTATAATGAGGGGCACAAACACGAAACGCTTTAGCCCTTTCGTCTTTATAAGCGAAAAGCCTTCAAAGAAATAATGTACACCACCTGAACTCATTCATACTCCTTCGCGTTATTTTAAACGCTTTGTTTATTAGCTATTTACTCTATCATACGCCCTTGGTGCGTTCTGTGCCTAACTCGCCGAAATGGTAATTGTTACAAGCTGTTAGTTTTGGTAGAGTCGAAACATAATAACAAAAGAACCTTCTGTGTGATTACATCATTTCCATATCATCCGCTAATTCAGCATCCCATCAAGGGGTATTGGGCTGAAGCTATGACGATTTCGTCCGGCAACTCTGTATATCATAGGGATGATGCGTGAGGCTTAAGAAGATAAAGCTTGCGGGCTTCAAGTCCTTTGTTGAGCCGACTACTATTCCATTTCCCGGGGAAATGACTGCCATTGTTGGGCCGAACGGCTGTGGTAAATCCAATGTTATTGATGCTGTTCGCTGGGTATTAGGTGAAAGTTCAGCGAAGAACCTACGCGGCGATGCGATGACAGACGTGATCTTCAACGGTTCATCTTCACGAAAACCCGTGGGGCAATGTAGCGTTGAACTTGTTTTCGATAACAGTGCAGGGCGGATCGCAGGCGAATTTGCTAACTACAACGAGCTGTCGGTTAAACGATTAGTAACTCGAGATGCCACGTCAACTTACTTCCTCAACGGTACCAAATGTCGCAGACGAGACGTTACCGATCTGTTTTTAGGAACAGGGCTAGGACCACGCTCTTACGCCATTATCGAACAAGGTATGATCTCACGGCTTATTGAATCTAAGCCACAAGAGCTGCGCGTGTTTATTGAAGAAGCTGCGGGTATATCAAAGTACAAAGAGCGTCGCAGAGAAACAGAAAATCGCATCAGGCACACGCAAGACAACCTGGAACGTTTAAACGATGTGCGCGATGAACTTGGCAAGCAGTTGGAAAAATTACAGCGACAAGCTGCCGCTGCAACCCGCTATAAAACATTGCGCGCACAGGCCAGAGAGTTGAAGGGTCAGCTTGCGGCAATTAGATTTCTTAAAAATAGCGAACATATTGAAGCGCTGCAAAAGCAGCAGCAAACACTGCAAATAGAAGTCGACGATTTGAATGCTAAGTTACAAGGTGATGAAGCCGGGCTTGAGTCGTATAAAACTAAGCAAGTTGAGACCAAGCAAGTCATCGATGATCTGCAGCAGCAGTTATTCACCACAAGCAATGCAATCACGCGATTAGAGCAAAACGCCCTGCATGCGAAACAGCGAAAAGGGCAAATAGAGCAAGAGTTAACGCGGATAAACGAACAGCATGAGTTGCTAAACCACTCTATTGATGAAGCGCAGGAAGCACTTGCTGTGTCAAACGAGGCGCTTGAAAACATTGAACCAGAGCTTTTACTGAAAGAAGCTGAGCTGGAACATGCAAAAGCGCGTTTTGAAGACGTAGAGCAGTCGCTAAGAGAGTTTAACGCAAAAGCTCGTGAGCAAGAGCAGACGTACAACCAGCTTCGACAAGACGTGCAACAGTGTCATAGCCAAATTCAGTCTACAATGAGTATGCAGCTTCGCACATCCCAGCGTATTAGCGAACTGCAAGACGAGCTAAAACAGCTTGATGACGAAGACTACTCAGATCAAATAGCATTGTTAGAAGAGCAAGCAAACGAGCTAGATTTTGATATTGATGAAGGTAAACAAGCGGTTCAAACAGCTAGCGAGAAACTCCAAAAACAGCATGCTGAAGTGCAAACTATTGAAGCGAGACATCGTGAGGCGCAGGGTCAGCTGCAAACCGCCCAATCCACTAAATCTGCATTAGAAGCACTTCAGCAAGACGCTTCTAACTTTGAAGATACGCTATTAGAGGGAATAGAAAAGCTTTGGCAACAAATTAGCTCAAGCCAAAAGCTTGCACCCTGTATCGAAGCTATATTACAGCACGCTAGAGACCCTGTAGTCGCGAAAAACTACCCCATACAAGAGCTTTTGAAAAACAAAGCGCGTCTGCCCACAGGCGTAAAGGTGTACACCGAAAGCCTGTTCGTAAGTTCGGCAAAAGCCGGCTCTTTAGCCCATGCTTTATTAACCGAGCTTGGCGGTAGAAACACTTCACCGGCACAGGTTCCCGCATTTTTTGATGATATTTACCTTTGTGAAGACGATGAAGATCTTGCAAGTAAGGTGGAACGCTTAACTGATACCGAAATGAAAAGCGGTGTTAAAGGCTTTACTAGCGCAATCTCACCTTCAGGTTTATGGGCCAGCTCCCATTGGGTCGTTAAACCGGGTGAGGTGAATGACGGTGCTTTACAGCGTGCTAACAAAATTAAATCGCTTACAGATAATATTGAAGCTATTGAAAGTCTCATTGAAGAAGTTGAGCATTCCATTGAGGAAGCGAAGCAAGCTTTTGAAGCATGCGAAGCTCGAAAGCATACAGCTCAAAACGCCTTAGCTGAAAAAGAAAATCAACGGGCTCAGATTAAAAACAAGCTTTCTTTACTTGAAATGCAGCAAGAGCAGCAATCTACTCGCAGCGCCAAACTTAATGATGAATTGGCAAAACAAGAGTTAATGCTTGCCAAAGAAGAAGAGCAGTTGGCGCAACTTTCTGAAAAGTTAGAACTTCTAGAAGCGCACATTCTTGAATACGAAGTGCATATTGATGAAGTTAATGCGAAACGTGAAGAAAATGAGCGAAATACATCAGAATTACGCGCCTCAGTTGATTCATTAACGTCGCAAAATCATGAGCTTGCATTAAAAAAGCAGCAATTTGAAAATCATCAAAACTTATATAGACAGCAGGTTACGCGTAATCTTGAGCAGCGTGAAGAATATGTAAAAAACAAAGAGAGATTACAAAAAGAGCTAGCGCATCTTACGTCTCCGGAAGAAATTCAGGAAGCAGAGCTTCAGTCTCTGCTAGAGAATAAGGCTGAGTTAGAGCAACTAAAAAGCGCTAAGCAGCGCAGCCTTGAAGATATTGAACAGTGGTTGCGAGAAGCCGAAAAAGGGCATCAGGCTCTAGGTAAAGACATACAAACCCGACAGACAAACATCGATAAACTAAACATTGATATTGAAGGGTATCGGGTACGCGCAAATACGATCCTAGAACAGCTTGACGAAACACAGCAATCACTAAAAAGCATTTTAGAAACCTTGCCAGAAGAGGCTGAAGAAAAGCGTTGGCAAGAAGACCTTGAAAAAACGCAAGCCAACCTTCAGCGTTTAGGAGCGGTAAATTTAGCTGCGGTTGAAGAATATGAGACCCAGTCACAAAGAAAGTCTCATTTGGATACACAGCACAACGACCTTACCGATGCGTTGGAAACTCTGCAGTCCGCTATTCGAAAAATTGATAAAGAGACACGCACGCGCTTTTCAAACACTTTTGAGCAGGTTAACGAAGACCTTAAAATGTTATTTCCTAAAGTCTTCGGCGGTGGCTCAGCATACCTTGCGCTTACCGATGATGACTTATTAGAGACTGGGGTAACGATAATGGCTCGTCCCCCTGGTAAGAAAAATAGTACGATTCACCTCTTAAGCGGTGGAGAAAAAGCATTAACCGCTTTATCATTGGTGTTTGCTATTTTCAGATTGAATCCGGCACCATTTTGCTTGCTGGATGAAGTAGATGCACCATTGGATGATGCAAATGTAGGGCGCTTTTGTAACTTAGTGTCAGAAATGTCACAAACAGTGCAGTTTATTTATATCACCCACAATAAAATAGCGATGGAAATGGCTAGTCACTTAACCGGTGTTACTATGGCGGAACCTGGAGTTTCACGTATGGTAGCGGTAGACGTTGACGAAGCTGTAGCCTTCGCAGAAGCATAACAAAGGGCGAAAGAAATTAAATGGAAGATCAATTACGTCTATTTTTACTCCTTGGAGGCACGGTTTTTATCATTGCTGTGCTTGCCCACGGTATTTGGAAAATTCGTAAAAACGGTAAGCCTTCGGAAAAAGAGCGCTTAGAGCCCCGTCAATGGCAGGAGGATGATGGCGAATTAGAATCCGAACCACAGGAAGGTTTTGATGAACTTGGCATTGGTGCGGTTCGAGTGGTTAGCAATTCGCAAAACTCACCTAATAGAGCAGATGAGAGCAGCGCAGCAGAAAATTCAGCTTCTAGCATGTCGTATGATGACTCGGTGAATAACCCAGATAACGGCAGCGACGCTCAAAAATTCAGTAACGATGAGAGCAATCACTCTTCTCAATATGCTTCTTCGAGTGACATTCATAGCCAGAAAGACGATGCTGGCGAAGAACACGCTAATGCCAGCAGCAATGATAATTCTTCGATGTCGCCAGCCGAAAAACAGGATGGAAAAGAGCGCGAAAAAGAAGACGCTCAAGAAGCGCCCAAGCTGTATGGTTCAGTGGTAACGAACCCCAAGCCACACATGAAAGGGCAGGCTCGCTCGATTGATACCGCAACAAGTAAAAGCGATGACAACGTTGCTGCCTTCCCTGAGCCTCCTGGTTTCTTGCTTCGAGAAGGCGACGATGAAGCTCAGTCAGCGCCACAAACACAGCGCGAAGAAAATGCACAAGAGGCGTCTTATTCAGCGCCGAACAACTCGAATGGCTCAAATAACGGTTACTCTGATAATCAAACCACGGCACAGCCCGCACAGGCGCCAGCAGCACCCGTTCGTCCTGCGCAAAAGTTTTATGTAGACCCTACGCTTGAAGAAGAACCAGCACCGGTTCAAGCACCGGCTAAAAACGAGCGAGAAGTGGCTGACTTTAGCTTAGACGCCCAAGAAGATTCATCTTCATTACGGAGTAGCCAGGAAGAAAATGAACAGCCGCGACGTTTTACACGTAGTAAGCGAAGCAAAACACCGATCAAGAAGCGGGAAGAGCCTAATTTTGGCGATGACCAAATGCGCATCGACTTCGACACCAGCGAGCAGGGTAACCCGGAATTTGGTGAAGAGAGCTTTAGTGCAAATGATACACACAGCGACACTGCCACTAGCTCATCTGAGCCAGCAAAGTCATCTAGCGTTGAACCCGAAGTATTGGTGTTAAACGTAAGAGCACCTGAAGGTGAGGCTATTTCTGGTGCTGCGCTTTTACCTATGTTGCTTACACTAGGGTTTAAGTTTGGCGACCAGGATATCTTCCATCGTCACGTAAATTCCAATGGCAAAGGGCCTGTATTATTTAGCCTAGCCAATATGTTTAAACCTGGTGTTTTTGATATTGATAACCTGGAAAATTTTGAGACCCAAGGTGTATCTTTGTTTATGATATTGCCCATTGAAGGCGACCCTCATCAAGTATTCAATATGATGCACAACGCGGCGCGTAAGCTAGCGGACGAGTTTGGTGCTCAGGTTTTAGATGGTCGTCGAAGTGTGTTAACTAAACAGGGCTTACAGCAATACGTTGAAAAAATTCGTGAATTTGAACGCAAGCGTATGATTGCTCGCAGCTAACGCAAGCTATTCAACTGTCTATATCGCACGCTTTGTACGTGCTTGATGATAGCGTAATAAAGGACTTGGCTCATACCCAGGTCCTTTTCTATTAAATAGCGCTACAGCGAGGCTGCAAATTATACTAACCGACTAAAAAGACGGCGGTTTAATGCTTCATTTGAAACAAAAGGTCGTTTGGGTTAAGTAACCTAAGCAACAAATTGTAAAACTTTTAATTATTTATACGGCGTGAAAACAACTCCATGTCAGACTCTTTAGAACAAGCAAAGCAACAAGTTGCTCAACTTCGCAACACGTTAAATGAATACAATTACCAGTACTATGTACTAGACGACCCTTCGGTTCCCGATGCCGTTTATGATAGAGATATGCAGGCGCTAATAGCGCTTGAAAAACAATATCCTGAATTACAGAGCCCAAATTCTCCAAGTCAAAAGGTGGGAGGTGCTGCGCTTTCTGCATTTGAGCAAGTTACTCACGATGTGCCTATGCTGTCGCTAGATAACGCTTTCGATGAAGAGTCTCTATTGGCATTTGAGAAGCGCTTAAAAGACAGGCTTAAAGATACTGCTACTTTGGACTTTAGCTGTGAGCCTAAGTTAGATGGTTTAGCCGTGAGTATTTTGTACGAAAACGGTGAATTAGTTCGCGCTGCAACGCGGGGCGATGGTCAGGTAGGCGAAAACATCACAGCTAACGTGCGTACTATTTCAAATGTACCTTTAACCCTTCGCGGCGATCACTATCCAGACCGCGTCGAGGTTCGTGGTGAAGTGTTTATGCCGCGAGATGGCTTTGCAAAATTAAACGAACATCAAAAAGAAACGGGCGGTAAGGTCTTTGCCAATCCGCGCAATGCCGCAGCCGGAAGTTTGCGTCAGTTAGACTCGAAAATCACCGCTAAACGCCCACTGATGTTTTATGCTTATTCACTAGGCGTTGTACAACCAGAAAGCTTTGATTTACCTTCAACCCACAGTGCGCGACTTGCACAATTGGGTAAATGGGGGCTGCCACTATGCCCAGATATCGACACAGCAGAGGGCGGTAAGGGTTGTTTAAATTACTACAATCATATCCTGGAAAAGCGCGACAACTTGCCATATGACATTGATGGCGTCGTCTTTAAGGTAGACCGCATTGAATTGCAAAACACCCTTGGTTTTGTAGCCCGAGCACCGCGTTGGGCGATTGCACAGAAATTTCCTGCGCAAGAGGAAGTAACCAAACTGGTGGACGTTGAGTTTCAAGTAGGCAGAACTGGGGCAATTACACCGGTTGCGCGTTTAGAGCCTGTTTTTGTAGGTGGCGTAACCGTATCAAATGCCACACTACATAATCAGGATGAAATCTCCCGATTGGGCGTTAAAGTTGGCGACACTGTTGTTATTCGTCGCGCCGGTGATGTTATTCCTCAGGTAGTTTCTGTGGTTGAAGCAAATCGTACGGGTAGTGAAACTGACATTAGTTTCCCAAGCCAGTGCCCTGTGTGTGACTCGCAGGTTGAAAAGCTTGAAGATGAAGCAGTCGCTCGCTGTACTGGTGGGTTAATTTGTGCAGCGCAACGCAAACAGGCGCTAAAACATTTTGCCTCGCGTAAAGCGTTTGATATAGATGGTTTGGGCGATAAGCTTGTTGACCAATTAGTAGATGCTGATCTTGTACACAGTCCTGCAGATTTCTTTACCCTGGCTTTAGGTGACGTTATTGGCTTAGAGCGTATGGCTGAGAAGTCTGCAAGCAAGCTTTTGGCATCTCTAGAAGCATCAAAACAGACCACCCTTGCCAAATTTCTATACGCATTGGGGATCCGTGAAGTAGGTGAAGCGACAGCGGCAAACTTAGCTACGCATTTTGAAACCTTAGAAGCGATTCGTGAAGCTTCATTAGAAGCTTTAGTAGAAGTGCAGGATGTGGGCGAGGTGGTAGCTACCCATATATACAACTTCTTTAACGAGTCGCATAACACCGATGTGATTGACGCACTTCTAAATGAAGGAATCAATTGGCCCGCCATTGAAAAGCCTGATTCGGGTAACTTGCCTCTCGAAGGTAAAACCTGCGTTATAACCGGTACGCTTAGTGAAATGGGGCGTTCAGATGCTAAAGCGCGGCTACAGTTACTTGGTGCTAAGGTGGCGGGATCAGTGAGTAAGAACACTGACTTCCTTGTTGCAGGTGAGAAGGCTGGATCTAAATTAACCAAGGCACAAGAGCTTGATGTAGATGTGTGGGATGAAGCTGCGTTGGTTGCCTTCCTCGCTGAGCATGAAAAATAGACCTGTGAAATAAACGCTAAGAATGCTTTTTAGACTGAGGCCTCTTTGATATTGAGCCTCGGCCTAACGCAGTTCAAGTACAAAACACAGGAACTCTTAAGTCTCACTTCCGATAAAAACCAAAAAAAACGCCACAATGAGATGTGGCGTTTTTTATGTCTTATCGAAAGCAAATGCTGCTATTTACTCTTGCTGAAATTTGCTCTACGGGGCTTTGTTATTGAGCCGTCTGATTACGCATTTGTCTGCGTCTTTCCCACGCTTTTTTCACTTGAAAGCGCCATACCCAGTTTAAGGAAAAGTAACCTGCCAATCCGAAAACCACAGAGCAAATACCACAACCAACTAAAAAAGCGGGCCCAATGGTGTTAATGCTTTCTACCACCCACTGCCAGCTAAACTGGAATTCAAAATGCTCAGGTTTGGTCCCAAGTACAGTAGTACCCACTTTGTAAGCCCCATAAAATATAGGGGGAATGGTAAATGGATTTGTTACCCAGACTGTTGCGACAGACAAGGGAAGGTTTGCTCGAAAAGGGATAGCTAAACCTGCAGAAAGCCACATTTGAAACGGCACAGGCCAAAAGGCAAAAAACAAGCCTATGCCAAACGCGCCAGATGCAGAGCGACGGTTCAGGTGCCATAAATTAGGTTCGTGCAATACGCTACCAAATATTTTTAACGCTTTGTTTTGCTTAATGCTTTGGTGATCTGGCAAAAAACGTCGAATAAATTTCTTAGGCATAAATATCAATGCATCTCGAAAATAAAATCAAAAAAGACAGAAAAAATAACAGCAAACGGGATTGCGCAGCACGGTTTTGCACTAGCAACGTTCACTCACTGTCAATTGCTACGTGAAAACATGGTCAATCGTATCACAATTTGCCTAAGCTGTTTTTGCGTTGGCGCAATAAGTGCGGTTTTATGGCAAAAACTTCCAAGTACCCACACCATGGCATTGATGATTGCCATATTGGTGATAGCTATTGTTGTCATCTTACTGTTTTCTTTAAAAAAACCTAGGTCCAATAAGACCATTTTTGATGTACAGCTATGTTGTGCAGTGAGCGGCTTAATACTCGGCGTACTGTGGGTGGCGAGTGTAGGGCATTTTTACTACGCTTGGCAACTGCCCAAGGGTAAAATTCAACAAGATGTCACAATATCGGGGCGAGTTTTATCGCAGGGATGTGTTTCTAATAAAAGTAATAACTCAGAGGCCGCTTTTCATTATGTGGTAAGCATTACGTCGGTAAATGGCGAGAGCGTCGCGACATTTTTAGATGATGGCGCAGTGCCAAAACCCCTGAATGCTGTTTTATCTTACGCTTTCAACTTTAGAGCTCGCCTTGCTCACAAGCAATACAAGTTTTCAAGTGACAATGTTGAGCGAGTGCAACGCTCACAACGTGGTTTAGATGATGTAAAGCAGCACGTCACATCGCAAGCGTCAGAAAAGTCTGTCGGACTTAAATGTTTGCACAATGGCGACACGTTTACAGCGGTTGTTAAACTTAAGCCTGCATACGGTACGGTCAATCCCGTTGGAGCAAGCCGCCAGCAGCAGCTGGTTAGTCAGTTTATTCATGTCACTGGATATATTAAATCTATAGAGCACGATAAAACCACGCATGAGCATTCGTTGCGCTATGACCTTTCGACAACGCTAGAAGCGCAGAATCTCAATAACCTCAATTGGTGGCGGGCGCTACTGCTTGGCGATAAGGCTGGGTTTACAAAAGACAACTGGGCGCTGTTACAACGCACAGGTACCGGGCACATATTTAGTATATCCGGTATGCACTTATCACTTATTGCCGGGGTATGCTTATTAGCTTTTAACCCGATAATTTTCATACTTAGACACGTTTTCGATATATTCGGTAGTGTGCATTACTTCTTAGCCAGCATAACAAGCATAAGGTTAAAGACAGTAGATCGAGAGAACAAAACTGATCGACGTTCAAAGTTATTAACTATTAAAGCGCCGATTAGAGCCATAGTGCTCTGCTTGCTTGTGGTTATTTGTTTTTTTTATGCGCTGTTAAGCGGAAGTGCCTTGCCCGTTGTGCGAGCCTGGGTTCTTGTAGCTATTGGCTGCGCGTTGTCGCTTTCACGTAATGCATGGAGGCCAATAAATATTGCGTTAGCTATGCTGGCGTTGAGTTTGCTGCTTTTCCCGCTTTCTATGTTAAGTGCAAGCTTTTACTTAAGCGTAGGTGCAGTGGTGTGTATTTGGTTTTTAGTGACCACATGGGGGCTACAGCGCTCACCTTGGTATGTGTCGCTAATAAAGCTGCAAATAGCGCTAACGCTTATAATGATGCCGCTAACACTCATCTGGTTTGATAGTGCAAGTATTATTGCGCTAATAGCAAACTTGATTGCCTTACCCGTTATAACTTTGTTGCTGCCCGTTTGTTTACTCTCTCTATTGCTGCTTCATTTTATTCATTTCGGCCCAGTCCAAGAATTGGCAAGCGCACTATTTCAAACAAGTGATACCTGTTTGGGGTATTTATTGTCATTTCTAAACCTGCTTAGTGGCTTTTCATTAAGTGCAGTTGATGTTCACCAGGGTAATGGCGCTACGCTCTGTTTGCTTGCTGCTGTTGTTATTTTTCTGTTGCCTGCATGGCGCTACAAAAAAGTATGTATCCTAATTTTGTCCATACCTTTTTTTAGTTTCATTCAAAAATGGTCACCCGTTAATGAGGAGCCTTGGACGCTTCACGTTTTTGATGCTGGCCAAGCTAGCGCGATCGCTATTACAAGAGGGAGTAGAGCAATCATTATTGATTCTGGTGCTCAGTTTGAGGGTATTGCTCGCACAGCGACCGCACACCTGCTTCCATTTCTGGAAGGTACACATGTTTCAAGCATCGATGTTGTTATTCATACACATAGTGATAACGACCACGCGGGAGGTTTATCTGCGGTTAAACTTCATAGTTTGGCAGCACACGCCAGCTTTCATTCGCCTACCGCGGGATGCGAGAGAGGCAAGCGTGTTTATTGGCAGAATTTGACCGTCGAATTTTTATGGCCGCCAAAGGGCAATAAGCAAGACAATAATGCCATGTCCTGTGTGGTTAAAGTTTCTGGTCAGTCTGGCAGCGTTCTTATACCCGGTGATATTGAAAAGGCGAGCGAGTACGCCCTGATCACACGTGAAATACAAGAGATTTCAGCAAAAGAAAGCGCGTTAATACCAAGCTTTTCAAATTTAAGTGCTGATATTCTTATTGCGCCCCATCACGGTAGTAAGACCTCATCTACTGATGTCTTTATAGAGCATGTTGCACCAAGGGCTGTGATCTTTACCCAAGGTTTCGAGAATCGCTGGCAGTTTCCAGCAAGTGAAGTGGCTAGGCGATACAAGTATCATAAAGTAAAGCAGTATTTAACCAGTTACCACGGCTATGTTAGGGCAACGTTTACCCAGGGCAGTTATCACATAGATACCCAGCGATATACTTTGCATAAGCGCTGGTATTTGAGAGGCATTAACCCGCGACATTTAGAAGCACAACCCTAGCTCATCAATAACTAGCACTTCAAAAGCCGGCACCTCAAAAGCTGGTACTTCAACACCCTGTAAATAGTAAAAAGCCATTCCTGCATTCCCACGCTTTGCTAGAAACCTTGCCAGCGCCTTCTGGTAGGGCAATTACCTATGAGGGTTGGTATTATAGTGAAGTGACCACACATTGTTCAGTTAGTTGGCAGACTAACCAATTTTGCCTCTATATTAGTGAATTAGAGTGAGAACGAGTACAATACTCTTAACGCGTTTTCGTTAACGTTTTAAACAGGTTAAAAAAACTACATGCAACAAGCCGACAACTCGGATTATCAAATTAAGCGCTTTTTACAGTATCTGAAAGCGTACAAAGTGCCTTTTGTGTTTGCCATTATCGGTATGATTGGTTATTCCGCGGTAGATACTTTTGTATTTTCACAGCTACAGCCAATGATTGATGAGTCCCTAGGTAATAACGATAAAGATTATCTTCGGATGGCTGCGTACGCCATAGTTCCATTGTTTCTATTGCGCGGCGTGTTCAATTTCTTAGGCAGCTATACATTAAACTGGATTGGTGCCCAAGTTGTTATGCGCATGCGCCAACAGCTGTTCGATAAATACATCCATTTACCCGTGTCATTTCACGATAATCATGCAGTTGGCGGGCTTATAAGCAAGGTTACTTATGATACTGAGCAAGTAGCTAACGCTTCTGGTAAAGCGTTGTTAACGCTTGTCAGAGAAGGCGCGCTGGTTATTGGTTTGCTATGTGTCATGTTTTATTACTCATGGCAACTTTCACTTATTTTTCTTTTGATTGGCCCTATCGTGGCGGTGATTGTATCTATTGTCAGTAAACGTTTTCGCATCGTTAGTAAAAGCATACAAAAATCAATGGGCAACCTTACGTCGTCAGTAGAGCAGGCGGTAAAAGGTCACAAAGTTGTGATCATGTTTGGCGGCCAAGAAATAGAGCAGAAGCGCTTTAACCAGAAAAATAATCACAATCGCCAGCAGTCGATGAAGCTTCATGTGACCTCTATATTAAGCGTATCGTCAATTCAGGTTATTGCATCAATAGCGCTTGCTGTTGTTTTGTTTATAGCCAGTACGCCGGGCATGCTAGAAAAGCTAACGGCTGGTGTGTTTATCAACGTCGTATTTTGCATGGTAATGCTTCTGAAGCCTCTAAAACAGCTCACTACCATTAACAACCAATTCCAAAAAGGCATGGCAGCGTGTGCCAGTATCTTTGAAATTCTTGATGAAGCTGATGAAGAAGATAAAGGTAAAACAAAGGTTGAACGCGCTACAGGTAAGATAGAATTCAACGACGTCACCTTTTCTTACCCGGGCAAGCAGACACCTGCATTGTCAAACGTGAGTTTTAAAGCTAACCCCGGCGAATCAATTGCCCTAGTAGGGCGTTCGGGAAGTGGTAAGTCGACAATCTCGTCGTTACTTACGCGTTTTTACGTACCGCAAGAGGGTGAAATACGCCTAGACGACAAGCCGCTTAACGACATTGACCTAAAAAATCTGCGAGCGCAGTTTGCCGTGGTTTCACAAAATGTGACGCTATTTAACGATTCTATTGCGAACAACATTGCTTATGGTGCGCGAGAGAATGTATCTCGAAAAGACATTGAGAATGCCGCTAAGATGGCGCATGTTGAAGAGTTCTTATCGAACCTACCTGATGGTTTAGATACGGTTATCGGTGAAAATGGCCTAATGCTATCGGGTGGTCAGCGACAGCGTATTGCTATTGCTCGGGCAATCCTTGCCGAAGCGCCCATTTTGATTTTGGACGAAGCGACTTCTGCCCTTGATACTGAGTCTGAGCGTTTAATTCAAGATGCGCTGGAAACGCTGCAAAAACGTTGTACCAGTATTGTTGTGGCGCACCGGTTGTCTACCATCGAAAATGCAGACTGCATTATGGTGGTTGAGCAAGGCCGCATTCTAGAGAAAGGCAAACACAATGAGTTGCTTGAAAAAGGCGGTCATTACGCACAGCTGCACGCACTGCAATTTGGTGAGGCTAAGTGAGTCAATTGCAAAGTAAAACCAAGCACGATAAATGGTATTATGGCCATCCATTAGTGTGGCTTCTATCACCGCTTGCGCTGTTGTTTTACTTTGTCTCAGCACTTCGACGTTTATTATTCAAGGTAGGCCTTAAAAAAGCTTACAAAGCGAGTGCGCCTGTCATTGTAGTTGGCAATATTTCGGTAGGTGGAAACGGTAAAACTCCGGTCGTATTGGCGCTAGCCGATTACTATCAAAAACAAGGCGCAAAGGTTGGTATTTTAAGTCGCGGGTATGGCGCTAAGTCACCGTTTTATCCTCGATTAGTTAACGGCGAGGACGATGCTTCTGAAGTAGGCGACGAGCCCCGTTTATTAGCTATAAGAAGCCAGTGTGATGTAGTTATCGACCCAGTGCGTGCGCGCGGAGCCGCTTACTTAGGTGACGAGTTGCAATGTGATTTAATTATCTGTGATGATGGCCTTCAGCATTACGCGCTTCATCGCGATGTTGAAGTTGTGGTAATGGATGACAGAAAAGTGGGAAGCGGCTTTTTGTTACCAATGGGGCCACTACGTGAAGGGCAATGGCGTTTAAATACCGTTGATGCGGTAATCCATAATAGCCGTTCAATGCCAACATTCAATAATGCCGTAGCGCCTCAATATTTGATGACGTTAGTCGCAGGGGATTTTACCTGTGTGGCTAACAGAGTGAAAACCACAACGCTTGAAGAGATTAAAAAAGTGCCGTGCAGCGCAATTGCTGGTATCGGTTCTCCCCAGCGCTTTTTTTCTCAGCTTAGAGAAATGGGTATTCAACTTTCTTCTGCCACTCCATTGGCTGATCATCATGCTATAACGCCTTCAGATATACCTAACGGCAGAGTGTTAATGACGGAAAAAGATGCGGTGAAAGCGGCATCCTTCGCCCACGACGATTGCTGGTTTTTACCCGTTACCGCTCATTTAGCGCCAGATTTTTTTAATTTAGTAAACGTAAAACTTGCCAAAGCAGGTTTAAAGATTCACCAAAACGGACAGGAATAATAACAATGGCCTTTGATAAGAAGCTTTTAGAAGTTTTGGCTTGCCCAGTGTGTAAGGGAAAATTAGTACTTAGTGAAGACAAGACTCAGTTAATTTGCCGATTCGATAGGTTGGCTTTTGATATTAAAGATGGCATCCCTGTACTTATCGAAAGTAAAGCAACTGCATTGTCGTTAGACGAAGTAGACGCAACGCGCTAATAAAACGTTTAATTAAGTGGTAAGTAGGGGCAAATAAAAGTTATGTCATTTACAGTTGTGATACCCGCTCGGTATGGCTCAAGCCGGTTTCCAGGCAAACCTTTAGCGTTAATTGGCGGAAAACCAATGATTCAACACGTCGTCGAGCGTGCTAAGGAGGCTGGCGCCGATACCATCATAGTGGCAACCGACGATGAGCGCATTCAAAACGTAGTGGCTGGTTTTGCCAAAGTCTGTATGACGTCAGTTAATCATCAATCGGGAACAGAGCGTATTGCTGAGGTTGTCGAAAAAGAAGGCATTGACAGCGCTACTATTGTGGTGAATGTACAGGGTGACGAACCCTTTATACCTGCAGAAAATATCAGACAGGTTGCCGACAACCTTGCTAATGCGCCTCAGTGTCAAATGGCTACACTGTCTACGCCAATCGAAAGTGTTGAAGATGTATTTAATCCAAATATCGTAAAGGTATTGGTGAATGAAAAGGGAGAGTCAATCTACTTCTCGCGTTCTCCCATTCCCTTTGAACGGGATCACATGATGGCGAACCCACAATCTGCAAACACGTCGCTGTACAAACGCCACATAGGTATTTATGCCTACCGCGCTCAATACATTAAGCAATATGTGGCGTATGCACCTAGTTCGCTCGAACAGATAGAGTCATTAGAACAGCTACGTGCTATATGGTATGGCGATAAAATTCACTGTGAAGTTGCGATAGCGCCACCTCCGGTTGGAATTGATACACCAGAAGATCTAGAACGGCTTTTGAAGACTATAAAATAACGAGAAATGAGTGCAGAAATAGGGCTTAGGACTTATTAGTATTGAGCGATAAACCCTAACGAATCAGCCAGTTCTTGTGAAAGGTTAATGAAACCTTTTTAAAGCATACACATTGTAACAAGGGAACCGTTATGAACGTAGTAATTACCGGTGGCAATAGAGGCATAGGCCTTGCGCTTACCAAGCAATATAAAGCACGTGGCGCAAAGGTTTATGCCACATGTCGTAATAGCTGTGATGAGTTAAACAGTGCAGGTGTGACAATTATCAAAGGTGTGGATGTATCTCAGCCTGAGACATTGGCTGAAAAACTTGCTCCTTTAATGGATATCAACATTGATTTGCTCATCAATAATGCTGGTGTACTTGGACGTGAAAGTCTTGATGACTGGGACCCAAACACTATCGACTACCAGTTTCGCGTTAATGCTATGGGCCCACTTCTTGTTACGCAAACACTGCTGCCTGCAATGGCGCAGGACAGTAAAATTGCGTTAATCACCAGTCGCATGGGGTCAATGGCTGACAATGGTTCAGGCGGTTATTACGGCTATCGAATGTCTAAAGCTGCGCTAAATGCAGCGGGTGTTTCTATGGCCAATGACTTAAAGGCTCAAGGAATTGCCGTAGGTATCTTCCACCCTGGATTCGTGCAGACTGAAATGGTAAATGGGGCAGGGGATATCGACGCTGATACGTGCGCCGAACGTTTGTCGCAAAGAATAGATGAGCTAAATGTATCTAACGCCGGTCGCTTTATCCATTCAAATGGTGAAGTATTGCCTTGGTAAGCTCATTGCTAGCTTCCCACGAACTTAAACGTAAACGAATTAAAATAAAAGAGTGCTTATAACTAAGCGCTCTTTTATCTTTGCCTTTAATTTTTCTATTTTACCTTTCAACTACGTTTTCGTATTGAGTCGTAGATTGCTACCGCGTTAAATTATATGTGTTAATAATCTGTTCAATAGACCCGTCCTTCAAACGAGCGCTAAGGGCATCATTAAACTCTGGGAATAGCGACGCACATTTTGATTTGGCAGAGATAGCAAAATGCACATTGTTTGATGATATAGCCGACTGACTTAATTGCATGCCATCGTTCTCTGGTGCGTTCAAGTGGCTTAGTGCTGCGCTTTGTGGTGAAACTGCGTAATCAGCACGATGACGACGTATCATTTCATACATCTTGTCGTGATCTTTAACTTCGATAATTTTCAAGTTTGACCTAATGCTATCAAACTTTTCACCTAAGCTTATACCTCGTGGCATTACACCAATATATTGCGTTAGTGCGTTAAGCGAAATTTCAGTACCTCGTGTTTGCACCAATGAGGGCGAGAGCACAAGGTATACCTCATCTGTTGCGAATGATGCGGTGATAAGCCACTTTCGACTTCGGGCTTCGTTCCAATAGTTTCCCGCCAGAATATCAAGTTCACCCGCGTCGAGTTTAGATTCAATGCGTTTCCATGGTAATCCGGTTTCTATTTTTAGTGTGACGCCCAAATCCTGCGATAATAGCGTTAAAACGTCAAACGCTATCCCCGTGGCTTTTAATTTTCCATCAAACTCGTTAAAGGCATAAGGAAACCACTGCTGTGCTCCCGCGGTTCGTAAAGCTTTACACTCTGTGTTGGCAAGTGCACTAGGACTGAACACACTAGTCAAAATGAGTAATATCCTAAACGACAAGATGTAGTGAGATAAATGTTTCGATTTGGAGTAGGGGAACGTTGCCATATTTTATTTACGTACCACAGAAGATGGCGTTGATTGTGTTACTTATTTAATTGTGTATAAGCCGCTTTATACATAAAACCCTATCGACTGGCAATTAGCCGATAGGGTAACAGAAGTAACGAATAAATGAGTTGTTAGTAGAGACCGCTTTTGAACCGGAAGTTACAGCACGGAATCAGTGCCTTCGTCTTCTTCATCTTGTTCTTCAGACAGTACAGCCCACACGTCGTGTTCGTTAGCGTGAATAACTTCAGCCCATACACGATCGCCCGGTTTTACGTCATAAACACCGTTTAAGTGAACCAGGCCGTCAACTTCTGGTGCATCTGCGTAAGTACGACCAACTGCTCCTTCTGCATCGACACTGTCAATAACAACTTGATATTCGTTACCGATTCTAGCTTGTAAACGAGCTTGGCTTATCTCACCCTGTACTTCCATAAAGCGCGCAAGGCGCGCTTGTTTTATATCGTCTGGTACTGGGTCAGGCAGGTCGTTTGCTCTTGCTCCTTCAACGGGTGAATATGCAAATGCGCCAACGCGATCAAGCTGGGCCTCACGAAGGAAATCCAATAGTTCTTCAAACTCTTCTTCTGTTTCGCCCGGAAAGCCAACAATAAATGTGGAACGAATGACAAGCGACGGGCATTGCTCGCGCCATTTCTTAACACGTTCAAGAACGCGTTCGGCACTGCCTGGACGCTTCATTAATTTGAGGATGCGTTTATTGGCATGTTGGAAGGGAATATCCAAGTATGGAAGAATTTTTCCTTCGTTCATTAGCGGTATTAGGTCATCAACGTGTGGGTAGGGGTATACATAGTGTAAACGGACCCAAATACCCATTTCACCAAGCTTTTCACACAGTTGCTGCATGTGTGCTTTAACAGGCATGCCGTTCCAGAACCCCGTTCTGTGCTTAACATCAACACCATAAGCGCTTGTATCTTGTGAAATAACCAATAATTCTTTCACGCCCGCTTCTTTTAGACGCTTGGCTTCATCAAGCACATTGCCCACTGGGCGGCTGACAAGGTCGCCACGCATAGAAGGGATAATGCAGAACGTGCAACGGTGGTTACATCCTTCTGAAATTTTCAGGTACGCATAGTGACGCGGCGTTAATTTTACACCATGGTCAGGAATGAGGTCTTCAAACGGGTTGTGATGTGGTTTTGGAAGATGATCGTGTACTTGTTCCACTACCGTTTCGTAGGCATGAGGGCCAGTAATCGCTAACACGTTCGGGTGAAGCTCTCTAATTTCGTCCTCTTTAACACCTAGGCAGCCAGTCACGATAACTTTACCGTTTTCCTTAAGTGCTTCACCGATGGTATCTAGCGACTCTTCAACTGCCGCATCAATGAAGCCACACGTATTAACGATAACGAGATCAGCATCGTTATAGGTAGGGACGACGTCATAACCCTCGGTGCGAAGTTGAGTAAGAATACGCTCAGAATCAACTAAGTTCTTAGGGCAACCTAAGCTAACAAAACCAATTCTGCTGCCATTGCTTTGCTGCGAAGGTTTGTTATCACTTAATACCTTCACTGGCGTTTCTAGCGTGGTGGTTTTATTTACTACTTTGTTTGGATTAAACGTTTCTACTGTCATCTAAAATATCACCTGGAAAATGACTGAGCTTAAAATGGCCGCGGATTATACAGGAAAACCCGCGTAGACGCAGTATATATGTTTAGCGTTAACGATATAAGTTGTTAGCGCATACTTAGAGTAGCGCGTCGGAAAACGTTTTTGGGGGGTATGAAAATTAAAAGCGACAGATTATACGGTTAAAGCAACAACAAGAAGGTTTAAAAAAGCGTTGTCTACCCCCACTTTAGTCACTTCTTAGAGATAAATAACATCAGGACTTATGGTGTTCTGAAGATTCAAAGTTACAAACATAGAAGTGAAAATATGCTCAAATTACCGCTAGCTTTTTATGATGAGTCAGGGAGAATACTACCGCCACGTTGGCTCTATAGCGTACTTATTCTTCTTTGCATAGATTGGTTAGCGTTTATATTTTCTCTAGCTTCTCGTACTCAAACCATTGAACTACTCGCATTTTTTTACCCGCAAAAAGAAAGCTTGGGTTTAGGGCTAGCAGCCAGTTTACCCGTGTTAATGGCTTTGGTTTTAGTTAGTCAGCGTGAACGTTTGTGGAAAAAAGAGTATTTAGCTTGGCGAAAATGGGTTATACCACTGGCTCAGTTGGGTGTACTGGCACTCTTAAGCGTTCAGCTATATTACACAATGCACCATCACTGGGGGTTTGAAACTATTACGGGCGTGAAAATCGTTTTTTACAGCATAGCTTTATATGCTATTTCCAAGAGTCGCCACTTGAAGTGGATGGTAGAGGATTGGGAGACGCCCAATCCCTGAAAGTATGGTTCCCCAGAACTAATACCGAGAAATGCGCTAACCGAAAGAAGCGTCATCCGAGAGAGCCAGCAGCCGTGCAACTTAATTATACTGGAAGTTGATTAACTACAAGGCCGATAGACATTTAGTGACTACCTAAGTGGTTGCCCAGCGCTTGTTCATAATAAGAATTAACGCTTATTTGACTGTCATTGACCAGCCGCTCATAGCAAATACCTGCTAATGCGTAGGTATTTTCACCAACCTTCAAAAATACGGCTGGCGCTTTTGGATTAGACTGATCGTAAACCCACTCGCCATCTAACTGTGCTTTTAAAATTTCGCCGACATAAGCGCCGAAGATATTGCAAATAGTGAAGACAGCTTCATCTTCTAACGCTAAATCGTGATATTTATCTACGAAACTAAGTAAAATGTCGTCCACCAGTGCTACGCTAGCGGGTGAGTGGTCGAGTACAATATCGAACTCATCAGCTGCTGTTACCACAGCGTCCTTCGCGCAATCTGCCATTAATTTATTGAGTTCATCAGGTGACATGTTGTTCTCCTTCTCACCGATACTTTTGTTATAACAAGCTAACGCTTAAAAAGTCGTTAAGACAAGGTGTTATAAGTTTTTGACTATTGTGCGCAAGTTATCGGCCAAAGTCTATTTTTGTCCAGTTAATCTATTTATTACACTTGCAGCGGCAAACATACCAAAGGTGGCGGTTACCGTGACCACAGCACCAAAGCCGCCAGCACAGTCTAGTCGAGTACCACCTTCCATTGCAGATTTGTTGTAACAAACCGAGCCGTCAGGTTGTGGGTAGCGCAATTGCTCTGTTGAATAGATACATTCAACGCCAAAGCGGCGTTTTGGATTTTTACTAAAATTATAGTTACGTCTAAGCTCACTGCGTAGCTTAGCTGCTAGGGGGTCTTGCGTTGTTTTAGCTAAATCGCCTTTAGTGACTTGAGTTGGGTCTATTTGACCGCCCGCACCGCCAACCGTAACAATGGGAATTTTGTTGCGTTTACAGTGAGCTATCATCGCCGCTTTAGCGCGAATACTGTCGGTAGCATCAACCACAGCGTGCATTTCTTTATTTAACAATGTGGCTGTATTTTCAGGTGTAACGAAATCCTCGACACAGATCACGTTGCAAGCTGGGTTTATCAAGTTTATCCGAGCTGCAATTGCGTCGACCTTTGCTTCTCCGATAGTGTTTGAGAGCGCATGTATCTGTCGGTTCGTGTTCGTAACGCAAACATCATCCAAATCAATAAGTGTAATAGTGCCTACGCCTGAACGAGCCAGTGCTTCGGCAGTCCAACTTCCTACA
This sequence comes from Alteromonas macleodii, assembly GCF_903772925.1. Lineage (NCBI taxonomy): Bacteria > Pseudomonadati > Pseudomonadota > Gammaproteobacteria > Alteromonadales > Alteromonadaceae > Alteromonas > Alteromonas fortis. The sequence goes on from NZ_LR812090.1 coordinate 2,193,500, forward strand.
CCACCAATGCCGACTACGGCTACATGACTATTGGCTAAATTATTGGTTTGCTGCGCGCCATACAAGCGCACGATACCGCCTAAACGAGGGTCATCAGACATGCTTCACTTCACTTAAAAAATAAACTAACAAAGGCGTGTGCTAACGTTTAAACGTACGAACACGCTAGCAGGGCGCGCATCATCTCAAAAGTGCACACTAAAGATCAATACACTCCAGTTTTTTCGAATAATAAATCCGATTTTAAGCGACATACGTTCTACCCAATACATGTTTAAATGAATGCATTGTTTAATGAAGTAATAAAAAGGGGCAGGCATATGGGCTTACTCGTTGATGGGAAGTGGCAAGATAAATGGTATGACACCAGTAAAAGCGGTGGCAAATTCGAACGTCAAGCATCTAAGTTTCGTGACACAATTAACAAAAGCGGCGAAGCAACTTTCCCAGCTGAGTCAGACCGCTATCACCTTTATGTTTCGTTAGCCTGCCCATGGGCCCACAGAGCGCTTATATTTAGAAAGCTTAAGGGACTGGAGTCGCATATTGATGTTTCAGTAGTACATCCCGAAATGCTTGGTCAAGGATGGGAATTTAAAGACTATCCGGGGTCGACGGGTGATAAGCTTTATAACTTTGATTATGCGCATCAAATTTACACCAAGGCTAATCCTGAGATAACTACTCGTGTTACCGTTCCAATTCTTTGGGACAAGCAATCTGAAACCATCGTGAATAACGAATCTGCGGAGATTATTCGTATTTTTAATAGTGGGTTTAACTCACTTACTAATAATGACGACGATTATTACCCAGAAGCGTTACGCGAAGAAATCGATACCATCAATAACATGGTATATCACGACATAAATAATGGCGTGTACAAAGCTGGATTTGCTACAACGCAAGAGGCTTATGAAGAGGCAGTAACTGCATTGTTCTGCGCCCTAGATAGGGTTGAAGAAAGGTTGAGCAAACAACGTTATTTGGTTGGCAGTAAAATAACAGAAGCAGACTGGCGCTTATTTACTACGCTGATACGCTTCGACGCTGTGTATCACGGGCATTTTAAATGCAATAAAAAGCAAATCGCAGACTATCCAAATATCTACGGCTATATGAAAGAACTCTATCAAGTTCCGGGCGTTGCTGAAACGGTAAACTTCGACCATATCAAAAGGCACTATTACTACAGCCACACTATGATAAATCCAACCCAGGTAATCCCCGTCGGGCCTGAGCAAGATCTTATGTCGCCTCACGGTCGCGATAAAATGGGACGTTGAAGCACTCAAGATCGGTAATACAAAAAGCTAAACGTGAAGCTCGTAAAAGATAGTGAAGGCTAAGATTTAAGGTAGATACACATTATGTCAGTGGAAGTGAGTGAACGAAAATCGATAGAGAAAGTGGTTACAGGTATGCCAACAAGTGATGGCGCGGGGGTGTCGCTTACTCGTATTATCGGACAACCTGATCTACCTCGCCTCGATCCCTTTTTAATGTTGGATTTTTTTGGTTCAGATAATCCAGGTGAATACATTGCTGGTTTTCCACCACATCCTCACCGTGGTTTTCAGACAGTTACTTATATGCTTGCAGGAAAAATGCGCCATAAAGACTCTGTAGGCAATGAGGGGGTTATTGATGCTGGTGGCATTCAATGGATGAATGCGGGTCGAGGCATAATACATGAAGAAATGCCAGAGCAGGAGGAGGGCTTGTTACAAGGCTTTCAGCTGTGGGTGAATCTTCCGGCCGAAGAGAAAATGTCAGCGCCGAACTATCAAGACATACAGCCAGAAATTGTTCCGACAGTACACATTCAAGATGCAGTAATCAAAGTGTTAGCGGGTGAAATTGACGGTGTGAAAGGGCCTGTGAAGACAACGGCGGTTGCTCCTACTTTTTTAGACGTTGCACTACGAAGCGGGAGTTCGGAAATTACACTGGGGTCGGATGAAGCTGCCTTTATTTACGTGTACGAGGGAATCGTGGTCATTAATAGCGACGAACTTAGCAAAGAAACTATTGTGTCGCAGGGAGAGCTGGGCGCTTTGTCACAAAGTGGCAAGCAGCTATCTGTATCCACTGATACGGGTTGTAAGTTTATAGTGGTCTCAGGTAAACCTATTGAAGAGCCTGTGGTCCAATATGGACCTTTTGTAATGAACACTCAGCAGGAAATTGTTCAGGCATTTAACGATTACCAAAGCGGTTCATTAGCAAAGTAGATAAAAGGTTTGCCTGTTTTGATTCGACTATGGGTAATTATCTATGCGGACTTGTATTAGACTGGGCTTTTAATCAATACCTCTTCATTAGGTTCAGCAAGGAGTAGCACTGCCAATGCATTTTGAAAGCGTCGCCGAAAAACACGTGCTAACACTTTTAGAATTTGAGCGTATTAATAGACGCTATTTTGAAATGTCTATAGCACCAAGAGAGGCGGCGTTTTATTCAATAGATGGTGTTGGCAATCACGTTAGTGAGTTTCGCTACTTAAAACAACAGAAAAGAGCATGGGGCTATGTGCTTGTTGACAGGCAGCGAAACAACCAGGTCGTAGCCCGTGCTAATATCAAAAATAGACAAGGCAACAGGGCGGAAATTGGCTATAGAGTTGCCGAAAAAGAATGCGGTAAGGGCATAGCTTCTCGCTGCGTTTTATTTTTGATAGATGAGGCCAAAAGCATGGGCATCACAACGCTTTGTGCTGAAGTCATGGATAACAATCCTGCTTCTGAAAAAGTACTTATAAAAAGTGGCTTTAATCCTACACTATGTTTTTATCGCAAGTATCAGCATCAAGGTGTTCTGTATAACAGTACCCACTTTGAACTTTCGCTTTAGGTTCAGTGATTAAAAAGGTGATAGTCAAACGCTGTGTTATTCAAATTGAATTAGTATTTCACTCTTCCTAATGATTTAATACCAGTATCTTTAAATATATGTTTCCTTCTCTTTTGCGATAAATATAAAGGCCGGTATGTTCCTTTAGGTCGTAAGAGGCGGTAATGTAATCATAAATAGTTAAAACACAGGGAATTTCTATCCAAATGGCGACCCCAATTACCTGCTTTAAAGCGTACGATATCCGTGGCGAATTGAATTCACAGTTAACTGAAGAGGTAGCTTACCGAATTGGTTATGCTTTTGCGCAAGAGCTTGCAGCAAAGACTGTTGTTGTTGGCAGCGATGTACGTCTTACTTCTACTCCGCTGAAACTTGCGTTAAGCGCAGGTCTTATCGATGCTGGAGCTACTGTTACCGACATTGGCATGGCAGGAACCGAAGAAATTTACTTTGCTACCAAACATCTTGGCGTTGACGGTGGTATTGAAGTAACTGCTAGTCACAACCCTATCAACTATAACGGTATGAAACTGGTGAAAGCAGGCTCTGTGCCTATCAGCGGAGACACAGGCCTCAACGCGATTAAAGAAAAAGCAGAAGCGTTAGAGGACAGCTTTGTATCAGAGAGGTTAGGGCATTATACCAATGGCGTTAAGATTGACGCTGATGCGTTTTTCAACGGTACTGCTCATGTAGATGAAGTAAAGCTTTCACAAAGCGATAAATACACTGTGAAATCGTGCATGATGGACTATGTTTCGCACATGCTATCTTATGTCAATCTGAGTAATTTTACGCCTTTAAAGGTAGTGGTTAATGCCGGTAACGGTGCGGCTGGGCCTGCACTTGACGCAATTGAACAAGAAATGAAAGTGCAGGGTGTACCGATTGAATTCATTAAAGTACATCACAACGCAGATGGCACTTTTCCAAATGGTATACCAAACCCTCTTTTACCTGAAAATCGTGCAGACACAGCTGACGCGGTTAAATCATCAGGTGCTGATTTCGGTATTGCATGGGATGGTGACTTCGACCGCTGCTTCTTGTTTGATGCAGACGGTGAATTTATTGAAGGGTATTACATTGTTGGCTTGCTTGCTGAAGCTTTTATCGAGAAAAATGCCGACAGCAAGATCATTTATGACCCACGCGTGTACTGGAACACAGAAGATATCGTAGCGAATGCAGGCGGTACACCGATTAAATCTAAAACAGGCCATGCGTTTATTAAAGAACGTATGCGTAAAGAAGACGCCGTTTACGGCGGAGAAATGAGCGCGCATCACTACTTTAGAGATTTTGCCTACTGTGACTCGGGCATGATCCCTTGGTTATTAATTGCTGAATTGGTATGTGTGAAAAAACAAACGCTCGCAAGTATGGTAAAAGAACGTATTCAGGCGTTCCCATCATCAGGCGAAATTAACAGTAAACTTAAAGATGCTGACGCGGCACTTGAACGTGTAACCAGTAAGTATCAACCTCTCGCGAGCGTTATCGACACAACTGACGGATTAGGATTAGAATTCGATACATGGCGCTTCAACTTGCGTAAATCGAACACTGAACCAGTTATCCGATTGAATGTTGAAAGCAAAGGCGACATCGCGCTGATGGAACAAAAAACAGAAGAGTTACTTTCACTTATACGCGCTGAATAATTACCTTGCGCTTCTGAAAATACTGTAAGGTAAAAGAACTAAGGCGATAATAATGTTTCATTATTATCGCCTTTTTTATTTGTGAAGAAATTGGTGGAATTAATAATACTATCAGTGGCTTAAAGGTTTCATTTCCTGGTTATGCGTAACGGTAAATTGGCCGTTTCCGAGCACACATGCTACATCTATACGGTATCTATACCAGCAAATAAATCATCCAGGCGTGACAGATAACCACAACGCTAGTTAAGCCCATACGCAAACTGATATAACTTACAATCTGCTCTTTAGGAAGGCTTAGCGTGAACTTGTCATAGATTAATACTGCAACGTAGCTAAGTGACAATACGCCAAAAGCTTTTACATCATGTGAGAATACTAAACACAGCCACCCTACGATTGTTGGCAACATTGCGATAAGCATTTGCTTGCCATAGCGTTGGTTACTTACTGCGTCCCACCAATGAATACCTCCAAAGAAAGATAACAACACAGCTGAGTACTGCACAAAATAAACGGCACTTTGCGTTAGTGATAACAAATTAAGCTGATAGGCTAGTGGCATTGCTAGAAAAGGAATAAGACCGGCGATACCTAAAAAAACCGCAGAATAGGGCATGGATGTTCCTTGACGATAGTTGTATAAACAAAAATAGCGCCATGAAGGCGCTATTTTTACTATTAAGCGTAATACTTAGTTCAGTGTTACCTGAATAATTACTTAATCGGCGTGTACTTACGCTGGCTGTGGCCAGTGTAAAGCTGACGAGGACGACCGATCTTCTGTTTAGGGTCGCTCATCATTTCATGCCAGTGTGAAATCCAGCCTACTGTACGAGACAGAGCGAAGATACACGTAAACATGTTGGTAGGAATACCAATTGCCTTAAGAACGATACCTGAGTAGAAATCTACGTTAGGGAACAATTTCTTCTCTGCGAAGTACGGGTCGCTCAACGCAATTTTTTCAAGTTCCATTGCTACTTCAAGTAGTGGATCTTTAACGTTAAGTTCGCTTAGTACTTCGTGGCAGCTTTCACGCATTACTGTGGCACGAGGGTCGTGGTTTTTGTAAACGCGGTGACCAAAGCCCATAAGACGGAACGGGTCGCTCTTGTCTTTTGCACGAGCAATAAACTCTGGAATGCGGTCTACAGTACCGATTTCTTCAAGCATGTTCAGACACGCTTCGTTGGCGCCGCCGTGAGCAGGGCCCCAAAGTGATGCAACACCTGCAGCAATACATGCATATGGGTTTGCACCAGATGAACCAGCAAGACGAACGGTAGACGTTGAAGCATTTTGCTCGTGGTCAGCATGAAGAGTAAAGATACGGTCCATCGCGCGCTCAACAGCTGGGCTGATTTGATACTCTTCTGCAGGAACAGAAAACATCATGTTCAGGAAGTTAGCTGCGTAGCTAAGGTCATTACGTGGGTAAACGAATGGTTGACCGATGTTGTACTTGTAGCACATAGCAACAAGCGTTGGCATCTTAGCGATTAGACGGTGTGCGCTGCGTTTGCGTTGCTCTTCGTTAGAAACATCTAAATCACTATGGTAGAACGAAGACATAGCACCAACGGTACCGCATAGCATTGCCATAGGGTGCGCGTCGTTGCGGAAACCGTGGAAGAACATGTTGATTTGTTCGTGTACCATGGTGTGACGTGTAATCGTCTCTTTAAATTCTTCGTATTGTTCTTTTGTTGGTGCATCACCGTGAAGAAGCATGTGACAAACTTCTAGGTAGTCTGCGTCACGTGCAAGTTCTTCGATAGGGAAACCGCGGTGTAATAAAACACCTTGAGCGCCATCAATGTAGGTAATTGAAGACTCGCAAGATCCTGTCGCCATAAAACCTGGGTCGTACGTGAAATAACCGTGCTGGCCTAACGTACGGACATCGATTACATCTTGTCCTTCGGTGCCAGACAAGATAGGAAGCTCGATTTCCTTACCGCCGGCTTTAAGAATGGCTTTCTGATCTGCCATAAAATGCTCTCCTCAGAATGGTTCTGTTTGCAGCGAAAACGGACGAAAATATCCGCTTCGGTGGGAAAAGTGGGCGTATTTGTACTTTATTATGCACCACCAAGTCAATTTAATTGCATATTTGAACAATAAATATTCTGAATTGCTTAAAAAAATACTAGCAATTAACTAACGTTCAATTAACTTAGTGGTAAATCACTTTGCCCGATACAGTGCAATTATCAATTGCTTTTCGACAAAGGTAAACCACCGATTAATAAATATATTAACAGGTTAGATTAAAAAGTAACCTCTTCATGAAGAATAATTACGCATTCAGATTAAAAGTGCTTAATTTCTTATTGATATGCATAGTTATTCTATTTAGCTACTGATAAACTTCGATTTACTGTAATTGCACTCGTTATAACGTGTTGCGCTCAATTTTGATCTCTTTTTTAGCAAAATAATTATCACAAAAGTGCGTATAGCGACTAAAGTCTTACTACGGCACAAAAAATTGTAATTATATACTACGCTGGATATACTCAGCGGTGCTTCGGAAACAGAATATTTATTCTGTTACAGGCATTAAAGAATAATTCACAAATTGTTAACAACTCAATGGATGAGGCAATTAACAGGTTAAAAATCGAATTCACTTACTCAGGACATAATAAAGGTAAGAAATTCATTATCCCCTACGGATTAAACAGGCATACATTGTGAAAAAGCAAAGACCAGTAAATTTAGAACTCAATACTATTAAATTTCCGCCCTCTGCTATTTCGTCAATTCTCCACCGTGTAACCGGTGTTGCAATGTTCTTCGCGCTTCTTTTTGTTATTTGGGCATGGGCAGTTTCTGTTCATTCGCCTGAAGGTTTCGCGAACGTTCAAGCAATCATGGACGGTTTCCTTGGAAAATTTGTCGCAATTGGCACAGCCTCAGCGCTGACGTATCACATTCTAGGCGGCCTAAGACACGTTGTTATGGATTTAGGTCACTGGGAAGAATTAGAGTCGGGCAACACAAGTGCTAAAGCAGTAATCGCACTTTGGGTTGTACTGACCGTAGTATTGGGAGTTGCATTATGGTAACCAACCAAGCAAGCATTAAGCGTGACGGCGTACAAGATTACGTTTCACTTCGCGCTACAGCAGCAATTATTTTCGCGTACTCGGTTTTCATGGCGTGGTTCTTTATAACTACCGATAACCTGACATTTGTCGAATGGCGAGGGTTATTCTCTGGCCTAGCTATGAAAGTTTTCACATTGGCAGCACTAGTAGCAGTGGTGATCCACGTGCGCATCGGCCTATGGCAGGTGCTAACAGACTATGTTAAAGCAACAGGTCTGCGCGCAGGACTACAATATATTCTAAATATCATCGCGTTCGGCTATGTAGCTGTTGGCCTATTTGTACTGTGGGGAGTGTAAAATGAGTTTACCCGTTCACGAGTTTGATGCAGTTGTAATTGGTGCAGGCGGTGCAGGTATGCGCGCAGCACTACAGATTTCAGAATCTGGTAAATCATGCGCGCTGTTGTCTAAAGTATTTCCAACCCGTTCTCATACTGTGTCTGCACAGGGTGGTATTACCGTAGCACTAGGTAATTCACACGAAGACAACTGGGAATGGCACATGTATGACACCGTAAAGGGCTCAGATTATATTGGTGACCAAGACGCCATCGAGTACATGTGTAAAACTGGTCCAGAAGCTATTATCGAAATGGAGAATATGGGTCTACCTTTCTCTCGTTTCGAGAATGGTAAAATCTACCAGCGTCCATTCGGCGGTCAGTCAAGAAACTTTGGTGGCGAGCAGGGCGCTCGTACGGCAGCTGCGGCGGACCGTACAGGTCACGCACTACTTCACCTTCTTTATCAACAAAACGTAAAGAACAAAACCAAAGTATTCTCTGAGTGGTACGCACTAGATCTAGTGAAAAACCAAGACGGTGACGTTGTAGGTTGTACAGCAATCGACATTGAAACTGGCGAAGTAGTTTACTTTAAGTCGCGCGCAGTTGTTCTTGCAACTGGTGGTGCCGGTCGTATCTACGCTTCAACGACAAACGCGCACATCAATACCGGTGACGGTGTTGGTATGGCGCTACGCGCAGGTGTAGCGGTTCAGGATATGGAGATGTGGCAGTTCCACCCAACGGGTATTGCTGGCGCAGGTACATTGGTAACAGAAGGTTGTCGTGGTGAAGGTGGTTACCTTCTAAATAAAGACGGCGAACGCTTCATGGAACGTTATGCACCTAACGCGAAAGACCTAGCGGGTCGTGACGTTGTTGCACGTTCAATGATGACGGAAATTCGTGAAGGACGCGGTTGTGAAGGCCCGTGGGGTACTCACATTAAGCTTAAGCTTGACCACCTTGGTAAAGACGTTCTTGAATCTCGTCTACCAGGTATTCTTGAATTATCGCGTACATTTGCACACGTTGACCCAGTTAAAGAGCCGATCCCAGTAATTCCTACTTGTCACTATATGATGGGTGGTATTCCTACCAACGTTGATGGCCAATGTCTAACTGTTGATGAAAACGGTAATGATAAGGTAGTTAACGGTCTATTCGCATGTGGTGAAATTGCATGTGTATCGGTACACGGCGCAAACCGCCTTGGCGGTAACTCACTACTTGACCTTGTTGTATTTGGTCGTGCGACTGGCTTACATCTTGGTAAGACATTATCTGAAATGGCACCAACACGCGACGCGTCTGAGTCTGATCTTGAAGCCTCAATGACACGTTTCAACCGTTGGGAAAATTCAGAGAAAGGAAAGGGCGAAGACCCTGTTCAAATTAAGAAAGACTTGCAAGAATGCATGCAGCTTAACTTCTCAGTATTCCGTGAAGGTGAAGCCATGGCGGAAGGTCTTAAAGAGCTTAGCGAAATTCGCGAGCGTCTTAAGCATGCACGCCTTGACGACAAGAGTTCAGACTTCAACACTCAACGTATTGAATGTTTAGAGCTTGATAACCTAATGGAAACTGCGTACAGCACAGCAGTAGCAGCGAACTTCAGAACGGAAAGCCGTGGTGCTCATAGCCGCTTCGACTTCCCGGAACGTGATGATGACAACTGGTTATGCCACAGCATCTACGATCCGAACACTGATAAAATGCTTAAACGTGAAGTGAATATGGCGCCTAAGCTTAGGGAAGCATTCCCGCCTAAAGTGCGTTCATATTAAGAGAGGCAACGATCATGCAATTAACTTTTTCGATTTATCGTTACAACCCTGAAGTAGATGCGAAGCCTCGCATGCAAGACTACACTCTAGAAGTAGAGGAAGGTCAAGACATGATGGTGCTAGATGCGCTACTTGCACTAAAAGAGCAGGATCCGACGCTTTCTTTCCGTCGTTCGTGCCGTGAGGGTGTATGTGGTTCAGACGGTGTAAACATGAACGGCAAAAATGGCCTAGCATGTATTACTCCTCTATCTGCACTGGGCAAAGGTAAAATAGTAGTTCGTCCACTTCCAGGTCTACCGGTTGTACGTGACCTTGTTGTTGATATGACACAGTTCTATACACAGTACGAAAAGATTAAGCCGTTCTTAATCAACGATAGCAAGCAGCCGCCAGCGCGCGAGCACTTACAGTCGCCTGAAGAACGCGCGAAACTTGATGGACTGTACGAGTGTATTCTTTGTGCATGTTGTTCAACGTCATGCCCATCGTTTTGGTGGAACCCAGACAAGTTCATTGGTCCTGCGGGTCTACTTCATGCATATCGCTTCCTTATTGATAGTCGCGATACTGCAACTGAAGAACGTCTTAACGACCTTGATGACGCATTCAGCGTATTCCGCTGTCACGGTATCATGAACTGTGTGAGTGTATGCCCTAAAGGCTTGAACCCAACAAAAGCAATAGGCCAAATTAAGTCTATGCTTTTACAACGGGCTGTTTAGTACTATATTCTGATAACTTCTTTTAGTTACAGAAAGTGATGCTCTAAATAGCCATCCCAAAAGGATGGCTATTTTTTTATATATTCGCTGTTATAACACTTGGTTATGCTGAGAATAACCTTATAATACATATTGATTGTTAACTAGATTTTATAAAACGTAGCAAGGCAAATTAAATGCAAGAAAGCGTGATGAAAGCGTGGTGGGATTCCTCGCACATGGCAGGTGCCAACGCTGCCTATGTTGAAGAGTTGTATGAAACCTATTTAGAAGACCCTCAAAGCGTCTCTGAAAATTGGCGACAAATCTTCGATAACCTCCCCAAAGTCGATGGCGTAGAGTTAGAAACCAATCATACAACTATCAAAAATCAATTTAGGCAACTTGCTGCGTTAGGGCCCACAGCCCGCATGTCTAGCCCGTCTGTGCCTTCGGCAAATGTTTCAGACGATAGGCAAGTTAAAGTTCTTCAGTTAATCAACGCATTCCGCTTCCGCGGTCATCAGCACGCAAACCTAGACCCGCTTGGTTTATGGAAACAAGAGCGTGTACGCGATCTAGAACTTTCTCACCACAGTCTTTCCGAGAAAGATTTTGATTCAGTATTCAATGTAGGTTCTTACGCCATTGGTAAAGAGTCTATGCCGCTAGGTGAGCTGTTTAAATCCCTTAATCGCACATACTGTGGCTCTATCGGTGCGGAATACATGCACATCACCGATACCGAGCAAAAGCGTTGGTTACAGCAAAAGATTGAATCAGTTCAGGCCAAACCAGAAATCTCACGCGATGAGAAGTTAGGCATTCTTAAAGGCCTAACCGCAGCAGATGGTATGGAAAAATACCTAGGCTCTAAATTCCCGGGTGCGAAGCGTTTCTCATTAGAAGGTGGTGACGCTCTGATTCCTATGCTTAAAGGTCTTATCACCAAGGCGGGCACAGCAGGTACCAAAGAAGTGGTTATCGGCATGGCTCACCGTGGTCGTCTGAACGTGCTGGTTAATGTGTTGGGTAAAAACCCTTCAGTTCTGTTTGATGAATTCTCTGGTAAGCACGATGATTCTCTTGGTGCGGGTGACGTTAAATATCACGCGGGTTTCTCTTCTGACTTTGCAACGCCAGGTGGCAATGTTCACTTAGCGCTAGCATTTAACCCGTCTCACTTAGAAATAGTTAATCCCGTAGTAATGGGGTCAGTACGCGCTCGTCTTGCGCGTCGCGATAACGACACTAACACAGTGCTTCCTATTACTATTCACGGCGACTCAGCAATTGCCGGTCAGGGTGTGGTACAAGAAACCTTTAACATGTCGCAAACGCGCGGCTTTGCAGTAGGCGGTACCGTTCGTATAGTGGTGAACAACCAAGTTGGTTTCACTACGTCAAAAACGGAAGATACTCGCTCTACTCAGTATTGTACTGATATCGCTAAAATGGTTCAGGCGCCAATTTTCCACGTGAACTCTGATGACCCAGAAGCGGTTGCCTTTGTTACACAGCTAGCGCTTGAATATCGTAATAAGTTTAAGAAAGACGTAGTAATTGACCTAGTTTGTTACCGTCGTCATGGTCACAACGAAGCGGACGAGCCAAATGCCACGCAGCCGTTGATGTACCAAAAGATTAAAAAGCACCCAGTTCCACGTGCACTTTATGCTGACCAGTTAATTGCTGAAGGTGTGATTGAGCAGCGTGATGCCGACCGCTATATTGAAGAATACCGCGAAGCGCTAGACCACGGTGCATGCGTTGTTGAAGAGTGGCGTCCAATGACTGAGCACAGTGTAGACTGGTCTCCGTATCTAGGACACGACTGGGATACACCATACGATGGTGCACTTTCGGTTGAAAAGCTTAAAGAGCTAGGTGAATCAATTACCACTATTCCTGAAGAGCACAAGCTTCAGTCACGTGTTAACAAACTTTACCAAGACCGTAAAGCCATGGTTGCTGGCGACAAAAAGCTAGATTGGGGTATGGCAGAAAACTTAGCTTATGCCACTATCGTAGATGCCGGCGAAGACATTCGTATTACAGGTCAGGACTCTGGTCGCGGTACTTTCTTTCATCGCCACGCTGTACTTCACAACCAAGCTGATGCTTCTACTTATATGCCTCTACAGCATATTCGAGAAGGACAGGGTGAAATCGAAATTTACGACTCTGTACTTTCTGAAGAAGCGGTAATGGCATTTGAATATGGTTATGCCACTGCAGAGCCTACCTGCTTAACAATCTGGGAAGCGCAGTTCGGTGATTTCGCCAACGGTGCGCAAGTTGTATTCGACCAATTCCTAAGTTCAGGTGAAGCCAAGTGGGGCCGTCTGTGTGGCTTAACTGTATTACTACCACATGGGTATGAAGGACAAGGCCCTGAGCATAGCTCTGCACGTTTAGAGCGTTTCTTGCAAATGTGTGCTGATCACAACTGGCAAGTGTGTGTGCCTTCAACACCAGCTCAGGTATACAACATGCTTCGTCGCCAAGTTGTTCGCCCAATGCGTAAACCACTTATCGTGATGTCGCCTAAGTCATTATTACGTCACCCAATGGCCGTATCTTCGTTAGAAGAATTAGCAGAAGGTAAATTCCACAACGTAATTGGTGAAATAGACGATATCGATCCTAAGAACGTTAAGCGCGTTGTTATGTGTTCAGGTAAGGTTTACTACGATTTGTTAGACCAACGCCGTAAAAATGAGCAAACAGACGTCGCAATCGTTCGTTTGGAGCAACTTTACCCATTCCCACAAGAAGAATGCGCTAAAGTTGTGGCACAATACAGCCATGTAAAAGATTGGGTTTGGTGTCAAGAAGAGCCTCAAAACCAAGGCGCTTGGTACTGTAGCCAACACCATTTCTGGCAAGCAATTCCAGATGGTGCAAAATTAACATATGCAGGTCGTGATGCATCCTCGTCACCTGCAGTAGGTTATGTATCCGTTCACAACCAGCAACAGAAAGCTCTGGTTGAAAACGCACTCACAATTAAATAAGGAACAGTAATGACAATTGAGATAAAAGTTCCGGTTCTACCTGAGTCAGTTGCCGATGCCACCATTGCAACCTGGCACGTAAAGGCCGGTGACGCAGTTAAACGAGACCAGAACCTGGTTGATATTGAAACTGATAAAGTAGTTTTAGAAGTTGTGGCGCCAGCGGACGGTACAATTGGTGAGATCCTAAACGAAGAGGGTGCAACAGTTTTAGGCGAGCAAGTTATTGCTAAACTAGAGAAGGGTGGCGCTGCTGCTTCTGAGCCAAAAGCTGATAGCGAGTCTAAAGAAGAGTCTAAGTCTGAATCAGCTCCGGCTGCATCTGGTAAAACTTCAGATGTTAAAGTACCTGTTCTTCCTGAATCAGTTGCCGACGCGACTATCGCTACATGGCATGTAGCCGTGGGTGAGTCTGTTTCTCGTGACCAAAACTTGGTTGATATCGAAACTGACAAAGTAGTACTTGAAGTTGTTGCTCCTGCAGACGGTTCACTGGCTGAAATCGTCGCAGAAGAAGGCGCGACTGTTACAGCTGAAGAAGTTATTGCTAAGTTTGTAGAAGGTGCTGCAAGCGGTGCTTCTGCTCCCGCAGCATCTAGCGAAAGCGATGATAGTGATGATGGCGACAGCAGCGATGCGCTTAGCCCGTCAGTGCGCCGTCTACTTGCTGAAAAAGGCGTAGACGCAGCTAAAGTGAAGGGTACTGGTAAAAATGGCCGTATCACTAAAGAAGACGTAGAAAAGTACCTTAAAGGCGGCGATAGCGCTGCTAAGGCTACACCTGCTGCCGAGTCTGCACCAGCAGAACTGCCAACAGGCAACCGTACTGAGAAGCGTGTTCCTATGACGCGTCTTCGTAAGACAATTGCTAATCGTCTTCTTGAAGCCAAGAACTCTACTGCAATGCTAACAACGTTTAACGAAGTGAACATGAAGCCAATTATGGACCTTCGTAAACAGTATCAAGAGAGCTTCGAGAAGCGTCACGGTATTCGTCTTGGCTTTATGTCTTTCTACGTGAAAGCGGTAACTGAAGCTCTTAAGCGTTTCCCTGAAGTTAACGCGTCTATCGACGGTGATGACATTGTTTATCACAACTACTTCGATGTATCTATTGCTGTTTCTACACCACGCGGCCTTGTGACTCCAGTACTTAAAGATACTGATACACTAGGCATGGCTGGTGTTGAAAAAGGAATTAAAGAACTAGCACTTAAAGGCCGTGACGGTAAATTGTCATTGGCTGAGCTACAAGGTGGTAACTTCACAATTACCAACGGTGGTGTGTTTGGTTCACTAATGTCTACACCAATCATTAACCCGCCACAAAGTGCAATTCTTGGTATGCATAAAATCCAAGACCGCCCAATGGCTGTTAATGGTAAAGTAGAAATTCTACCAATGATGTACCTAGCGCTTTCTTATGACCACCGTATTATCGATGGTAAAGAATCAGTAGGGTTCTTGGTAACCGTTAAAGAGATGCTTGAAGATCCAACACGTCTACTTCTAGACGTATAGGACTTTCGTCTCACGGAATTGTGGTTAGGTGTTAGGCTTGTGTATGCTAGCTTAGCACCTAACGCAACGCTGATATTTGCCCTATAATATCAGTCAAACTAATCAAGTCGCATTTGCGACTTTTGTCTCATAAAAAAATCGGATAGAAACACCATGAATTTGCATGAATACCAAGGTAAGCAGCTATTCAAAGAATACGGCTTGCCTGTTTCTGAAGGATACGCAGCAGACACTGCTCAAGGTGCTGTAGAAGCCGCTGACCGCATCGGCGGTGAAGAGTGGGTAGTTAAGTGTCAAGTACACGCGGGCGGTCGCGGTAAAGCTGGCGGTGTAAAGCTAGTTAAAAACAAAGACGACATTCGCGCTTTCGCTGAAAACTGGCTAGGCAAAAATTTGGTGACTTTCCAGACTGACGAAAATGGTCAGCCTGTGAGCAAAATCCTAGTTGAATCTTGCACAGATATCGCTAACGAGCTTTACCTTGGTGCAGTAGTTGACCGTACAACCCGTCGCGTTGTATTTATGGCATCTACTGAAGGTGGCGTTGAGATTGAAACTGTTGCAGAAGAGACTCCAGAGAAAATCCTTAAAGCTGAAATCGACCCAATTGTAGGTCCTCAGCCTTACCAAGCTCGTGAAATGGCGTTTGCTCTTGGTCTTTCTGGCGTTCAAATTAAGCAATTTACTCAAATCTTCCTTGGCCTAGCTAAGATGTTTGAAGAGCTTGATGTTGCACTTATCGAAATTAACCCGCTAGTTATCAAAACTGACGGTAACCTACACTGCCTTGACGCAAAAGTTGGTATCGATGGCAACGCACTATATCGTCAGCCTAAGCTTAAAGACATGCAAGATCCTTCACAAGAAGACGCGCGTGAAGCTCACGCGGCTCAGTGGGAACTTAACTATGTTGCACTAGACGGTAACGTAGGTTGTATGGTTAACGGTGCTGGCCTTGCAATGGGTACAATGGACATCGTAAACCTACACGGTGGCAAGCCAGCTAACTTCCTAGATGTTGGTGGCGGCGCGACTAAAGAGCGTGTAGCTGAAGCATTTAAAATCATCCTTTCTGATGACAATGTTAAAGCGGTATTGGTTAACATCTTCGGTGGTATCGTACGCTGTGACATGATTGCAGAAGGTATTATCGGTGCGGTTAAGGAAGTTGGCGTAGAAGTACCAGTAGTTGTACGTCTTGAAGGTACCAATGCAGAGCTTGGCCGTGACGTTCTAGCGAACTCTGGTCTTGATATCATTGCTGCTGAATCGCTAACTGATGCAGCGCAGAAAGTAGTTGCTGCAGCGGAGGGCAAATAATGTCTGTATTAATTAATAAAGATACTAAAGTAATTTGTCAGGGTTTCACTGGCGGTCAGGGTACTTTCCACTCTGAGCAAGCAATTGCTTACGGTACGCAAATGGTTGGTGGTGTAACACCAGGCAAAGGCGGCACTGAGCACCTAGGTCTTCCAGTATTTAATACTGTACGCGAAGCGGTAGAAGCAACTGGCGCAACTGCAACAGTTATCTACGTACCAGCTCCATTCTGTAAAGATTCAATCGTTGAAGCTGCAGATGCGGGTATCGAGCTAATCGTATGTATTACTGAAGGTATTCCAACGCTAGATATGCTTTACGTTAAAGAATATGTAGAAGCAAAAGGCGTTCGCATGATCGGTCCAAACTGCCCAGGTGTTATTACTCCTGGAGAGTGTAAAATTGGTATCATGCCTGGTCATATCCACAAGCCTGGTAAAGTAGGTATTGTTTCTCGCTCTGGTACACTTACGTACGAAGCGGTTAAGCAAACTACTGACGAAGGTTTCGGCCAGTCTACTTGTGTTGGTATCGGTGGTGACCCAATTCCTGGTTCAAACTTCATCGACATCCTTCAGATGTTCCAAGACGATCCGCAAACTGAAGCTATCGTAATGATCGGTGAGATCGGTGGTACTGCAGAAGAAGAAGCGGCTGCGTTCATTAAAGAGAACGTAACTAAGCCAGTTGTTTCTTACATTGCTGGTGTTACTGCCCCTCCAGGTAAGCGTATGGGTCACGCTGGTGCAATCATCGCAGGCGGTAAAGGTACTGCTGATGAGAAATTTAAAGCACTAGAAGACGCAGGCGTTAAAACAGTACGCTCACTTGCTGAAATCGGCAAAGCGCTACGCGAAACTACAGGTTGGTAAGCTAACGCTTATTAGTCGAATTGAAAGCCCGCTTTAAGCGGGCTTTTTTGTTTTTAGTATTTTAACCTAATTTACTTTTTGAGTTTTCGTAAGCTTGCAATCGTATTCACATTGTTATGATTATGTTTACCAGTAGTCTTAACGGGTCAATAAAATACGCGAAGAACTATATGAAGAACTGTATTACGAAAAACACCGCAATAGTCTGTTTAGCTTCACTGATTTCCTGCTCGAGTGTAGCCGATGAGTATTTGACCTTTTTCATGGCTGGCCAATCGAATATGGACGGCTATGGGTACGTTTCTGATTTACCGCGTAGTCTAACAAAAGAACAAGATGTCATGATTTTTCATGGTAATGGCGTCTTCGATAATCAAGAGAATGGCGGTGTAGGGAAGTGGGATAAGCTAAAACCCGGTCACGGTACAGGCTTTAAATCAGATGGAAAAGCTAATGCGCTTTCTGAGCGATTCGGAGCAGAGTTAACCTTTGCAAAAGCCATAGAGCAGCAGTATCCAAATAAAAAAATTGCCATTATAAAGTATGCGGTAGGCGGCACTGGACTGGCGCTTAATACGGGTTACAGCAACTGGTACCCCAATTTTAATGAAGGCAAAGGACTTAACCAGTACGATTTCGCTCTAGAAACGATTAACAATGCCTATTCCTTCATTGATATCGACGGGGATGGTGAACCAGATACGCTTAAACCTATGGGCGTTATTTGGATGCAAGGCGAGGCAGATGCCCATGCGAGCGAAGCATCAGCCAATGCATATCTAGATAATCTTACTTCCTTAATGCAGTTATTCCGTGCCGCGTTAAGAACCGATGATTTACCTGTTGTTATTGGCAAAATCACCGATTCCGAAATGGGCGAAGAAGATATTATGCCTTACATAGAAAGGGTGCATTTAGCGCAGCAGCTTTTTGTTGAGTCAGACAATTGCGCTACTTACATGTCTAACTCTGACACATACTCATATGGCGATGACCCTTGGCACTATACCAGTGAAAGTTTTATACAAATGGGGAAAGACTTTGCATCAGCTTATAAGCAAGCCGTAGAGAAGTGTGGATTCGGCGTTGATTAAACATTAGTGGGCCGTTATTAACTACTATCTCTACAAAGCCTCGTTTTTACGAGGCTTTTTTGCTTAAGCTAGCCTGTTATTAACACGAACCTGTTAAAAAGGTTTTTTAGTGCTTTGAATGTTACTATAAACTACAAATATCGCGTTTAATTTCCTTTCTATCCTTTAACAAACCTAGTATCAACACCGCTTGCGTGTCTTTTTTTGAGCATAGATACACAATTTTCCTGAAACTTAATTTCATAAAAATTTTACATATCGGCTGTTGCGCCTGATATGTGTTGTAAAATTACATCACTAACTATTCGTTACTTGTTAAAACCGTGTTGCATAAATTTTATTGAATACGTATGCAGGCAATTGTGCAAAACCTAGGGCATCTATAGCATTGTCCCCGTGAGATGTATTGTCATTTATTTGTCATAAGAACAACAAAAAGACAACAACTATAACCGTATGGGACACCCGTTTTATGAAACAATTTAAACCCAACCTAATTAAAGCTGCGCTTATTTCAGGCGGTATGGCATTTGGAAGTGCACCTGCACTAGCTCAAGAAGCAAACACTGATGCTGTTGATGAAGCTAATCTAGAAGTTATTCAAGTAAGCGGTATACGCGGCAGCCTACAGCGTGCTCAAGCAATTAAAATGGATAATACGTCCATTGTTGAAGCGCTTTCAGCTGAGGATATCGGTAAACTTCCTGACACAAGTATTGCAGAATCAATTGCACGTCTACCAGGTGTTACTGGTGAGCGTCGCAACGGTCGAACAAGTGGTATCTCGGTCCGTGGTTTTAACGAAAATTACGTTGGAACGTCTTTAAATGGCCGTGAGCTTTTGGGGATGGGTGACAACCGAGGGGTTGAGTTTGACCTTTATCCTACGGAAATTATTTCAAACATTCTGGTATACAAAACACCGGAAGCGGGCATGACCACGCAAAACATCGGTGGCTCAATTGACCTTCAAACTGTTAAGCCTCTTACAGCAGAAAGCACCTTTACCGTAAACGGTACATTCGAGAAGAACGCTGAAGATTCTCCGAATCCAGATTTTGATAATGATGGACACCGCGTCTCTGTAAACTTTGTTGACCAATTCGCAGACGATACAATTGGTTTAGCATTAACCGTTGCAACAATGGAATCGCCTCGTCAAGAGCAACAGTTCCGCGGTTGGGGTTATGCCGGTATTAATTTTGACAATGAGCGCCGTGCTCTTGACCCTGTAGAAGTACCAGAAGATACAGTTGTACTTGGTGGACATGACTCTTTCCAACGTTCTGCCATGCTAGAACGTGACTCTTTTGCAGCTGTTGTTGAGTGGGCACCGACAGATAAGTTAAATATTCAACTTGATGCGCTTTACATCGATTTCGTCGAAGACGACGTTCGTCGTGGTCTTGAAGAAGGTGGTGCAGAGTGGGGTACAAGTGCTTATACCATCACAGGTGTTGAAGACGGTCTTGTTACCAGTGGATACTCTGACGGTTTCTACAGTGTTGTGAGAAACGATGCTCGTCGACAGGAAGCTGATCTAACCACTGTAGGTATTAACGCTGAGTACCAAATTAATGATTCTTGGACACTGGAAGTTGATTACTCTACAGGTAAAGTAGAAAAAGAAATCATTGACGTAGAAAGTTACTCAGGTGTTGGTCGTGCAGGCACAGAAGGTCGCCCTCTCACTGCTCGCAGTTGGGAAATGACCTCTACCGGTGTTATGTTCTCAGACCACCCAACTATTGCGCCAGTTGACTTAACTGACCCAACACTTATCACATTAGCCGGCCCACAAGCATGGGGTGCACCACCTCTATTAGAGTCTGATGGTCAAGACGGCTTCGTAAACCAACCTGTTTTCGAAGAAGAGCTTGATACATTGCGCTTCGACCTTAAAGGTTATGTAGATTGGGGTGTGGTTACAGGTCTTTCGGCAGGTGTTGTTTATTCTGATCGTTCAAAATCTAAAGATAACAACGGTGCTTATTTAACGGCTCCTACATATCCAGGCGATGCAGCAATTCCAGACGTATTAGGTGTAACAAATCTAGATTTCATCGGTATCGAAGGCATTTTAGCGTATGACTCGTTAGGCTTATATGAAAGCGGATATTACATCGAAAGTGATGCCAGCCGTGTTCAAAATGATCGCCTAGGTGATACCTACACGGTAGACGAAGAACTCATTACGCTTTACACCAAATTAGATTTGGAAATGGAGTTCGGTGATATCTGGGTACGCGGTAATGTAGGTGTTCAAGTTGTAAACGCAGACCAGCAGTCTACAGGTTTCTCAACTACATCAGATACAGACGGTTACACTATTGCTAATCCAATTAGCGGCGGTGCTGACTACACAGATGTGCTTCCAACGTTGAATCTATCGGCTGAAGTAGCGGAAGGTCAGTTTGTGCGCCTAGGGTTAAGTAAAGTAATTTCTCGTCCGCGTATGGACGATATGCGCCCGAATACACAGGTTACTTTCTCATTTAACGATAACCAAATTGAAAGTACAGACATTGAGAACGGTCCTTGGAGTGGTAGTGCTGGTAACCCGGAGCTTCGTCCACTTGAAGCGAACCAGTTTGATTTAGCTTATGAAAACTATTTCGCTGATACGGGTTACGTTGCAGTGTCTTTCTTCTACAAAGATATTAAGAACTGGCACCGCAGCACATCACTCGTTGCTGACTTTACTGACTTCTATATTCCAGATCTTCATCAAGGTTCTGAAGGCCAAGCGCCTATGTTGTTCGAAGGTCAAGTAGGCAGTGTGCTAGACGGTTTTGAAGGCTTTGTACGTGGCTACGAATTGCAGGGCTCGCTACCATTTGACCTTGTACATGAATCTCTAGAAGGTTTTGGCTTATTTGCAAGTGCTACCTTCATGGACGGTGAAGTTGATGCAGCGCCAGGTCAAAGTGAAACAAGAATTCCAGGCCTTTCAGAAGAGTCTTACAGCATGACTTTCTTCTACGAAAGCAACGGTTTCGAGTTCCGTTTAGCTGCAACGAAGCGTGATCAATACTTGACTGAAGAGCGTGGTTTAAGTCTTGCGTTAGTTGATGCAACTAAGCAGGGTGGAACGCTTGTCGATGCCCAAATTGGTTATGACTTCGGCGAATCTGGTATCGATTACCTAGAAGGTTTACGTGTAACGCTTCAAGCACAGAACTTGACTGACGAGGACGATATTCAAGCATCTGCTGCTGACGGACGCCAAATTACACAGTTCCAGACTTACGGAACAAACTACTTGTTAGGTTTTAACTACAAGTTCTAATCGCTTCGTGTGTGTAAAGCCACCTGCTGCTTTTTGTTTTAGCTTATGCTAAAAGAAAGCAAACGGTGGCTTTTCTTTTTTGTATAAAGAAAAATCGTTAATAGTAGCTGATAAATTCGAGACGTTTATGCTTACCCCTCTTAAAAAATCTATAAACCGCGTCGTAATAGCAGGAGGCGGTACTGCCGGTTGGTTAGCTGCTTCACTTTTGAAGAAGCTGCTTGGCCAGGCTATTGAAATTACGCTTGTGGAATCTGAAGCCATAGGTACGGTTGGTGTTGGAGAAGCAACCATTCCTCCAATTCGACTCGTAAATCAAGTATTGGGTATAGACGAAGCTCAGTTTATTCACGACACTAAAGCTACGGTTAAACTCGCCATTCGTTTTGAAAACTGGAAGACTAAAGGAGAATGTTACTACCACACCTTCGGAGCTCCTGGCAGAAGTATGGCATTTTGTCATTTCCATCACTATTGGGTGAAGGCTCGCCAACAAGGTTTAATGAACGATTTGTGGGATTATGATCTGAATTATCTCGCTGCTGAAGCGGGAAAATTCGCCCAAATTAATGCAAAAGACCCCGTTTTAGAACTTCCGTTTGCCTACCATTTTGACGCCAGTCTGTATGCGCAGTATTTGCGAAAGCTAAGTGAACAAATGGGCGTAGTGCGTGTAGAGGGTAAGATCGCAAGAGTACAACGTTGTAATGACAGCGGATATATACAAGCGCTGCACCTGGAAAGTGGAGAAGTCATTGATGGCGATTTATTTATAGATTGCACCGGTTTTAAAGGCTTGTTGATTGAAGGTGCTTTAGGGGCAGGCTATGACGACTGGTCCCACTTATTACCCTGTGACAGTGCGCTGGCAGTCCCGTCAGAAAGGCACGAAAAAACCGCACCGTACACGCGCTCTATAGCACACGATGCAGGGTGGCAGTGGCGAATTCCGTTACAACATAGGAATGGTAACGGTCATGTTTATAGCTCTCGTTATATAAGCGATGACCAAGCCTGTGACACTTTATTATCAAACTTAGATACTAAACCACTGGGCGATCCAAAGCTGATAAAATTTACAACCGGTAGAAGGCGAAAGCAGTGGTATAAAAACGTGGTGGCGGTAGGCCTATCAAGCGGATTTCTAGAGCCTCTAGAATCAACTAGCATTCACCTTATTCAATCAGCAATTGTGCGTTTAATTCAGCTGTTTCCGCACAATGGTGTGACAAAGAGCTTAATTGACGAATACAACAAACAATCAGAACTCGAATTCGAACAAATCAGAGATTTTTTGGTATTACACTATGTAGTGAATGAAAGAACGGACAGTGCCTTTTTTAACGATATGCGCAACATCACGCTGCCAGACTCATTAGCCCATAAGATTGAACTTTTCAAAGAAAATGGTGTTCTTCAAAGAGAACAAAACGATCTTTTCCTTGAAAGTTCTTGGCTTCAAGTTTTATACGGACAGGGTGTAATGCCAAAGGATTACCATGGCTTAGTAAATAGCGTATCCGATGCACAATTAAATCAAATGTTAACAAAATTGCTAGAACTTAAAAGAGAGCCTATTGCTAAATTGCCTTCACATGACGATTACATAAACGGGATGGTTGCGAAGTACAAGCGTTCAATGAAGTAGGTTACTTAAAGATTTTCTATGTTATTTTGCGTATTCTTAACGCATTAGCGAGGTAAATAAACGCGCATTCTATTAAGCAGCCATATGGCTGCTTTTTTATTTCTGATAATAAAATGTTAACTAAATTGCTAAAAAACCACGATTCATTAAATATATGTTTCTCATATGTAAATGAATACGTATGCATAGCATTGCTCCCTTTTTATACAAACCAGTAGTATTTGGTGTTGAACCATAAGAGGCATTTTTGGGTGTGGTATTCCTAAAAATGTCGATAATAAACAAGGATGGGACACCAATGAAAACATTCAAACCCAGCACTATCATGGCGGCCTTGATCAGTAGTGGGGTCGCGTTTAGTGCGCTGCCGCTCTATGCTCAAGAGTCTCCAGACACACCCGTAGATGAAGTTGAACGACCAGATGAAGATACCTTAGAGCGTATCGAAGTACGTGGTTTCAGTACCAGCTTAATTCAATCACTAAACCAAAAACGTTTCTCTGACACGGTTTCTGAGCAAATATCTGCAGATGACCTTGGCGGGCTTCCCGACGTATCTATGGCCGATGCTCTGACCCGCTTGCCGGGTATCTCGGCAGTGCGTACCGGCGGACAAGCGGCGCAAATCAATATTCGCGGTTTATCAGGTGACTTTGTTTTTTCTACGTTAAACGGTAGGGAGCAGGTATCCACCAGCGGAAGTCGCGCTATTGAATTTGACCAATATCCGTCTGAGCTTATTAGCGAGGCAGCGGTTTATAAATCTCCCAAGGCATCGCTAATTGAAGGCGGTATTGCGGGTACGGTAGAACTAAAAACAGCATCACCACTTGCCATTGAAGAGCAACATAAATTTAGCGCTAACATGCGTGGTATGTATAACGATAGAGCATCCGAAATAAGCGATGCTACAGAATACGGTCATAGACTAAGCTTTTCTTATCAAGGTAAATTTCTAGACGATACCCTAGGTGTATCATTGGGTTATGCACGTCTATTCCAGCCAAGCGTTTCTACGCAGTTCATCGGTTTAGCTTATAACGGTCAGGTAGATGTTGATGGCCTGGAAGGGGATACCGACGGCTCGGCAGACTGTCCAAACTGTGAGCTCATTTCAGAAGGTTTTGAGATGCAGCACAAGGGCGGTGAAGAAACGCGCGATGGCTACGTTGCGGCGTTTGAATGGGCGCCTATCGATACATTCACCTTAAAAGCTGATGCCTTCATTTCAAAATTTGATTCTGAAGCATTTGCTCGGGGATTTCGCGTTAAGTTAGGCGGTATCAACGCGGGTATTACTAACCCGGTTGTAGTAAACAACAGCGTCGTTGGCGGTACTTTTTCTCGCACAGACAATAGCTTCACCCGAGTTGAACTGGTAAACGACGACAATCAAGACTTCGACAGTGTTACTAACTTAGGTGTTAATGCTAGCTGGGAAATATCACCGGATTTAGCAGTTCAGTTTGACGTATCTCGTTCAAGTGCTGAAAGTGACTTTAGAAACGGCTTGTTATGGTCGCTTGTAGGCGAAGATGCGACAGCTGCGAACCCAGTATTTGATGAAAACGTTCAAATATCTTATTTGCTGAACGGCTTAAACCTGCCTGATATTGGTTTTAACCAAACTGATGCCTTTACCGATTTAGACCGGGTCATGGTGAGCAAGTACGGTATCTATCCATTTGAAAACAAAGATGAGCTAGATGCATACCGTGTCGACTTCCAGTATTACGTAGACGCACCAATCATCTCTGGTTTTGAATTTGGATATCGTTATTCAGACCGGGAATACAACAACGATCGCTCTGTCTTTGAATACGGTAATGACAGTGCCTTTTCAGTCAGTGAACCGCCACTTCGTTTAACGTCAGACATGGTTGAACAAGTTGATTGGAGCGGTGATTTTGGATATTTCCCAAGCTATTTATCAGTCGATTTAAACAGTGCGCTCAATGCTTGGTTCCCAGAAGGTAGACCGCAGCCTGTTCAAACATGGGGGCCTGGAGCTGCTGGCGTTATCAATGGCCCAGGAACAGGCCCAGCTACAGCGTGGACACTGCAAGAAAGCGGTGATGTATTTGAAACCGTAAACTCGGCTTACTTAATGGCAAACATCAACACTGAAATTGGTAGTATTCCTGTTACGGGTAATATCGGTGTTAGATACGTTAAAAGCAAACAGAGCTCAACTACACTGCAGCGCGCTACCCAGCTTATTCAAGACTTAGAAACGGGGACGTCGGTTGAGGTAAGCGACCCTACGGCAGGCGCGCAAAACATTACAGATGACGTAGGGCTCATCAATAATTTTTATCGTCCAGCGTTAATCAGCCACGAGTATTCAGATGTACTGCCCTCTATTAACCTGAACTTTAAACTAACTGACGATACTCAGCTTCGAGTAGCTGCCGCAAAAGTAATGGGGAGAGCGCCAATTAACCGTTTTGCGGCGAATGCGTCTACTACTATTGAAACAGTTACTGCGTTCCAAGACAGAGACTCAGGTGAAATCACGCTTTCAAACCCAACAGCAAGGGTTAGTGGTAATGCCCGTAATAGCCCGTACTTAGAGCCGTTTTACGCTACACAGTACGATGTGTCATGGGAATATTACTTCTCAGATACAGAAGGGGCTCTGGTTGTAGCGGGTTTCTATAAAGACATTGAGTCATTTGTAGAAGACATTGAAATAGAGCCTTACGACTTTGAAGCAAACGGCATAGTCATTCCAGACAACGTAAGCGTTCCAGTCTACTTAACCCCTGAATTTGCAGGGCAAGAAGCTGAACTAGCAAGGGATGAAAACGGCGATCCTATCTTTGTTACTGTGCCTACAGAAAACGGAAGCTATAGCACTGCGGTAAATAACGCAGAAGGTGGCTACATTAGAGGACTAGAAGTCGCCTACACGCAAATTTACAGCATGCTACCTGGGTTATGGTCAGGCTTAGGGGTTAGCGCAAGCTACTCATATACGGAAAGTGAAATTCAGCGCACCCTTGGCGATGGCGTTTATGCCGCTAATTTACCAGGGCTTTCTGAAAACGTGGCAACACTAACCGTTTTCTGGGAATACGAGGGCTTTGAAACCCGCCTATCTAGTCGCTATCGCGATGCCTTCGTATCTCAGCAAGTAGCGGTTAACGATCAGGTTGTTAACTTTGATGACGAACTGGTTATTGATTACCAAGCGTCTTACGAAATTAACGACAATTGGAGCGTTCTGTTTCAAGTAAACAATCTAACGGATGAGCCAACCAAAAGCTATTTCGCGTCAGAAGAGCAAACCGGCACTATTCAGTACTTTGGCACCCAATATTACCTAGGAATGACATATCAACTATGAAAAACAACATCTTAGGTAATTTATTTGGCGACGCACAAAAACGTTCAGTTGCCAAAAATAGCGAAAATATTCAGGAGAATTTTATGTTTACTAAAAAGAAAGTAGTGCGGACAGCGTTACTTTTAGTAGGCGCTTATACACTTACGGGTTGCGGCGGTTCTGGCGTAGAGTCAGGCACAAACGATTTGCTTACTTGTGAAGTGCCCAATGTACCTAATGCAGCAGGAACGGCCTGCGAGCCGCCGCCTCCTATTCAATGTGACGCGCCGTTAGTACCTAACGAAGCAAACGACGCGTGTGAAGCTGGGGCCGATCCAAGTCTACCTGCGCCTGTATTTACCCCGTCATCTAATCAAGCGGTACTATATTACAATCGCGCTGCGGTTGACGCGGATAATTCTAGTAACGACGCTGCTTATGAAGGATGGCGACTACATACTTGGAACAATGACGAATGTGATGCCTATGCTGACGCAGACACGGATTGGGCGAACGGTCGAATTCATAGCGGTATCGATCCGAACTATGGGGCCTATTGGATATTAGATCTTAAAGAAGGTTACGGCAGCTGTCATAACTTCATCATTCACAAAGGTACTGATGATGCAGGTAAAGAGATGGGTGGCGGTGATTTTCAAGCTTCATTAGTACAAGACGATGAAACTTTTGTGCGAATGAACTTTACTCTTTCGGGCGAACCAACGATTTTTGAATTCCCGATCATGTCGCTTGGGCCACAGCCGGTTGATATAGAAGGCTTTGGTGCCCATTGGTTAGATGCGAACACCATTTTATGGGATGTTCCCGAAACTGTATCAGAAGTGAAACTTCACTATTCAGCCCAGGCTGATTTACAGAGCACCCTAGAAGAGGGTATCAATGGTAATGAAGTAGCGCTAATGAGTACAACACTTACCGAAGAGCAATCTGCTCGCGCATTGCATTTATCTTCGATGCAGGCGTGGGAAGGAGACTGGTCGGTTGAAGATGCGAAAACTGTACTGACGACACAAGCGGTCGTTGGAGGATATGATGCAGACGGTGCACTTGTAGCAGCAACCGGTATTCAACTGGCAAACGCAATTGATGCACTTTACACCATGGGTGAAGATGATGCCGACGAGGCACAACTTGGCGGGGTTTATACAGACCAAGGTATTACCGCTGCGCTGTGGGCGCCTACCGCTTCGAATGTCGACCTTTTGCTTTATAACGATGATAAAACGTTAAGTCAGCGTATAGATATGGTACGTGATGACGCGTCAGGCGTATGGCGCTATGAAGGCGATATGTCGCTAGACCGTCAGCTTTATCGCTATGAGGTTACGGTATATCACCCTGTTACAGGTAACGTAGAAACCCTGCTTGTAACAGACCCATATTCTGTGTCGCTTAGCACAAACGGTCGTTTCTCACGCTTTGTAAACCTTGCCGATGAAGATTTAAAACCTGAGGGGTGGGATACTCACACCATTCCTACGGTAGAAAATTATGAAGACGCGGTTATTTACGAAGGTCACATACGTGATTTCAGCGTGCGCGATATGTCTACTTCCGAAGAAAATCGTGGGAAATACCTCGCCTTTACCGAAGAGGGAACGGCACCGGTTGAGCACCTTAAAAAGTTGGTAGAGGCAGGGCTAACCTATTTTCATATCCTTCCAGCGAATGACATCGCAACTATTGATGAAGACCCAACTAACACTGTTGATTTGTACGATACAGTGGGCAAACTTTGTCGCTTAAATAGCAGTGCTGCGGTATGTGAAGAAGAAAGCGCGGACACATTATTGATTGATGTTTACAACGCTTACGACCCGTTATCACAAGCGGGTAAAGCTCAGCAGTTGACCGATGACTTACGCAATCTGGATACGTTCAATTGGGGGTACGACCCTCATCACTTTAATGCGCCTGAAGGTAGCTATGCATCAAGTGCTGAAGGTGTTGAACGTATTGTAGAAATGCGCGCTATGATCCAAGCGCTTCATGAAATGGGGCTTCGTGTTGCACTCGATGTGGTTTATAACCATACCAACGCATCTGGTATTTTCAGTAAGTCTGTTCTAGATAAAGCTGTACCAGGGTATTACCACCGTTATGAGGTAGATAGTGGGGCGATTGTCCGCGAAACGTGCTGTGATGACACAGAACCACGTAATGTGATGATGGAAAAATTCATGGAAGACTCGTTGCTTATGTGGGCTGAACACTACAAGTACGACTCTTTCCGTTTTGACATCATGAGTCAGGCAACCAAAGACACCATGGTACGCCTTCGTGATGCTGTTAAAGCTATTGATGAAGACAACTACTTTTATGGCGAGGGTTGGACCAAAATAGACCGCGGTTACGAGCAAGCCAGCCAGCTCAATATGGCCGGTACTGAAATTGGTACTTATAACGATCGCATTCGTGAAGCTATTCGTCAGGGCGCTATATTTCGACCCGAAGATGATGGGCTGTTAAGTGCACAAGACCGTGTGAAAATGGGCATGATTGGTACGCTTAAAGACTATGTATTGGAAACCTCTTCAGGCAGTGCTGGTGCGACGAGTAACTTGGGCGGCTATGCAGAAGACCCCGCAGACATCATTAACTATGTGTCTAAACACGATAATGAAACCTTGTGGGACCAATTAAATTACACGCTTCCACAAGACATCACGTTAGCGCAGAGAGTGCGCGCACAAAATGTGGCTATGGGCATTAACCTAGTGTCTCAGGGGATTCCATTTCTACAGATGGGCGGCGAAATGCTTCGCTCTAAATCAATGGATCGAAATACCTATGACTCGGGTGACTGGTTTAACTATGTAGATTTCACATACGAGACAAATAACTGGAATGTAGGCTTACCGTTAGCACAAGACAATGAAGCCCGTTGGGAAGAAATGGGTGAATTTATTTACAACCCTAACCGTGCAGCTTCTATGGCGGACATTATGTTTGCATCAGACGTATTTGCGGAGTTGCTAAACATTAGAATGACCAGTCCTTTGTTTAGATTAACCTCGGCGGAAGATATTATCGATCGTATTGGGTTCCACAATATTGGTTCACGCCAACAGCGTGGTCTTATCGCAATGAGTATTGACGATGGTGTATCAGATAACAGCGAAGTATCTCGTCAAGACCTAGATATGATGAACGATGCGGTGATGGTTCTGGTTAACACGGGTTACGAAGAGAAATCTATCACTGTAAATACAGCAACCGGCTTTTCACTTCACGCAACACAAATGAACTCAGTTGATGCCGCAGTACGTGGTGCAACTTTTGTTGAGGGTGAAGACGTTAACGGAACCTTTACTGTACCTGCACTGACTATTGCTGTGTTTGTTAAGCCTCAGTCTGGGGCTCAAGGGTACGGTCTATCAGCGTATGCAACTTCTGGCGCGCCTGACGTTGTGCCCTACGGCGATACCCTTACTTACCTTCGTGGAGACATGAACGGTTGGTCAACGGATGATGCATTTACTTATCAAGGTGACGGTGTATATACGGCTACAGCTGCGCTTGAAGGCGGTGTAACTTATGGCTTTAAGTTTGCCTCTGAGGATTGGAGCACGGTGAACTTTGGTGCTGCAGATGGTGAAGATGGGATGGTAATAGCAAAAGAGGAGAAAGTACTTGCTCGGACTAATACTAACCTGTCGTTTACACCTGATATCAGTGCAACATACCTGTTTACCATCGATGCATCAGACAGCGAAGCGCCTATATTAATGATTGAAAACGAAGAACCCTACGTTGGAACGCCTGTGTACCTTCGTGGTGCAATGAACGGGTGGGGTACAGACGATGAGTTTTCTTACCAAGGTGGTCGTATCTATACCTTTGCTCGAGATATTGAGCCTGGCACGTACGAGTTTAAAGTGGCGTCCGAAGACTGGAGTACAGTGAACTTTGGTGCGTTGTCTGCCGACGATGCCGACCGTAACTTAGCGCCAGGTCAAACCCTTGGTTTGGCTGCGACTAACGATAACCTTGTTCTAAACATTGAAACTGCTGATCGCTATGTGTTTGTGTTCAACGTGACTGACTTAGATGCCCCTACCATTGGTGTATTTAAAGAAGCATTTTGGGGAGACACCCAAGTTTATATTCGCGGTGGTATGAACGGTTGGGGTGTAGCAGATATGTTTGAGTATCAAGGAGAGGGTGTTTACGCAGCCGACATCGAGTTAAGTGCAGGTAGCATCGAGTTTAAAGTTGCCTCTGAAGATTGGTCAACGGTAAACCTTGGTAATCCTAACGATGCCGCGAGTAATATCGTCACGCCAAGTGAGCCTAAAATTTTGGGAGCGAGCAATAACAATTTGATGATTGAAATCGCTGAATCTGGCCTTTATGAATTTAAGGTTGCCGGGCCCGATGGTAATGCACCCATGTTGACTGTAACGATGAAATAAAAGCTCATCAGAAAATTTAGTTAACGTCTAAGTGTTATCAATTTAAAAGCCGCGACCTTGTTCGCGGTTTTTTTCTTCTTGGCATATCTCTTGATTCTCTTGTAGGATAATTGTTACCGGAAGTGGTCCTACCAGAAGGTTATGAATGTATCTACAGGGAGAGAACAGATGAAAAGTGCATTAGTTGTAGAAGGTGGCGCTATGCGCGGAATATTTGCGGCTGGCGTACTAGATAAATTCATGGAGCAAGACTATTACCCCTTTGATTTTACGCTAGGGGTGTCCGCTGGGGCGACAAATTTGTCGACTTACGTTTCCAAAATGCAAGGTTTGAGTAAAACTATTATCACCCAATATGCAACGAAGCGAGAGTTCTTTAGTCCGCTACGATTCATAAAAGGTGGTCATATGACAGATGTGCATTGGTTATGGCATCATTCAAAGCAATCAATGAACATTCCCTCTCCAGGTGAAAAGAGCAGTATGCCCTTGTACGTGGGTATTACGAATGCTGAATCAGGTGAATGTGAATATATTCAGGCCACAGAAACTAATGTAGACGAATTGATGGTAGCATCTTGTGCGCTACCTACCGCATATCGAGATGAAATAATCATTAACGGTACGCGCTACCTGGATGGCGGAGTTGCAGATGCAATACCTGCAATTAAAGCTTATAACATGGGGGCAAGGGACATTACCGTAATACTTTCTCAACCACTTGGGTTTACTAAGCCTGAAGTAAAATCAACCTGGTTGATGCAAAAGATGTATGGAAACCAACCCGCAATTCTAGAAAAAATGCTTAAGCGCGCGACCATTTATAATGAAACCCTCGATTTTTTTAAACAACCACCGACCGACTGCATCATTCGAGTAATAGCACCGGATGAAGCTTTCTGCGTTAAACGACTTACTATGGATAAGAAGAAGTTATTGAGAGGTTATGGGCAGGGTAGGCGTATGGCCCGACGTCATCTTAAAAATCTTAATTCAAATGCTGATGGTTTAAATTACCAAATAGCCTAGAGAGTCCGCAGCAATTATACGAAAGTCCTGTATGAATTTAGCAACAGTTATCATTAAGAGCTTGGATATCATCCAAGCTTTTTTTTGTTCGTAAAGAAAGTCAATATTTACAGAGGGTTATCGTGTTTCAAAATGGCAACACACTATCGGGCCTATCGTCTATAGTTTATTTATAACCTTCACTTTTTATTAGTTCTTGTCCCTAATCAGACAATTGATCTGGCAAAACAAATACTAGCTCCTACAACAAGCTAAACGCACCAAACCCTATTTTTTATCATAACTAGTTGATAAAAAGAGTGTTTATCTTTTACATGTTATTAAAGATGTAAACTTTGCACCGAACTTGCAAAATTTTCACACTATTGGTCTGCAATTTGCTGTAACCTGAACAAGATTAGTTATTTTCTTTAATACGTTAATTACAGACACGTGAAACGCTTGCCAATATAAGAAAAGCGTAAAGTTGTAGACGAGAAAATAGCATTTAGCGCATTAAATGGCCTGATTGATAGGGTTGTGCTAAGGCGTAAACCAATAACTGATTACCTGCAACAACGTATCGGTCACGATGACGTCGCTGTAGGTTTTATGTATTTATTCTAATACTTATGGTTAATTTTTTGTGGTTACGCGTAGCAGCTTGCTTTAAGTCGTGGCAGTATCAAACTCAAATAATAAAAAGCTAATAAAAAGTGCAAATAGCAAATCAAAAAATTTCGATTGGGCTAGTTAACCCAAAAAATCCAGTCAACGTAGCATCTATTTTACGTGCTGCTGGATGCTACGGTGTCGCTAGCGTGTTTTATACGGGGCAGCGTTATCGTTTCGCTAAAGACTTTAATGCAGATACGAAAGCGTTTCATAAGGTTATTCCGACGGTTGGCGTTGATAATTTACGGGATGTTGTACCAGAGGGGGCGTCCGTAGTTGCGGTTGAACTTGTTGAAGGCGCTGAGCCTTTACCAACGTTTGAACACCCAGAAAATGCCTTTTATATTCTAGGCCCTGAAGATGGAAGTGTAGGCGAAGACACTCTCTCGTGGTGCGACCACGTTGTTTATGTACCCACGTATTCGTGTATGAATTTGGCGGCAACAGCGAATGTTTTACTGTATGACCGCCTATCAAAGTCTGATTTTGTAAGTGGGGATGCGCTTATCAGACAAAGCCGAGATACCAATAATAAGACAAAGATAAAATAGCGTTTTAAATATTAATTTAAAACAATATACCAAAGGCTACTGCTGCGAACAGGAAGTTACCCACAAGCCTAATAATTAAGATAAATTAGGGGACTTTTGCGTTGAAAACAACAACAATGAGCGCTGCTCGTGCGCTAAATAGTGCTGTAACTAACAAGTTAAACCAGTTACCTCGACAACTGCTTAAAGCATTTCCACGCCGATTGTCACTTGAAGAAACTATCACCAGCTTCTTTTTTAGCCGTTATGAACTCGTTATAGCTAACGAAGAAAATGAAAAACAAGTGAGCTATAAAACCCGTCATAAAGTTTATTGCGAGGAAATGAAGTTTGAGCAAAAAAACGCGGCAGCCATTGAAAAAGATAAATACGACGATCGCGCCATCAACTGCTACATAAAACACCGACCAACAGGCGAATGCGCAGGTACCATTCGTTTGGTCTTGCCGACCGAAGCAGGGTTATCGCTGCCTTTAGAAGAAAAGTGCGCAGATGCTTTTGATGACGGTTCATTGCTTCCCTCTAGTTGCGACCCTACGAGCATTT
Organism: Alteromonas macleodii; assembly: GCF_903772925.1. Lineage (NCBI taxonomy): Bacteria > Pseudomonadati > Pseudomonadota > Gammaproteobacteria > Alteromonadales > Alteromonadaceae > Alteromonas > Alteromonas fortis. The sequence continues at coordinate 2,227,218 of NZ_LR812090.1, forward strand.
GTGAGATATCAAGATTGGCAATTCCAAGAGAGTTCAGAGTTCGCCAAATGCGTTCGAAAATCCTGCCTGCCGATAAGCTTAAAAAGATAAAACAAAAGAAGAGTACACCATTTAACGTAGAGCACTTTCCTTATCTTTCTATTGCGCTGTATTTAATGGCAACCAGTATCTGCCAACACTTAAATATTAAGCATGCATACGTTTTGATGGAGCCCAAATTAGCAAGAAGAATGAAAGCATTTGGTATTCATTTCAATCCAGTAGGAGATGCCGTAGAGTTTAACGGTAAGCGTGTTCCCTATAGGCTATCTACGAACGTATTATTAGAAGACTTAGCTAAGCCGCTAAAAAGTTTTCACAAGAAGATCCACAGTAAGCTTGATAATGCGTTACACGCTGTTGAAACTGTTCCGACACATACCGCTCGTCCCATACAGAAACCATTGCGTGTGGCACAAGCGGCTTAGACATTGTTGTAAAGCCATTTTTAAAAGCCGTCCTCTAGGGCGGCTTTTTCATTTCTGAATACGTATGCATGTTTTTTAACATACATTTAACGCGTATCCTGTTGGCATCATTTACATTTTTGTCACGAAAACTATGTTTAATAAAAAGTCGGGTTTTTCCCTTAAGCCTCTATCTGTTGCTATGCTTTCATTGAGTTTGATGGCGTGCACTGGTCCGTCGCCATCAGCAAATAATCAAACACACGAGGGCAAAGGAAGTAAGTCTTCAGCATCAAATCAACAAAGTGATATGTTAACGCATACGGATAACAGTGAAAGACAAGGTAAACCAGTGGTCTATCAGGTATTCACTCGACTATTTGGAAATACTAATTCTACTAATCAGCCTTGGGGTACGATCGAGCAAAATGGCGTAGGCAAATTCAGCGACTTTACCCCTAAAGCTCTTGAAGCCATCAAGGCTTTAGGCACCAGTCACATTTGGTATACCGGTGTGCCACATCATGCAGTAATCAATGACTATACTGACTTCGGTATATCAAATGACGACCCCGATGTAGTGAAAGGCCGCGCTGGTTCCTCATACGCTGTAAAAGATTATTACAATGTTAATCCTGACCTAGCTGATAACCCAGCAAAGCGCCTAGAAGAGTTCGAAGCCCTGATTGAAAGAACTCATGCTGCGGGTATGAAAGTCATTATCGATATTGTTCCTAACCACGTGGCCCGCGATTATCATTCGCTTTCTGCCCCTGAAGGGGTAAGTGATTTTGGTGCAACAGACGATACGTCTGTAGAGTATGCCCGCGATAACAACTTCTATTATGTCGTTGGCGAAGCATTTAAAGTGCCTTCTGCTGATAATTACCAAGTGCTAGGTGGCGAGCCCCACCCATTGTCAGACGGTAAGTTCGATGAGTTTCCTGCAAAGTGGACAGGGAACGGTGCAAGGGCAGCGCAGCCAGATATTAACGACTGGTATGAAACAGTAAAGGTTAATTATGGTGTGAAGCCAGACGGTTCCTATGATTTTCCCTTGCTACCAGACGAATACAGTCGAAAATCTATCGCAGAGCACGCCGCGTTTTGGCAAGGGAAAGATCTTCCCGACTCGTGGTACAAATTCAGAGACATTGCCCATTATTGGGTTGAAAAAGGGGTCGATGGATTTCGTTTTGATATGGCCGAAATGGTACCAGTAGAGTTCTGGTCTTTTCTCAACAGCAGCATTAAGCAAAAAGCACCTGATGCATTCTTGCTGGCAGAAGTTTATCAGCCTGACAAATATCGCGATTACCTTCATAAAGGCAAGATGGACTATTTATACGACAAGGTAGGCTTTTACGATACGCTAAAAGCAATTATGCAAGGAAAGAGCAAGGTTAGTGACCTGGTCGCTGTTCACAAAGAAGTTAGCGATATTGCACCACACATGCTGCACTTTTTAGAGAACCATGATGAGCAGCGTATTGCTAGCCCTGATTTTGCAAGTAGCGCTGAAAAAGGTAAGCCTGCACTTGCCGTGAGTACGCTTATAAGCAGTTCTCCAACGCTGCTTTATTTTGGCCAAGATGTGGGCGAAGACGGCAGCGAAGAGACAGGCTTTGGCGACCCAACGCGTACGTCTATTTTCGATTACGTTGGCGTTCCTGCTCATCAGCGGTTTATGAATAATGGAAAATTTGATGGTGGTCAATCTACAAAGGAAGAAAAAGAACTGCATAAGTTTTACAAACGCGTGATGTCTATCGCCGCTACTAACCCGGCCACTATTGGTAATTACCAAAGCCTCCACGCGCTCAATCTCGGCGTCGAAAATTCAGCGTATTCAGAGCAGCAATTTACATTTGCTCGTGTACAAGATGATCATGGTTTCTTGGTTATCGCAAATTTTAGTGATGCACCAGTAGGGGAAATAGAATTTACAGTACCAGCAAGCGTATTAAGTGCAAATAACAAAACTATTAGCCTTGAGCCACTTCTTTCTCATGACGGCATTATCTTAGAAAAAGGTGATGTTAACTACAGAGCCTCGTTATCACTAGATGGACTAGAGACGAAAGTATTTGCCTTCTAGATAGTGTGTAAAGCTATAAACGAAATCTAATGCTAGAGATTTTATTTAAACGAGACACCCTGTGTATTGACTTGGTGTCTCGTGAATACGTATGCAGAGCATTGGTCAGTCAGGCTATGCAATGTAGTATCTCGGTAATATTTTGCACTTAACGTATTTTTAACATCGGTGTCTATATGTTTAATCGAAACCGCGTAACTAATGCTATTTTCTCATCACGTAGTGTCTCGCGCTCACTTGTTGTTAGCCTTGCTACTTTATTTCCAGCATTTTCTGCTTTTTCTTCACAAGAAAGTAACCTAGACGTTTATCCACCTAACTGGTGGGCAGGCATGCAACATACTGAAGTAGAACTGATGATTTTTGGCAAAGACGTTGCTGATGATAAGGTTTCCGTGTCCGAAGGGCGTGTGCAAATAAAACAAAGCAGAGCACTTGATAGTGAAAACTATCTTTTTGTAACGCTAGATATTGCCGACGCGAGTCCGCAAGAATTGGTGTTATCGTTAAAAGACGAGGACGGTAGTTCACGGGACATTCACTATTCTTTGGAAGAACGTGCCAAAGGTTCGTCAGAAAGAGAAGGCTTTGGGCCAGAAGATGCCATATACCTAATTGCTCCCGACCGGTTTGCTAATGGCAATTTGGAAAATGACAACATTGATGGTTATCAGGATAAGGTCGATAGGACTTTTAAAGGCGGGCGCCACGGTGGTGATATCGAGGGCATTGCTAATAACCTCGATTATATAAAAGAGATGGGCTTCACCCAAATATGGACGATGCCCATGCTTGAAAACGCAATGGAAAAGTACAGCTACCATGGCTATTCTACCACCGATTACTACAACATTGACCCGCGCTTTGGCTCTAATGAGACGTTTATTGAACTAAGTAACAAAGCAAACGAAAACGGCATCGGCGTTATTATGGATATGGTGCTTAATCATATTGGTAGTGAGCATGTATGGATGGACGATAAACCGTCTTCTGACTGGATAAACAATAACGGACAGTTTGTGGGTACTACCCACAAGCGTGAATCGCTTCACGACCCTCACGCCATAGCAAGCGATATCAAAGGGTTTAGCGACGGTTGGTTTGTACCAACAATGCCAGATCTCAACCAGCGCAATCCACATTTAGCAAATTACTTAATTCAAAATGCAATTTGGTGGGTAGAAACCGCAAATCTGAGCGGCATACGAGTAGACACTTATTCATACCCTGATAAAGGGTTTTTAAGTCAGTGGACCAACCGTATTATGAAGGAATACCCTAACTTCAATATCGTTGGGGAAGAGTGGTCGGTAAACCCTGCTATCACAGCCTATTGGCAAGCAGGCAGTCAGCGACACGATGATTATGATAGCGCGTTGCCTTCTGTGATGGATTTCCCTCTTCAAACTGCCGTTGTTGAAGCGCTTAATAGCGATGAAAGCTGGAATTCTGGGTTTATTACAGTTTACGAAACGTTAGCTACTGATTTCTTGTATGGTGACCCGAATAATCTGGTTATCTTTCCGGATAATCACGATATGAGCAGAATATTCACCCAGTTAAACAACGACAAAGCTAAATGGAATATGGCAATGACGCTGTTTTTAACAACGCGCGGTATACCACAAGTATTCTACGGTACTGAGATTTTGATGGGCAATGAAGGGACAGAAGACCATGGTATTATTCGCTCTGACTTTCCTGGCGGGTGGCCATCGGATAGCGAAAAAAATGCGTTTAGCGGTAAGGGCCTTTCTGGTGACGAGCTGTGGGCGCAGGAGCGTATAAAAACCTTATTAGCGCTGCGCCAAACTCATCCTCAATTATTTAAAGGTGAGCTTAAACATTATGCGCCTGTAGACGGGGTTTACACATATTTTCGAGTAGCCGAGGATACAGCACAGAAGCTTATGGTTATCCTTAATAAAAAACCGGTAGATTTGCCTTTAGCAAAGTACGCAGAGGTATTGGGTACGGATGTATCAATAACTCGCGTGAGTGACGGCCAAACATTTAACGCCTCTGAAACCATAAGCCTTCCTGCTATGTCAGCTAATGTTTTCATTGTGCAATAACCGTATTAATTAAAGTAAAACAATAAATAGAGCAAAATATGCAAGCAACTCAACCACGCCTTTCTTTTTGGCAAATATGGAATGTCAGCTTTGGCTTTCTGGGTGTTCAATTTGGTTTTGCACTGCAAAACGCAAACGTCAGTCGGATACTATCGGACCTAGGTGCAGACCTTCATTCACTATCGCTATTTTGGCTTGTAGCGCCCATTATGGGCTTGATAGTACAGCCTATAGTTGGCTCGGCATCGGATAGAACCTGGAATCGATTAGGTCGCCGTCGGCCGTTTATACTTGCCGGTGCGCTTGCTGCAGTGGTAGGCATGATCTTATTACCCAATGCGCCGATCTTCGTTGCCTTCTTAGCACCTATGCTTATGGGGGCCTTAATGGTTGCACTGATGGATGCATCGTTCAATGTGTGTTTCCAGCCGTTCCGCTCACTGGTATCCGATATGGTACCAGCGTCACAACGCAACATAGGTTATTCAATTCAGTCGCTTCTTATTAATATCGGTGCGGTAATTGGTTCTATATTGCCATTCGTTCTAACCAATGTGGTAGGACTGGAAAATACCGCTCAAATGGGAGAGGTTGCGCCTTCGGTAATGTGGGCATTCTACATCGGTGCGACTGTACTGCTAGGTACGGTTATTTGGACCGTTATACGCACTAAAGAGTATGCGCCACAAGAATATAATCGCTACAAAGGCCTTACCGATGAAGCCGCTTTAAATGAAAGTAATGCTAAAGCACCGCTTAGCCAACGTTTAGGTGAGTTTTTTGCTCTGGTAAAAGACATGCCTGCCACTATGAAACAACTGGCAGTTGTTCAATTCTTCTCTTGGTTTGCGCTTTTTATTATGTGGGTTTACACCACGCCAGCTATAACTCAACATATTTGGAACGTTGACAAGCAATGGTTTGACCCCGCTTATATCGCTGCGGCCCCTATGGTGCCAGAGACTATTGTTATGGCAAAAGGTGCTGCTGGTGACTGGGTAGGCATACTTTTCGCGGCGTATTCTGTGTTCGCTGCAATCTTTTCTATTTTCTTAGCAAAGCTGGCTGATAAATTTGGTCGTAAAACAGTGTACGCTTCGGCTTTAGCGCTTGGTGGCTTGAGCTATGTAAGCTTCTTGCTATTTCAAGACCTTACTATGGTGAACGTAAACCTGCTCATTACTGAAGTGACAGTGCCACTTGGTGCGGTAAAACTTCTTATTCCAATGATAGGCGTGGGTATTGCGTGGGCGGCTATTTTAGCTATGCCTTACGCTATGTTAGCCGGCGCATTACCAGCGAATAAGACCGGGGTTTACATGGGTATATTCAACTTCACCGTGGCAGCACCGCAAATTGTTTCAGGCCTAACTGCTGGATGGATCTTAAGCAGTGTATTCGATAACGATGCCAAGTACATTATTGTGGTTGCAGGTGTATCTATGCTAATTGGTGCTGTGTCGGTCTTCTTTGTTAAAGAGTCAGATAAACAAGAACTTGAAGCGGAGCAGGGAGCTTAATATGCTATTTAAACGTTCAGCAATTGCATTAACGATAGCTGGTTTGCTTTGTTCGGCTTGCACCAGCACGGCTACATCGTCTTCAGATAAAAAAGAGATGCATACTTCACAGGCTATTGTGGGTACCAGCACGCCCTTTGCTAGCGAAGCGGTGTACTTTGTAGTAACAGATCGCTTTGTCGACGGTGACCCTAAGAATAACCACGAAGATCAGGGTGGTGAACATCCTACTTGGCAGTTGCCGCTTGAAGGGCCCGACGGTAAAAAAGCCTATGTGGGTTATATGGGCGGTGATTTACAAGGCATCTTAAATAACGCGGATTACATCAAAGATATGGGTTTCACCGCGGTATGGATGACACCTGTACATGACAACCCTGACTATGCGTTTAACGGCGACGAGCCTATTACGTACGGCGGTGCATTTAAAGACGGCGGGAAAACTGGCTATCATGGTTACTGGGCAACTAACTTTTATAAAGCGGATGAGCATTTAATTAGCGACGATTTGAGCGTAAGTGACTATACCGCACGGATGCGTCAGCACGGTCTTAAATCAGTGTTTGATATCGTTGCAAATCATGGCACCCCAAGCTTTACCATGAAAGAAGATTTGCCAGGTTATGGTGAGCTTTACGATAAAGATGGAAACTTAGTTGCTGACCATCAAAACCTAGCGCCTGAAGAGTTGGATCCTGAAAACAATCCGCTACATAGCTTTTTCCATAATTATCCAGACTTAGTAAAGCTTTCAAACCTAGATGATGAGAACCCAGAAGTTCGGGATTATTTAATTAACAGTTACCTTTATTGGATATCGCAAGGCGCTGATGCATTTAGGATAGATACCATAAGGCACGTGCCGCATTCATTTTGGCGTGAAGCGTCTGACCGTATTCGCAAACAAAACCCAGACTTCTTTATGTTTGGTGAAGCGTTCGACTACGAAGCTAAAAATATTGCGCAGCATACGTTACCTAAAAATGGTGGTGTTAGCGTTCTAGACTTTCCTATGCAAAAAGCCATGGTAAACGTCTTTGAAAAGCCGCTAGAAAGTGATTTCGCAGATTTAGAAAAGGTACTATATCTCACTCACGGCCCTTACAATAACCCCTATGAACTAACCACCTTCTATGACAACCATGATATGGCGCGCATTGATGCAACAGATGAAGGGTTTATTAATGCACACAACTGGCTCTTTACTGTTCGAGGTATACCGGTTGTTTATATGGGCTCAGAAATCGGTTTCATGCGCGGTACGGCTGAGCATGCTGGTAATCGTAACTACCTTGGCCAGCAACGTATCGATCAGGCTAAGAGCCATCCTATTCAACAGGCGCTAACAAGAATCGCCAACGTGCGTAAGAACACTGTTGCCTTGCAACGCGGTGTGCAGGTAAATCTGGAACTTAGCGGCCATCGCGCGGCATTCTACCGCGTTATCGATACCAAAGATGCGCAGCAAACAGCGCTGGTGTTGCTAAACAAGGGGGAGAATGCCCAAACGTTTGAGGTGAGTAAACTAATGCAGTCGGGCAATTGGGTAGAACAATTGTCTGGGCAAACCCAAAACGTAGAGGACGGCGCTGCGTTAAACGCTACCGTTAAGGCTAATGGCGTTCAAGTGTGGGTTCGAGAAGGCAAGCCTAGTAACCCTGCGTTACTCACTCAAATTGAACATCAACTTGCTCGTCAGTAACAACTTGCTTAGCCAGTAAAAAACGACGAACGCAAAAAATTGAAAGTCAAAAAAAGCCCCGAGCGTAAACGTTCGGGGCTTTTTTATGGAAGTAATAGCTATTCAAAAAGGCACAAGTTAACGCCGTTTATTCGCTGCCACAAGATTGGCGTACAATGATGTCTGCGGGCATTAAGTAATCCTCCACCTCCTCATTGTTTATTGCTTTCAATAGGGTATTTACCAATAACTCACCTGCAAGCTTTGTGTTTTGCTGCACCGTGGTGAGCGAAGGCGTGGTGTAAGCAGATACGGCAATATTGTCGTAACCTACCACAGCAACATCGTCAGGAACACTCACTTTTGCTTGACGCAACGCGCGCAAAACACCCATGGCAATAAGGTCTGAGGCACAGACAATAGCTTCAGGTAGTTCGCTAGATTGCAGCAATGACTTGACCGCTTCAAAGCCTGCATCCTCGGTAGAAATGGCGTTACGCTGGACACTTGATTGCGCTAAGCCATGAGATTGTAATGTTTTAAAATACCCCTCGAAGCGCGCTTTAAATTCCGGTGCGTGCTCGCCATTGTCGCCAATAAAGGCAAACGATGTTTTACCCAGTCCGATGAGGTGAGAAGTAATGCTTTGACCACCTTGATAGTTATCACAGCCGATACTGACCCCCGGATGAGCTTCATCAGGTGCCCCCCAGCGAACAAAATGCGTACCTTGCGATTCAAGCTGAGCAACTTTGTTCTGATAGTCAGTGTAGTCACCGTAGCCTAACAATATAATACCGTCAGCCTTGTTTGAATCTTCGTACTCCGCGTGCCAGTCGTCTTCTAAGTTCTGAAATGATACGAGGAGATCGTAGTTTGCTTGCGCACAAGCGCGAGTAATACTACCGAGCATCGCTAAAAAGAAAGGGTTGATCATCGAGTCGTCAGATGTTGGATCTTCAAACAAGAGTAGGGCAATTGTGCTGCTCTTTTGTTTTCTTAAATTACTGGCATTCTTATCTACCTTGTAATTAAGTTCCCGGGCGATGCGCTGAACGCGGTCTCGAGTTTCTTGGTTAACCAGCGGGCTGTTGTTGAGCGCTCGCGAAACGGTTGATTGAGAAACCCCTGCCAAGTGGGCAATATCAAAAGAGGTTGCTTTTTCTTTCATAAACACCATGTTTTGCTGCTACGACAATGTTGTCGCCAGATTAGATTACCATATTTTTCACATATCGCGCGCTTTTTGCTAATGCTAGTGGAAATTAATGAAGCTTTACTCCTCAGTTATGTTTCAGCAGGTGCTAGCGTGGTATTTATAGTGCGCTTTATATGTGGATCGCTCTTAAATCAATCACTTGTTAGGCTTCTTTGAATAAAACATGGTTGAAGTAATTGCGAGAGTGTTATACTCAGCGAGATTTTGAAATATTACGTGCATAAGGGGAACAAGCGAATGGCCGAGACTGAACACCGTCCGACCAATTTTATCCGTCAGATTATTGATAAAGACCTGGCTAGTGGTCTACATGACGCTATTAAAACTCGGTTTCCACCAGAGCCGAACGGCTTTTTACATATTGGTCATGCCAAGTCTATTTGCTTGAATTTTGGTATTGCACAAGATTACACAGGTTCGTGCAATTTGCGCTTTGACGATACTAACCCAGCAAAAGAAGACATTACGTTCGTTAATTCTATAAAAGAAGACGTTCAATGGCTGGGATTTACCTGGGATGGCGAAGCGCGTTATTCATCGAATTATTTTGACCAACTTCATGCATATGCCGTTGAGCTTATCGAAAAAGGTTTAGCTTACGTAGATTTTTCTGCGCAAGAAGTGATGCGCGAGATGCGTGGAACGCTTAAAGAACCTGGTCAAAACAGCCCTTATCGCGACACCGACGTTGAAACTAACCTTCGCGAGTTTGCCAAGATGACGGCAGGCGACTACAAGGAAGGTGAGTGTAGTTTGCGCGCCAAAATCGACATGGCGTCTCCATTCATGTGTATGCGCGATCCGGTAATTTACCGAGTCAAACATGCACACCATCACCAAACTGGTGATAAATGGTGTGTGTATCCAATGTACGATTTTACTCACTGCATCTCGGATGCTATCGAGGGGATCACGCATTCATTATGTACCTTAGAATTCCAAGACAATCGTCGTCTTTACGATTGGGTTATCGAAAATATCTCAATTGACTGTACGCCTCGTCAGTATGAGTTTTCACGTCTTAATCTTGAGTACACGGTATTAAGCAAACGCCGTCTTATTCAATTAGTCGATGAAAACCATGTCAGCGGGTGGGATGACCCCCGTATGCCTACTATAGCGGGCTTACGCCGTCGTGGTTATACACCGGGCTCTGTGGTTGAGTTCTGTAAGCGAATTGGCGTGACCAAGATGGACAATATGGTTGAAATGTCTATGTTGGAAGCCTGTATTCGCGACGACTTAAATGCTAACGCACCGCGTGCGATGGCCGTGTTAGACCCGATTAAGCTTGTTATTGAAAATTACGATGAAGGGCAAACAGAAACGCTGACTGCACCGAATCATCCTAATGATGAAACCATGGGTACACGTAGCATCAGCTTTAGCCGCGAAGTGTATATTGAAGCAGAAGACTTCCGTGAATCGGCAAACAAAAAGTTCAAACGTTTAGTACTAGATAAAGAAGTACGATTACGTAACGCCTATGTCGTTAAAGCTAATCGCGTTGAAAAAGACGAAGACGGCAATGTAACTACTGTTTACTGTACTTACGACCCAGAAACATTGGGTAAAGATCCCGCTGATGGGCGTAAGGTGAAAGGCGTTATTCACTGGGTAGACGCAGCTACGGCACAGGCAGCAGAATTTAGACTGTATGACCGTTTGTTTAATGTGCCTAATCCGGCGGCAGAGGAAAACTTTACCGATGCTATTAATCCTGACTCTTTGGAAATCAAACAGGGCTGGGTAGAAGCAGGGTTGGTTAACAATGTCCCTGAAGTTGGCGCCTGGCAGTTTGAACGCACTGGTTACTTCTGTGTAGACAAAGACAGCACAGACGAGAAGCCAGTTTTCAACCGTACAGTAGGTCTAAGAGACACATGGGCAAAAATGGGCGAGTAATTTAACTATTGATTACGCGCTATATGCTTAAATGAAAAACCGCTTAAGTGCAAACTTAGGCGGTTTTTGTTTAAAGAAGCATGAAAATTAATTGACTACTTTGGCTGGCAATCAAGAGACTGACCATTTACTTCCTTACTTTCATCACCCATTAGGTAAAGATACATAGGCATAATATCTTCTGGTGTTTTTAATGTTTCTGGGTTTTCTGCAGGAAAAGCTTGTGCACGCATATGAGTGCGGGTACCGCCTGGATTAATACAGTTGAAACGCAGCGACTTGTTCTGATATTCATCAGCGAGGGTTTGCATTACACCTTCTGTAGCGAACTTCGATACAGCGTATGTTCCCCAAAATGCGCGACCTTTTCTTCCTACACTCGATGTAGTGAAAATAACTGATGCGTTTTCGGCTTTTTCTAATGCCGGGATAAGCGCCTGCGTCATATAAACCATACCATTTAGGTTTACTTGCATTACGTCTTGCCACTCTTGTGCATCAATATCTTTAAATGCACTTAGGTGACCTAAAATGCCGGCATTGTGAAGGACACCATCTAATCGACCAAATTGGTCAATAATGGTCTGCGTCATCTGTTGATAATGAGAGGGTGTTGCACCTTTTATATCTAAAGGAACAATGGCAGGTTCCTGACCGCCGGCTGCGATTATATCGTCGTACACGGCCTCAAGTTTAGATACGGTACGACCTAATAAAATACAAATAGCGCCATGCTCGGCATAAGTCTTTGCAGCTTGTGCACCAATCCCATCGCCAGCCCCGGTGATAAGAATAACTTTATCGCGTAATAAATTCGCTGGTGCGTTGTAATCGTTCATCGTCTTCCTTTAAAAGATTAATTTGTATCGCGTTGCGTGGGGCGTTAATACCCAGCTAAGAATATAACTGCAGATGATACCCAGCCTAGCGTACAAGTAAAACAATGAATGAAAAATTCTTCAAACGTAAAAAAAGTTAACAAAAGTAGTTAACAAAACTTTGCAAAGTTGCAACAAAGTCAATAAGATTGAGGAAGATACAACTGGTCTAACATGTTTAAAACTATCAACTACACCTGTAAAGACAGGGTAGACCAAGCTACTTTTAATAAAGTTAGGTTTTAGACACAGAATAACAACAATGCTTGTAGGGAGTAGAGATGAGAAAACTCGTATTAAGTTCCAGTGTGGCCCTTGCGCTGGGTCTAGCAGGCTGTGGTGGCTCCGATGAAACCCTTTCCGACATTCAAGCCGAAACAGAAGTTCAAACACCATTTTCACGAATTGTTTTCGACCCAGCTAACGGGAACCTAAACATTCCTAACGACCTTCTAATGCTTCCGGGCGACGATGGTTTCTTTGATTACACACTGAATATACCGGTCGATGACCCTACAGATTTTGCTGACCCGCAGAATGCTCTTAACGTGTTAGACGGTTGGTCAACTCAACACCCGTTTGTTATTAACGTAGATACGCCTGTCGGCGCATCGCTTGACGAAAGCTCGCTAGCATCTGGCGTCTTATTATTTGAGGCAACATTAGGGCTTGATCAAAGTGACCCGGAATGTGCGCAAGTAACTACGCCCTCTGCAGGATGTAAGCTTGGTGATCAACTTACCTTTGGCGTCGATTACGTACTTAGCCTAGCCGATAGTAACACCATAACTTTTGTTCCTTTAAAGCCACTGAAACCTGCTCAGGGTTATATGCTGGTTATGACCACAGATTTAAAAGATTCGTCTGGCAAATCAGTACAGGGCTCAACTACGTGGGACTCGGTAAGACAGGACATTAACACTAAGCCGCTATCCAGTGAAGCACAGATTCAAATACAGGGGTTAGTTAATTCATTAGTTAACCCTTTGTTGAATGCGGGGTTCGAACGTGAAGACGTCACCTACGTATCGGCGTTTACGACTCAATCTATTGCCAACTCGCTTGATACGATTAAGAAAGTCATGATTAGCCGTTTTGCACAACTGGCTGCTGGCGGTGACCCATCTGCACCAACAGCCTTACCTGCTATTACAGTACGCGATGTTGCTGCAGCGCCTAATGTTTTAGAAGCTATAGCACCGGAAATTGGATTATCTAGCTTAGTCACTACAGTTATAGATCAAAGTAAACAAGGTCGTTCGGATATAGCTGCAATTGATGCAACTGATTTCAGCGCGTTAGAAACTTGTGCAGGTCTTGCAGGCACAGCCTCTGGTCAGTTAGCTGCCCAGTGGGGTGGGTTAAATGATTTTGCGATAGGTGTTTCTACAGCAATCTTAAGGCAAGTAGGACCATTCTGTGCAGCTCAACGGTATGAAGGTAATATAGCGTTGCCTTACTTCTTGGGTGTTCCAAGTGCAGAGAATCCGCTTGCGCCAGTGAATGAATTTTGGAAAGCAGCGTGCGACAGCGGCATTGTGTTAGCTGGCGCACCGCAAGAGTTGCTAGCTGATGCTCAGCCAGGTCCGAATGCCGAAATGTGTAATTCCCTTGGTCTTGCTGACGTTCGCATTGATGGAGAAATGCTAGACAGCGCGAGAAACATTACTAAATTTAACCCGTATCCACAGCCAACGGGCGGAAATATGGGCATGGAAACGTTAGACGTGCAGGTAACTATTCCAGATCCTGCAATTGCGGGCGCTCTAGGCTTCCCAATTAGCATGCCTGAAGCTGGCTGGCCGGTGGTTATTTTAGCCCACGGTATCACCAGTAAAAAAGAAGACATGCTTGCGATTACCGGTACTTTATCTCTAGCAGGTATTGCTTCAGTGGCTATTGATCAGCCTTTACACGGGAGCCGAGGCTTCGACCTTGATGGTGACGGTACTGATGACTTAAACGCTACAAGCGTAAGCGCTACGCACTATATGAACCTTGCTAGCCTACCAACTGCACGTGATAACTTGCGTCAAAGTGTATCTGACTTGCTAGGCCTGCGTTTAGGGCTTAATGCTGTTGTAGATACAACCGCTGCACAAAATGTCAAATTTGATATGTCACGTGTGTCTGTTATGGGTGTGTCGCTAGGTGCAATGACGGGTGGTAATTTTGCTGCGGTTGCAAACACATCAATGGGTGGCGATTTAGCAGCGCTTGATGGTATGTTCGCTGTTAGACAAGCTTCCCTTGAATCTCCAGGAGGTGGCGTAGCGCAATTCTTATTAGAGTCTCCATCATTCGGACCTCTAATTAAAGGCTTGTTGCTTTCACAGGCGTCAGAAGACTTTGTTGCATTGCTAAACCAACTGTATGAAACAACTGATGTCACTGAAGAGCAGCTTAGCGCGGCGGTTACTATTTTTGAAGATAATCTAACTGCAGAGCAAGCTGCTGAAGTAAATGCAGTATTTGCAGAATTCGCATTCGCTGCGCAAACAGTAATGGATGCGGGTGACCCAACTAACTATGCACAAACGCTAGGAAGTAATACACCTGTTCACATGATGACGGTTGTAGGTGATGGTAGCGAAGAAAACCTACCTGATCAGGTAATTCCAGTTTCAACAGCATTGCCTCTGTCAGGTCAACTTCCACTAGCAGCGACAATCGGTTTAGAGCAAGTCACTACTACTCAAGGTCCAGGTACAGACCCAATTAGCGGCGTTGTTCTGTTTAATAGCGGTGCACATGCTTCTAGCTTGAGCCCTGCAGCAAGCGCAGCGGTAACCACAGAAATGCAAAAAGAAGTAGCAGGGTATATTGCGTCTGACGCACTAGCGCTTCCAATTTCAGATGAGAGTGTTGTTGCGAACTAGACACCTATAGTTTGTTAGACAAAGCAGTGTTACACCAGCTTACATTTTAATGAGTTAAAGCCGGCTTCAATGCCGGCTTTTTTGTCTTTACGACTTAAATGTTATTTGTATGTAGCTGCATGTTAATGTAGTGTAAATAAAAGGTCCGATCAGTCTTATTGACAATAGAAGTCAACGTGTTGAATAAACATAACTTGCGAAAAAACGGACTATTTCATTCATCATTAGGGAATATTTGCGATGACCAATCAAGGCACATTTAATACTAAACGAACGCTTATTGCGTTTACACTTGCCGGGCTATTAACCGCATGTGGCGATAACGACAACGATTTTTCAAATATAGAGCAACCAGCGCCACCCACGGCCACTACACCTGAACCAGCGCCTTCACCTATTCCTGCTTTTGCACCGGACGGTACTTTGTCGGCTGACATAACATGGACGACCTACGGTGTTCCGCATGTAAAAGCTGATAATCTTGAGAGCATGGCCTATGGTGTGGGGTACGCATTTGCAAGAGACAACCTTTGCGTACTGGCTGACCAGATTGTTAAATACAACTCAGAGCGTGCCAAGTTTTTCGGCCCAGACCAAGTGCCTGGTAGCGGCGACTCTGAGCACCTTATCAACGACTTTGGCTTTTTAACACTTGGTATTAGGGATCTCGCTGAAGAGAATTTACCACGTCTGTCTACAAATTCTCGCGCAATGTTTAAGGGTTATACGGCAGGGTATAACAGATACTTAAATGAAACACCTTTAGAAGAGCAAGATCAAAGCTGTGCGGGACAGCCTTGGGTAACAGAAATTGATAGCGTTGACCTTTTAACATACTCCTTAGGCGTGGCGCTTTTACCCGGCGCTGCTAACTTTTTAGGCCCAATGTTTATTGCTGCGCCACAAGGTGAGAGCTATTTACCAACTCCAGCCGAGTCATCAAGTGAAGTTGCCTCTTCAATAAGAATATCGCCGACAGTAGGGTTGCCAGATAGAAATCCTCAGGAAATGGGGTCTAACGGGTGGGGGTTAGGAAGCGATAAAACGACAAATGGGAAGGGAATGGTATTAGGTAACCCCCATTTTCCTCACACCGGAAACTTGCGTTTTTGGAACTTCCACGCTCAAGTTCCTGGCCATCTAAACGTAACCGGTAGCTCGCTTACGGGTTTACCAGGTGCAGTAAACATTGGTTTCAATGAAAACGTAGCCTGGACCCACACATTCTCCACTGCTGAGCATTTCGTTGTGTATCAGCTAACCCTTGATGAAGATGATTCATCAGGCCTTACCCATTTAGTTGATGGAAGCAAACGCACTATCTATGAAAAAAACCTTCAAATTGACGTTGCAGTAGGTGGCGGGCAAACCATTAAACTGAATAAGACTGCCTATTACACGAACTACGGTCCAATGATTGAAGTTCCAGGTAATTTTGATTGGAATGCTAACAATGCGTTTGCTATTAAAGACGCTAACCTGCCTAACTTTGATATTGTTGATCATTGGCTGGCTATGAATATGGCCACATCAATGGATGAGTTTAAGCAGGCGTTCAAAGACTATGACGGGGTTATTTTTAATAACACCATGGCTGCGTCGGCTGACGGCCAAGTATTTTATATCGACGACTCTACGGTACCGAATTTAACTGAAACGGCTATTGAACAATTAACAACGAACCCGCTACTTATTCAAACGAAAGCCGCTGCTGGTTTTACCGTACTACCGGGAAATATTTCTCAGTTCGACTTCGAAGGCCCAGTTCCTTATGAAGAAGCACCAAAGTACGAGGGCTCTGACTCGGTACAAAATTCAAACAATAGCTACTGGTTAACTAACCTAAACTCACCCATTGTTGTGAGTAATCCGCTATTTGGTAATGTGGAGAATCAACAGTCATTGCGCTCACGTATGGGGCAGCAGTTTATTGAAAATGAGGCTGGGAGTGATGGTACTTTCACACCCGAGGAAGTTGAAGGGCTATTACTTAATAACCGAAGCTATCTAGCTGAGAATATATTGCCATCTTTGCTTGAACTATGCGCCGAGCAAGGTGATACGCCAGTAAACGTAGACGGAGTAAGTGTTGATGTAGCACAAGCCTGTGCAGCCTTAGAGGACTGGGACGGTACAATGAACCTTACGAGTACTGGTGCACATGTTTTCAGAGAATTTGCCTTTCAGTTTAACCAAGCTCCGCAGTGGGAAGTACCGTTTTCTCTTGATGCCCCCGTGACTACGCCATCGGGTTTAGTAAAAAATGATACTACTTTAGAGCAATTGGCGCGAGCTACGCAGGTCATCGAACAGGCTGGGGTAGCATTTGATGCCCCACTCGGTGAAGTGCAATTTGTCGAGCGTAGCTTGCCAGACGGCTCTGCCTCAGGTGTTAAACTACCGTGGGCGGGTGCTCATAATATTGAAGGTGGCTTTAACGTATTTGATGTAAGAAGCAACAGTAATGGTACACAGTTACCAAGACATAGCTACGAAACAATTAACAGTAATACGGCGATGAGTGCTGAAGCTGAGGGCTATCACATTAACTATGGCACAAGTTGGGCAATGGTTATCAACTTCACTGATGAAGGGCCAAGGGGTCGAGGTATATTAACTTACTCACAGTCTCGTAAGTTTGGCAGTGACCATTTCTTAGACCAGACCCAGCTTTATTCTACACAGCCTACACTTCGGGATATCTATTTCACTGATGAAGAGATTGAAGCGAATAAGATTGAGCAGGTTAACCTATCGTCAGAATAAGATGAGACTGGTATTATAACGCAATTACATCAGCGGCTTTGCCTTAAATTGGGTAAGGCCGCTCTTTACGTTGTGGGTAAACAACGTTGCTTACCCGTTTATTTTACTAGGAGTAAAGTTTGGAGTTTTTGTACGAATACGGTTTGTTTGTTGCCAAAGCAGTAACGTTAGTTATCGCCTTCGTTGTTGTTGTATCAACCATTGTTGGTGTAGCAAGTAAACAGAAGCAGGGGAAAGGGCAACTCGAAATCGTGTCTATTTCTGAGCAATTAAAGGACATTACAAACTACGCTAAAGAAGTCCTTTTAGATAAAAACGCATTAAAAAAGTTAGCTAAAGAACAGAAGAAAGAGGCCAAAGCGAAGAGCAAGGCTAAAAACAAAGCGACAGATCAGGAGGACGAGTCAAAGAAGTCTCGTTTATATGTTATAGACTTTAAAGGGTCTATGGATGCCAATGAGGTCGAGCACCTGCGTGAAGAGATCACCGCTATTTTATGTGTGGCAAATAAAGAAGACGAAGTTTTAGTACGCCTTGAGAGTGGCGGTGGCGTAGTACATGGTTATGGACTTGCTGCGTCGCAATTACAGCGCATCAAAGAAAAGGGTCTGAAATTGACCATTGCCGTAGATAAAGTTGCGGCAAGCGGTGGCTATATGATGGCGTGTGTTGCCGATACATTGTTGGCGTCACAGTTTGCGTATATCGGTAGTATTGGTGTTCTAGCTCAGCTACCTAATTTCAATAAATTGTTGAAGAAAAACGATATAGAATTTGAGCAGCATACTGCCGGAGAGTTTAAGCGTACGCTAACGATTTTTGGCGAAAATAACGATGAAGGCCGCGCCAAGTTCAGAGAGGAAATTGAAGAGATTCATGTGCTCTTTAAAGATTTTGTGCAAAGTCAGCGTCCTGAAATGGATATAGATAAAGTAGCTACTGGTGAGTATTGGCCAGGAGTTAAAGCAAAAGCACTTGGCTTGGTTGACGACATCACCACTTCCGATGACTACATTCTTTCGCATTACCCAGCACGCGAAATTTTCAGTGTTAAGTATGCTGTTAAGAAAAATGTTGCGGAAAAGCTGGGTATGTCGGCAGCTAATGTTGTTGAGCGTGTGTTTATGAAAAGCATGAACAAAGCGCGTCATTGGTTTTAATAGCTATAAACCATCTGTGTTTGTTGCGGCATGAACATAACACCGTTAATAAGCACAGATGGGCGTAAAATTTTTAACCGACAAAAGATAATAAAAAGAATATGGCACGGCATACTAAAAACGATATATTAGATGCGGCGGAATACTTGTTTTCTCAAAGTGGGTTTACCCAAACCTCGATGCGGGAAATTACTGCCAGAGCAGAAGTAAATTTAGCGTCGGTTAATTACCATTTTGGTAGTAAGAAAAACTTAATACAAGCGGTGTTTAAGCGATACTTTGATGAGCTTATGCCACAAGTTAAGACTTGCTTAGACGCTCTCCCGCCTATTGAAGGCGCTAAAGGCGTTGAGCAGCTTTTATATTCGCTTATTCCCCCTATGTTAAATCTTAATGCTATATCTGAGCAGGGCACGGCCACCTTTGTAAAATTGCTCGGCCGGGGATACAACGAAACACAAGGGCACTTGCGTAAGTTCCTAATGCATGATTATGGTGACTGTATACGCGCTCTCGTAGATGCTATCAGGCGCTGTTTACCTGAACTTCCAGAAGAAGAGCTATTCTGGCGACTGCATTTTGCTATGGGAAGTTTTGTCTTTTCGATGGCATCGAGTCAGGCATTAACAGAAATCGCTGAATCCGATTTTCATAAGCACGTAGATATAAAAGAAGTCATCCAGCATCTTGTGCCATTTGTCGCGCAGGGACTTGCCGGTAAATAAACCACTTCTACAGCTAACGTAAGAACAAAGCGCTAGTCCCCTCAAATGGAGACTAGGCATAGTGTGAAATAAGCGTTATGAAAAATGCTTGTTGAAGCTAGCGAGGAAGGGTCGCGCCAGGAGCTTCAGCGTTTAGCTTCTCAGCCCAAAAATCCTTAACCGAAAAACCTGATTTGTTGGAAGCCGGTGCTTTTTTCTTAGCAGGTTTGGCTTTTGCTTTGGGTTCGCTTTTCTCTTTCTTTGCTTCTATTGTTTCAGACGAATTCGATGCTAGCGATTCTGCCATTTCCTGAAGCTGTGCTAAGCGCATATTTTTTCCGCCATCTACGCTGTACCAACCGCTCTTACTTTCAATAGTCGGCGCTTTGCCATTAGCTTTTTTATAGGCTTCAGTAAAAGCCGCGATAACTGCATCTTTGTCTAAGTTTGCCATGCTTTTTTGCTCTTTATTTTGTTAAGATGACGAACGTTTTTGTCCTGTAATACCAATAAGTGACAGCTGATTGATTAAAGCGCAACACGTTACCGATAAAACGAATTAAAAGTAGGCAGTGATTTAAACAATCCACTTTTTCCCGTTTTCCTGCGATAAGCGTTTGTCGACTTATAGGTGTTATACGAAACGTTCGCGTATTTTATAGCGTTTTTTTAACAATTTGTCTAACTTTCAACCGGAGGACTTGTGTCTATTACCCGCCTAGAACTACAAAATTATCTTGATGGAATGTTAAGGGTTAGCGAAATCAGCGATTATTGCCCAAATGGCTTACAGGTAGAGGGCACAAGCAAAATAGAGAAAATTGTGACAGGCGTAACTGCATCTCAGGCTTTAGTAGATGCGGCGATAGAAGCTAACGCCGATGCACTTATTGTGCACCATGGTTACTTTTGGAAAGGTGAGTCGCAGGCTGTGACTGGCATGAAAAAGCGCCGTCTTTCTGCTTTACTAGCCAACGATCTAAATTTGTTTGCTTACCACCTTCCTTTAGATGTTCACCCAGAATTTGGTAACAATCGTCAGCTTGCGTCTCTTCTCGATGTTCAAAATGTAAGTGCAGTCAGCGGTGTAAAACCTGTGGGTGTTGTTATGCAAGGAAATTTTGAGGAAGCAATTGAAGGTGCGGCGTTACAAGATAAATTGCAGCAGCTGTTAGGACGAGATGTGCTAATAGAAGGGCCTGTTTCAAAACCAATTACGACACTTGCTTGGTGCACTGGCGGAGGTCAGGGATTCATAGAACAAGCGGTTGAGTTAGGTGTAGATGCATTTATTACCGGTGAAGTATCTGAGCAAACGGTGCATACAGCAAGAGAAATGGGTATTACCTTTTTCGCGGCTGGCCACCATGCTACCGAACGCTACGGCGTGAAGTCTTTAGGTGAACATATTGAGCAGCAATTCGACGTACCTGTTGAGTTTATTGATATCGATAACCCTGCATAGCGAAGTTTGTAGTATATGAATAACGATCGTATCTTCGACGGTATTGCTGAAAAGTTCTCAAACAACATTTACGGGACAACCAAGGGCAAATTGCGGCACACATTACTATGTGACGTTCTTGAACCTTATTTAAAAGCGCCGCTTCGAGCCATCGAAATAGGTGGGGGCACAGGAGTAATGACGGCTCATATAGCCGCGAAAGGACATGCTGTTGTGCTCACCGATGCGTCAAAAGATGTGCTTAATCAAGCGGAATCTTTACTTTCTGATGCGCCAAATATACAAATACGGCATCAATATTTACAACAAATAGAAGACCTAAGTGATTTTGATTTTGTGGTTTGTCATGCGGTTCTAGAATGGCTAGATGCGCCCTTTGATGCTATAGATTTTATGTATAGCAATATGAAACCCGGAGCGCGCTTAAGCTTGAGTTTCTTTAATCAAGATGCGAATTTATTTGCCAATGCCATTTACGGTAATTTTGATTATATCGCCAAAGGAATGAAGGCGAAAAAGCAGGTGAGACTTAATCCCAACCAGCCGCTAAGCGCAATGCGAGTAGTTGAGTATTGTGAGTCGTTAGGCTTTAACATACTAGAAAAAGCTGGCATTCGCTGTTTTCACGATTATATGCGGGATATTACGCATCAAAGTAGCAAATTTAGCGATCTACTTGCTCTTGAACGACAGTATCACCAGCAGGAGCCCTATTTGTGGCTAGGAAAATACTTTCAACTCATTCTTGAAAAGCCACAAGACGGTTGAGTTTACAGGCAGCTTTGATGCATTGGGTTTATCCTAAAAACTGCTTACAGTGTATTGTCACCGGTAAGGATGTTAGCGTCGTTACCGCAATTTCATTCAATGCCTCATAAGTGAAAAAGCCCTGGTGCCCCGTTATCAATACATTGGGAAAGGTTGTTAAACGCTGAAAGGTGTCGTCTTGTATGATTTCCTGTGAATGGTCACTGAAAAAGAGTTCAGACTCTCTTTCGTAAACATCTAACCCTAAATAGCCAATCTGTTTCGACTTAAGCCCTTTTATAATGGCAGTATCATCAACAAGCCCGCCGCGTGATGTATTGATTAGCATTACGCCCGCCGGCATTTTCGCTATGCTGTCAGCATTGATAATGTGATAACTCTTTTCATTGAGCGGGCAGTGCAACGTAACAATGACGCTTTGTTCCAACAGTTCGTTTAGCGGAACATATTGGGCTCCCAAAGCGATCACATCATCATCCTGGCTTGGGTCAAAACAAAGAACTTTACATCCAAACCCTAACAGTATGCGGATGACGGCTTTACCAATCTTTCCTGTACCTACAACGCCCACCGTTTTGCCGTGTAGGGTGAAGCCCATTAAGCCGTTTAGGCTAAAGTTACTTTCTCTAACACGATTATAGGCTTTATGGGTTTTTCGGTTTAAGGTCAGAATGAGTGCTAGCGTGTGTTCAGCTACCGTTTCAGGGCTATAAGCAGGCACGCGACTTACTGCTATGTTAGCTTCAGCAGCAGCGCTAACATCTACATTATTGTAACCTGCGCAGCGAAGCGCGATATGTTTAACACCACAGTCTTTTAGCACTTTGATGGTTGCGGCATTTACATCGTCGTTCACAAAGACAACCACATCACTATATCCCTTACAGCTTATAGCAGTTGATGGATTAAGTGGGTGCTCGAAAAAAGTGCCCTTAATGCTTTGGTTATTGGCGCTATTGTGGTTTTCTAATAGCTGTGAAAATACCACTTGCTCATAAGGGCGAGTACTAAAAAAGGCAATATGATTATTTTGCATAGTATTTCCACACGTGTACGTATTTTCATTTGGCGTAGTTTTCACTTTACTACCCAACTGCTAATGCACTATATAGTGCCAACAATGCGTAATAAATTAGCACGCTACTATTTGAACTGTGTAGACACAGATCAACAAAATAATAGTAGCGTCAGTCGACCCAGAGCACTTCATTTGCACTCAAGTTAGGGCGTAGGATCTATGCCCCTAAAAGTTTAACAATATCTTTTTCAATAGACTCTGGCTTTACGGTAGGCGCGTAGCGTTTTAGGACTTTACCTTCAGCATTGACCAAGAACTTAGTGAAATTCCACTTTATACGTTTAGTTCCCAATAGCCCGGGGGCATCTTGTTTTAGCGCTTCAAAAAGTGGGTTTGCATTTGGCCCATTAACATTTGTCTTTTTAAAAAGCGGAAATGACACGCCAAAATTTAGGCTGCAAAATTGTGCTATATCGCTATCACTTCCGGGTTCTTGGTGGCCAAATTGGTCGCATGGAAACCCTAGTACCTCAAACCCCCGGTCTTTATATTTTTTATAAAGCGCTTCAAGCCCTTCATACTGAGGTGTAAAGCCACATTTACTGGCGGTATTAACAATAAGCAGTACTTTCCCTTTGTATTGCTCAAGTGTAGTTTGCTCGCCGTTATTCAATGTAATTGGGTGAGTATAGAGTTCCAAATTTATATTCCTATGTTTTTGTTTTTGTTAAGTCTGTTACTCTTACGTAATGCAAACCTATTTAATTGGCATCTAGAGTATATTCTGTATGAGTAATTTGAAAGTGAGTTTTTTGGGCTTGGGTGTAATGGGATTTCCTATGGCAGGGCACCTTAGCAAAGCGGGTTATTCTGTTACTGTGTATAACCGTACGGCGAAAAAGGCACAAGATTGGCTAGCCGCCTATTGCAACGCTGACGCTAGTGCGTGTAATTCTGTGGCTGAAGCGGTTAAAGACGCAGATATCGTTTTTATGTGCGTAGGTAATGACAATGATGTGAGAGATGTTGGTACGCAAGCACTAGAGATAATGAAAGCAGGTAGCGTGCTGGTCGATCACACAACCGCATCAGCTGATGTAGCGAGAGAGCTTTACGCAAGCTGTAACGATAAACAAATTGGATTTTTAGATGCGCCAGTTTCTGGAGGGCAGGCTGGGGCTGAAAATGGTCAACTGACTATCATGGTTGGCGGTGATGAAGCGGTTTTCGCTCAAGTAGAGCCAGTAATGGCACATTATGCTCGCCATAGTCAGTTGCTGGGTAAAAGCGGCAGCGGTCAGCTTGCAAAGATGATGAATCAGATTTGTATTGCCGGTATTGTGCAGGGCTTAGCCGAGGCGCTTCACTTCGGCCAACGCGCTGGACTAGATTGTAACGCAGTCATCGATGTTATAAGCAAAGGCGCTGCGCAGTCTTGGCAGATGGAAAACAGAGCCAGCACCATGTTGAACAACAGTTTTGATTTTGGTTTCGCTGTAGATTGGATGCGCAAAGACCTAAACATTGCGCTTGATGAAGCGCGTAAAAACGGGTCTACCTTGGCGCTCACCGCCCTTGTTGACCAATATTATTCTGATGTACAAAAGCTTGGTGGTGGCCGTTGGGACACTTCCAGCTTACTTACTCGTTTAAAATAGTCTCTTTTTGAGCGTAGGTTGCTGTAATGTAAAAAAGCACTAGCACTTTAAATAAACTAAAGTGCTTGCTCTTGTGCGGACAAAGTAAGCTGTTCTAAACGGGTCCTATTTGTCTCGTTCAGCGGCAATGAAGTGATTTTTTCAAGTAAAACATTGATGTTAAATTTACGGTAAACGCCTGTATCTGCTTCAATCATGCATTGAAGCAGGTTTAACCCGAAAGCTGCAGTTTCTGGCGAGAGCTGAAATGCATCGTAAAAATGCTTCATTGCTTTATCAAACATTCCTTCTATAAACAGTTGGGTGCCAGATTCATTAATAGAAATAGCCTGTTCGTGGTTTAGTCCCAATCGTTCACCACCAGTGAAAATTAACTCGTCGTTCATCACTTGTTCTGATATGGCCTGTAGTTCAGCATTTTTTTGCTTAGCCATTAACAATAACTCACCTGCTTTGCGTTCATCGCCCAGCCCGTGATGAACCTTGGCAGCAATCACTAAGACAGACGGTTCGGTACGCAGGTAATTATCAATGTGGTCACTTTCAAGCAGAAGGCTGGCTTTCTCTATATCGCCATCTAACACTGCTGAAAACGCCAGAAGGTAATCCCTTTTTTGCAGTGTTTGTGGGTCGCCTTGGCTTCTACCCGCAATACCAACTAGTTTTCTCGCTTGAGACAAGCTTTCTTTTCTGTTGGTTTCAGGTGACTCTTCTGCCAAGAACAAATAAAACTCTGCCAATTCAAAGGTAAAGTCGTTAAACCTGTCTTTAGCACTGCGGTGCATCGCACGCTTTTTTTGCAAAAGGTCTATAGCTTCAACGACTTTGTCCTGTTTTTGATACGCTAAAGTTTTTAGTTTAGCGGCGGGCAAACTCAATTCACTGAACTTTATCTCGTTAAGGTATTTTTCTACCTGTTCATAAGAATTCTGCTCAAAGGAAATAGAAGCTAGCCATTCAAATGCCTTATCCCGTGCCAGGCTCGAATTTACCATTTGGCTTAGATGGCTTTTGCAGTGTGGCCATTGCCCAGATGCGTACTGGCATTTAACTTTGCCCCATTGCGCCCACAACACTTTATCGCTGCGGGTCAGCACATCATCATAAATACTCAAAGCCCTTTGGATATCGCCGTTTTCATAAAGAAGCCTTGCATAAAGTTTTCGTATATCCGCTACAAGGCGAGGGGGGATGCCTTCTGAGATTTTGGCGCGTACTACACTGATAGCTCTTTCTAATTGTTTATTGTCTAACGAATGCAAAACGTTTTTAACAAAATCACGGTATTTTAAATAGTGATTAATTTGGCGGGTCAGTGAGGCAATAGTGTAGGGTTTGATGAGTAAAACGTCGGGTTGAAGATCCATGATCCGACCGATTATTTGAGGAGAGCGGTCCGAAGTAAGAAAGATGATTCCTGTACTCGGCCTAATAAACCCGGCTTCTCTCAAATTTTGAACCCATTCGACACCAGTTTTGCCCTGACCAAGGTGGTAGTCCATTAATAACAGTTCAAAGTTCTGTTTTCTAAGCGCCGCTTTCAATTCAACGCCAGATGCAAAGCTACTCACCGATAAATTTGCAATAGACATGAGGTGGCCCCGCAGCGCGGTTCGAGCGGTAGCATTGTCTTCTACTATGGCTATTCTAAATTCCACGGCAATCATATGAATACTTTTAATTAAAGCTAGCTTATCAGCGGCTGGGAAAAAGTGCATTATTAAAAAGGATAAGTTTTGACTACCAGCATTACTCTCAGAATCAAAATCATTCTCTCGTCACAAAATATTTACGTTATACACCCATAAATTTAAATAAATATTTACCTTTACGTTTACGTAAGGGGTAGGTATTGGTTATTGTGTTTAAAAAGCAACTCAGTTGAAGGTATGTCTAATGAACTTTGAATTAACCGATGACCAATTAGCCTTTGAAGAAACAGCTCGCCAATTTGCTCAACAAGAATTAGCGCCAAATGCCGCAATGTGGGATAGAGAGCACCATTTCCCCGTAGAGGCGATTAAAAAAGCCGGCGAATTAGGTTTTTGCGGATTGTATGCACCTGAAAGTGCGGGTGGCCTAGGCCTGTCAAGACTCGACTCTTCAATAATCTTTGAGCAGCTTTCAATGGGGTGTACTACAACTACAGCCATGTTAACTATTCACAACATGGCTACGTGGATGATAGCAACATGGGGCACCAGTAAAGTTAAAGATATGTGGTGCGAACAATTAGTCACAGGTGACAAGCTTGCCTCTTATTGCTTAACAGAGCCTGGCGCTGGATCTGATGCTGCTTCACTTAAAACTAGAGCAGCTAAAGCTGACGGTGGATATGTACTAAATGGCGCTAAAGTATTTATCTCTGGAGCAGGGAGTACAGATGTTCTCGTTGTCATGGCGCGTACCGGCGAGGATGGTCCTAAAGGCGTATCTGCATTTGCAGTCCCTGCTAATGCAGATGGTATTGAATACGGAAAAGCAGAAGAGAAAATGGGGTGGAATGCCCAGCCCACTCGTATGATCACATTTGACAATGTAAAGCTTGATGATAGCTGGTTGTTAGGTGAGGAAGGTCAAGGCTTTAAAATGGCCATGCAAGGGCTTGATGGCGGCCGAATTAATATTGCTACCTGTTCAGTAGGCACAGCACAGCAAGCGCTAAACGTAGCCCGTGATTATATGAATGAGCGTGAGCAGTTTGGTAAACCTATTGCAGGGTTCCAAGCTCTTCAATTTAAATTAGCTGATATGGCGACTGAGTTAGTTGCGGCTAGACAGATGGTACGTATGGCAGCGTGTAAGTTAGACAATAATGACGCAGATAAAACGACGTACTGCGCTATGGCTAAACGCTTTGCAACAGACGTAGGTTTTAATGTGTGTAACGATGCGCTCCAATTACACGGCGGATACGGTTATATTAAAGAGTACCCATTAGAGCGTCACTTTAGAGATGTTCGTGTTCATCAGATACTTGAAGGTACCAACGAAATTATGCGTGTGATTATTGGGCGGCGCCTACTTTCCGATGAGCGAAGCGTTCTTTAATGCGCTTGCAGCTCAGTCAGAAAAAATGCGTTTCTAGGCACAATCAATGGAGAAAGTGAATATGACAGATGCGGAGTCAGTAGTCATTGTAGATGAGTTAAAAACATCGAACGGCGACTTTACAATAGGACGTTTAACGCTTAATAAGCCAAAAGCACTGAATGCGCTGGACCTAGCGATGGCAGAAATCATGCTAAAAGCACTTCAACAGTGGCAGACGCGTAGTGATGTTGTAGCTGTGGTCATTGATGCTGCAGGTGATAAAGCGTTTTGCGCTGGTGGCGACATCGTATCTATGTACAAGTCGATGGTGGAGGCACAAGGCCAAATTCCATCGTTCTTGGAAACGTTTTTTGAAACCGAATATACCTTAGATTACACCATTCACAACTACAGCAAACCCATTGTAGTGTGGGGCAGCGGCATTGTAATGGGCGGCGGTATGGGTCTGCTATGTGGTGCTAGCCATCGCGTAGTAACCGAAACGTCGCGATTAGCTATGCCCGAAATTACTATCGGATTATACCCTGACGTAGGAGGGAGTTATTTCCTTCCCCGTCTACCTGGAAAATCAGGTTTGTTTTTAGGCTTAACAGGCGGGCAGATGAATGGTGCAGACGCCCGTTTTGTAGGCCTAGCGGATGCGCTAGTAGCTAGCTCAGAAAAAGAGACTTTGATACAAAAGCTTTCGAACTATTCATGGGATGAGATAGAAAGTAATCGTTTAAATGATTCTGTAACCTCTATTCTTGAATCTTTAAAGGCACCGGATTCTGCGCCTAGCAGCAATGTAGAGCCTAACATGGCACTCATTAATGACTTGTGTGCAGCTGGTAATGTCACTGACGTAGTTAATTCAATTCTTGGCGCCGATATGAGCCAAGATAAATGGTTGTCTCGAGCACAAAGCACATTGGCAAAAGGCTCTCCGATAACTATGCATTTAGTTTATGAGCAGTGTAAAAGAGGGGCGGATATGACCCTCGCTGATTGCTTTAGAATGGAAGCTAATATGTCTTGTCGCTGCGGTGAAAGTGGTGAGTTTCAGGAGGGTGTTAGAGCTCTATTGATAGATAAAGATATGTCGCCTAAATGGAAATATGAAAGTGTAGAAGACGTGCCGCAAGATGTGGTAGAGCATTTTTTTACCTCTCCATGGCCCGAAGATAAACACCCCTTATCAGGTTTATAAATTACTTTTTTGACAGAATGTGGAAAAGACATTTGTAAAAAATAGGCATAATTTAAATTAGCGAGCCAAGCGTAGACATCACTGATAACGTTTGGCTTTATAACCTTTGCATCTTCCTACCTTCGTACCTTTATACCTTTGTACCCTTACCGTTATTTTGCGCTGTTATTGCCGTAAAGGTGTCGATTTTGATATCCTTTAGTAAATTCACAATAACAAAGATCTCGTCATGTGGCATTGCCCACTTTGTAAATCACCTATTTCATTAAATTCAACGCCAATCCGGTGTGAAAACAATCATAGCTTCGATAAAGCAAAATCTGGCTACGTTAACTTATTACCGGTTCAGTTTAAGAAGTCGAAACTTCCGGGTGACGATAAGGATATGGTGAAAGCTCGTAGAGAGTTTCATCAATTAAACACCTATCAACCGCTGAAAGATAGGTTAATCGAGGTGGTAGGGGACCTAATTGTTGAGTCGTGCAAAGAAAAAGGGTTGGCAGAAGACGGTTCTAAACAAAGTATCTCTATTTATGATGCTGGTTGCGGAGAAGGAAGTTATTTAGACGCAATGGTTCAGGGCCTTGCGCTTAAAGGTTTTTCTATTGAGGCTGCGGGCAGTGATATATCTAAAATAGCCGTGGAGTTGGCCGCTAAGGCTTATAAACATGCTCAGTTTGTTGTAGCAAGCAGCTTTGAACTACCCCTTGAAAATTCTACTCAAGATTTAGTGATACAGGTCTTTGCGCCTGGAAGCAACGACGAGTATGAACGGGTATTGAACAGTGAGGGGCTACTTTTAACCGTCGACCCTGCGCCTAACCATCTGTTTGAGCTTAAACAGCAAGTCTACGACACACCAAGAAAACATCAAATTGATAATGGGCCTAGAAGTGGATTTACTCGCATCCATGACGAGTGTTTTTCATTTCCCATCAATTTTGAAAGTGAAGATCACAAGATAGCGCTTATAAAGATGACCCCTTTTTATTGGAAGTTACCACACGGTAAAATCGAGTCTATTGTAGCGTCGTTAGAAAAAGTAACCGCAGACTTTCACATCCAAATTTGGAGAAAGGGCGCGACTGTTGGTGATGAGTAAATAGATGTCCAGCCATAATCAAAAAGCGCTGTTTTTAGACCGAGACGGTGTTATTAACGTTGACCACGGTTACGTTGGTAAATATGAAAATTTTGAATATGTAGAAGGTATCTTCGACGTCGTGCGCAAGTTTCAAAATGAGGGTTACCTGCCTGTAATTGTCACTAATCAAAGTGGAATAGCGCGAGGCTATTACACTGAAAAAGATTTTCATAGGTTAATGGCGCGAGTGCAAAAAGATTTCGCTTTCCACGATGTAAAACATATCCCTGTTTATTATTGCCCTCACCACACCCAGGGTAGCGTAAAAAAATTTACTATCGAGTGCCAGTGCAGAAAACCATTGCCAGGCATGCTGCTCCAAGCTGCTAAAGAACTTGATATCGACTTGTCCAACAGCATACTCATTGGTGATAGTTGGCGAGATATAGAGGCTGCTAATGCTGCCGGTCTAACGGAAAGCTTTTATTTGTCACATAAACGTATAACTGATGAGCAGCTGAGTAAGCTTAATTCTTCTCACCGTGTATCTAACGTTACTAGCCTATCTGAAATAATGAAATGGTTACGCGTAACGCTTTAAGTTTTTGTTACTAATAGAAAAAAGCAAAATGTGTTGCAGCGATAGGTTGGCCTACCGCTGCGAGAGAGAAGCTCTAGTTCTGTGTGGAAAAGCGGGATAAGTGCTTTATGGCCTGACTGAGCAAGTCAATGTTCAAAGCATCTTTACTGCGTTTGCCGGAAGTCAAATCGCTGATTTCATAGCTACCGTTACTTAGAACATCTGTCCGTTTATTTCCATGAAATACTACGATTCGCTCGCCTGAGGTACTTACTAACCAAGGGCGCGATGGTGCCAATAAGTTTTGGCCAGTCGAATAGAAGGTTGATGGTGCGTTACAACCCAAGGCATTCAATATAGTTGGTGCCAAATCTTCAGTACTTGCTAATTTACCTTTGATATCTAGCGTGCTGTAAAGTGCACCCTTACCATTTTCACTGCCAAAGCCTGTCGCTATTAATACTTCATGTTTTCTATCAATAGTATTTTCAACATAGTCTTTGATATCTGAACCTTTCATAAAGGTAATGTGCAGCCCTTCATGGTTATTACTCAAAGGCTGTACATAGCCAGATAATTGAGGGAGAGGTAGTGCGACATCGCTATGTATTGATACCGGCATACCCGAACCTAAAGGTAAGGCCAATAGTACAGGGCGCTTTTGAGACAAGGCATCCTGATAAATTTCCGGTACACCAAATAAGGTTGCCGTCATTAAACCTTCAACACTGCTGGCTGTTGAATAATAATTGGCAAGGGTATTTAACGACACACCTTCAATACCACTTAAGTCAACAGCGTTATCATTATCTACTTGAACGACTACGGTAAGATTTTTATTGGTCTCAATAGAGCAATAAACTGGTTCAGCAGGATAGGTGATATTGTGAATATCAGGGTTAAATTGCAGCTGCTTTCGCTCCTCATAGGCCGCTAAGTCAAGCAAACCGTAGCGCGACATGGTGGTTTTAGCTGTCGCAGGGTAGGAAAGCGGAAACATGTTGTCTTGGGCAATAATAGGTTGATAAAGCTTGGCATCAGCCCACACATGAATAGCATGACTGGTTACAAAACAACTCACGAAAAATGTTGTAACAGGTATGCCCACTTTATAGCGCGTGAAGCGCTCAACACGCTTCCATATCGCATTAGCTAAAACTAGCTGGAAACCAAGCCAAACAATGAACAGAAGGAACAAGAAGGCCCACTGCTGCCAGCTCTCTATAGCCATTGTAGATTGTGCTTCGCTGCGCAGTAAGTCTGCAGCATGAAAGCTAATATGAAACCCTGTACGGTTGAACAATAAAGCATCAAACGCTAAAAGTGCTAGGCCCACCGCAGCAATAATGGATGCGCTAGCTTTTATCACTCTCGGGTTATTAACCAAATAACAAAGTGGGAGAACAAAAATGACAAAGCCAAAAAAGGTCATAAACCCAATATGGCCAAACCAATTGGCTAAAAGGTACACGGTGCCGACACCTGTGCCTGGCATAGGTGATGAGAAAACAAAAATCGAGGCAATAACAATGGCGATGATAATATTCGCCAAGGCAAACCAGTGCCCCCAATTTACCAGTTTAGTAACGCGCTGGCGACGAGGTGATTCGGCAAGTATCATGCAATCCCTTAGCTTTTTGTTACGCTTTTCTTAAGTACATCGGCAAACTGTGCTGCCATGGCTTCGCGATTTTCAGGAGCAACCTGAGTATTTAAAATATGTGTAATAACGTTGCCTAACACCATAAGTGAAAGATCGCGGTTTGCACCGCCTTCTTCTAGGGTTAGAATAACGTTATTCATTAGCGTTTCGAATTCGTCGTTGCTATAGCGGCTCTGTTGGGGCATTGCTACGCCTCTTTTTTATGATTATCTTTGATAAAAAGAATGGTTTTAAACGTAAAATGATTATAATCGTTGTTTGAGTGAGTACAATCATTCATTCTAAAATCCCGCAATTCTTTGAATATTTCTGACACTTTTTAAGCAACAGGACACCAGATACTCTATGAGTGCACTGATTCATCACTTTGTTGTACATCGCTTGATTGTAAACAAAGAAGAGAAAATTGAAGCAATTCCCCGTGATAACTGCTTGGCAGTAACCCCGGAAATTGAGCTTTTAGCCCATCAAATTAACCATAGCTTCAATGCTAAACCCGGAAAAGGCGTGGGGCATTTTGTCACTGAAGTAACCCGCGAAGCGAAAGTGGAAGGTGAAGAAGGCGAAGCAATCACGCAAACAAGCACTGAGAATGTGGCTGAGTTCGCCGAAGGCCTCAGGCAATACATGGATGTTCAAAAAGAAGCGGGAGACAACGTAGAAGATGCATTTCACGCGTTTTCAGTATCGGCGACTAATCGCTTAGTACGTACTTTAGCTGATACAGGTACGGTAGAAACTGGCTTTCTTATATTCTGCCAATATGAATATCTAGCCACCCAGTATTTAATGATAGCGTTACTCAATACCCGTTCTCATGTAGAGGTTACCAATTCATTAGACCTGTCTGCCCGGGAACATTTAGATTTAGCTAAAATGCAGCTGGCCGTACGTTTCGATTTAACTCAGTGGGATATCCAGCCAGAGCAACAGCGTTACGTAAGCTTTATAAAAGGTAGAATGGGTCGCAAAGTATCTGATTTCTTTATGCAGTTTGTGGGCTGTGAAGAACTGGTTGATGTTAAGCAACAAAACAAGCAGCTAATTTCTACTGTCGATGCATATCTTGCCAGTGAGTCGTTAGACCCACAAGAGCAGCATCAGCATAGAGAAGAAGTTAAATCGTACTTCAAAGAAAAGATTGATGCAGGCGAAAGCTTGTCGGTGGATGAACTGGCAAACCGACTTCCTCAAAACGAGGAAACCAGCAGCAACTTTTCTGCCTTTACTCAGTCTATGGAAGCACCACTTGAGAAAGAAATTCAGCCCGATCCAGCAGCGTTGAAACAGCTTGCAAAGTTTACCGGTCAGGGTGGCGGGGTATCGCTTAGTTTTGAACGTAAGCTAATGGGCGACAGAGTGTTTTATGATCCGGCTACCGATACACTAACTATTCGTGGAATTCCACCTAATTTAAAAGATCAGCTTAATCGCCAATCTTCAATGGACTAGTCGCTGCGAAACGTAGATAAAAAACGTATACTAGTTAATAGAATATCAACTCGATTCAAGGGTGTTATGCAATTATTTGTAAATGATTTGACAGTGATGGACTTCTCTTACCTTTGCCCAAAGCGCGGCATGGTGGGTGAAAGCTGGATTGTCGATGTGATTTTGGACGGTGAGCTTAATGAAGAGAGCATGGTTCAAGACTTCGGTCACGTGAAAAAGAACTTAAAGCGACTTATTGACGAATATGTCGATCATAAGCTTTTAGTACCCGCGGAATACAGCGGTTCAGAGGTTATTCACGATGACGTTACTGAACAGGTAGAGACCCGCTTTACCTGCACCGATGGGCGTAGCATCATGTTACATTGCCCAGCGGAAGCCTATGCATTCGTTTATTCAGATGAAATAAACATGGAGTCTGTCGGCGTTTACTTAAAAGAAGTGCTAGCAACGCACCTTCCTGAAAACGTTGAAAACATAACGCTGCATTTGCGCGCAGAAATTATCAACTCACCGTTCTATCACTACACTCACGGACTTAAGAAGCACGATGGTAACTGTCAGCGCATAGCTCACGGGCACCGTTCTCGCATTGATATTATCTTGGACGGTAAAGTGAGCACGGAAAGTCAGCAATATTGGGCAGACCGTTGGGCAGACATTTATATTGCAACTCGAGAAGATGAAATTGCCTACAGCGATAGAAAGCTTAAAGGTCAAGTTTCAAATGAAGCGGATTACTACTGTTTTGCTTACGAGTCGTCTCAGGGCTATTTTGAACTATTAATTCCTAAGTCAGATTGTGAAGTCATCGAAACCGACTCAACGGTTGAGTGTTTAGCTCAGTATCTTCTTGAAGAACAAAAGAAGCGCACGCCTGATGGAGTTTGCCAAGTAATCGCCTATGAAGGCGTGGGTAAAGGCGCTACGGTTAAAGGCTAGCGTTAGCAGAAAGCAGTAAAGGACAGGGCACAATATGGCTACCACACATACTAAAGGCACGTTAACTAACCCAATAATCAGCGTAATAACAAGAGCGTTGGGTAAGAAAATTCCAAGTGCATTAACGTGTATTTTTGCAATGGGTGTAATTACCGTAAGCCCTGTTGCGACTGCGGCAATTGCTACGAATAATGATACTGAAATATCGTCTGACCCAGCCCAAGATAAAAACCCGATTGAAGTTTCGCTAAATGGTAAATTTACCCAAGGCGCCTTGTTACGTGGTCAGGCACCAGCAGGCGCTACGGTCACTCTTAATGGCGAGCCAGTGCAGACAAACAAGGACGGCAAATTTGTTGTGGGTTTTGAAAGAGAAGCACCTCTTCAGCAACGTTTAATAGTGAAGCTAGATAATGGTAAAACGTGGAAACGCGACATCACCCTTGAAAAGCGCGAGTACAATATTCAGCGCATTGATGGTTTAGAGCAGAAAATGGTTACGCCGCCTGCTGAGGTAACTGCACGGATAAAACGAGATAACGTCAACGTTGGCAAAGCGCGCAGCGGAAATAGCGATTTAGACGCTTTATTCACCCGTTTTGAGTGGCCAGCTAAAGGTAGAATATCTGGCGTGTATGGTAGTCAACGCATATTAAATGGTGTGCCGAAATGGCCGCATTACGGCGTAGATATCGCTAACAAAACAGGCACCCCCGTATATGCGCCTGTGGATGGTGTGGTTACCATGGCCGACGATCTCTATTACTCAGGTAACACCCTGATTCTAGACCACGGTATGCGTGTTTTTTCAACGTTTTTGCATATGGATAGCTTCACAGTTGAGGTAGGCGATACCGTCAAGCAAGGTGAACAGATTGGAACGATTGGGTCCACTGGCCGCTCCACCGGTCCGCACTTGGACTGGCGTATTAACTTAGGGAAAACTCGATTAGATCCGCAGACCATAATTTCTGGTTCCCCCGAACAGTAAATCCCTATAGATCTCAGTGCTTAAAGCAGTAAAGAAAAGGCGCTTTCAGGTAAAATCCGAAGGCGCATTTTTAGTAATCTTTTTAAGTATTCTTTTTTGTATTTTTTATTAGTAATAATGCGTTACTTTATTTACCTAACCACTTATTAAGTTTCTCTTCATCAGTAATTTCAAAGTATGCCATTTCTTGTCTAGCCCGAGTGATTTCAAGAGGCAGCGTTAAAAGTC
The DNA here is from genome assembly GCF_903772925.1 of Alteromonas macleodii. Taxonomy (NCBI): domain Bacteria; kingdom Pseudomonadati; phylum Pseudomonadota; class Gammaproteobacteria; order Alteromonadales; family Alteromonadaceae; genus Alteromonas; species Alteromonas fortis. The sequence goes on from NZ_LR812090.1 coordinate 2,262,641, forward strand.
GCCCATCGCGAATAAGCGTTATGTCTACCGTCGATGTCTGCGGGTTATCCAATAAGCGCTGTAGCTTTTGAGCGGTAACAATATGGCCGTCTAGAGCAATAATGACATCGTTTAAAAGAATACCTGCCTTCATCGCAGCAAGACCTTCAAATACCTGAACTACCGTTAGTCCAAACGATGCGGCTTTTAACGTGGCGCCAAGCTGATTTTTAATTGAAGGTAGCTGTGAAAAACCCCCTTTATCGTCAGCTGAGACACGTGTACGGGTGTTGTAATTAACGCCCATGTCAGAAACCAGTGCAGCCAATTCAACATCGTCAGTACCATAAACTACACGGTCTAAATAGTCTGAAACATCAATGCCAAAATGGGAACTGCACAGCGACTGAATCACGTTATCGGGTGTGCCACACTCGTCAACGCCATAATGCTTCCAGAGCAGTTGCATTAAGTTGTCTAAGGTTACTTGGTTGTTTGACCTTTTGCGAAGCAGTAAATCTAGCCCAAGGGCAATAATGCCGCCTTTGGTATAATAACTAACAATATTATTAGTAGCGCTCGCATCTTGTTTGTAAAATTTTGTCCAAGCGTCAAAGCTACTTTCAGCTGCACTTTGTTTAAAGCGCCCAGCGTTTTGTAACAGACGACTGACATTTTGAGCCACAATATCGAGGTATTTTTGAGGCTCAATAACACCAGCTCTTGCTAGGGTTACGTCATCGTAAAAGCTTGTAAAACCTTCATAAATCCAAAGCTGGTTGGTGTAGGTTTCCTGAGATAAATCAGGCTTAACCATAACCTCAGGCTTGATGCGCTTCACATGCCATGTATGAAAGAATTCATGACTACACAAGCTTAAGAAGGTTATGTAGCTGTCGGTTTTGTTTTCGCCTTCACCTATCTGTGGCAAATCAAAACGCGGATAAAGAAGGGCGGTTGAGTGCTTATGCTCTAAACCACCAAAGCCGTTATCGGCAAGCAGAGTCATAAACAGATAATTATTTATGGGTTGTGGAGCACCAAACAAATCCAAGTGGTGCTTGCAAATAGGTGTGAGGTCTCTAGCTATGCGCGGGTAATCGATATTGTTGTTGCCTGAGAAAAGCAACGTAAAAGTAATACCGTCTACGTCGAAGCTGTGGGTGTCTGCAATACCAACGTAAATAGGGTGGTCTATGAGTTCATCATAATTTTTTTCGGCGTAATGCCAGCGCTTCGAACTCGTACTTTCGCTGCGAATTGGCATAGAGGTGTAGGCCGTCCAATTTGCGGTAGATGGGTCACTATCATCGAGTTCAATGTCTAGTTTGCAGGCTGATTGCTCAAAACCCGAAACGCGTAAAAACGCACTCGTACCATTTATAAATGCGTACTGATCGTTCATAAAGGCGGAGCGAATTGACAAGTCATTGGCATAAACCGTGTAGTTAACGGTGCAAGGTTTACCGTCAGTTTCAACACGCCACGTTTGTTTATCGAGCTTAGTTACCGGAACGCTATCGGAGTTTTCGTCGCTAGAATTCTCTATGTGGCTGGTACTTAACGTAGCACTCAATCTAATTATGCTTTTCGCGAAGTCGCGAACCATGTAGCTTCCTGGGATCCAGCTTGGAAGAGTAAGTGTTAGCGATGAATCTTTATGTTCAGGAATGTGTAGCGCAACAGTAAATTGGTGTGCACGCCAATTTGAAATAGTTAACGTATAGTGAAGAGCAGAAGGCATAGACGTCCAATAGGGTAAAAAAACGATACCTTAACTATATCAACCTATTAGGTTAATCCCAATAGATAGGCAAGCAGCCTGTAGATCTTTACGTTTATAGAAGTCGGTTTACCATCATAGTGTTGATAAGTTTTGATTTGATGCGTAAATTGGATGAACTTACATTAAACCCAGCAATAACAAATACAAATGGCTGACAAAATACAAAGCGACTTATTGAACGAAGATAATTTGGAATCGTTGCGAACGCTAGTCCCTGGCGATATCGTCGACTTGCAAATTGCGATGCCTGCTGCGCCGAAGCGTGTAAAGACAGAATACGTAGGCATGCTTACAGATGAGTGCTTGCTTTTTCATATCCCCACCTCGGCCAAGTGGATAACCGTTCGCGATGCACTCACTGTAGGTAATGAGGTTGTCGTTCGTTCTATACTTGAAGGCGATACTGGCCAAGTAATTGCCTTCAAAGTAAAAGTTTTAAAGTTGCTCGCTAAGCCTTCAGGTTTACTTATAACAACGTTTCCTAAACGCATCGAAAGTATAGGGCTTCGCGCGGTTAAGCGCGCGCAATTGGGCGTATCTGTAACATTGGAGTCTGAAGTGTATCCAGAAGATGAAAATGTGACAGGTATAATCATTGATTTGAGTGAAAAAGGATGCAAAGTTGCACTTCAGGTCAAGCCAAATTGGCCTGTAATGCTTGATGAAGCCGAAGTTCGGCTAAACTATTCGTTAGACGGTAAAGAAGTAGCCCTCACAGCAAGGGTTAAAAACCATAAGCATGAAAGCGATATGGTTTATTATGGGCTCGCCTTTACCTGTGATGAAAAACTGATAAAAACGCTGTTGTCCCGACATACATTGTTGACCTAGTGGTTCGTTAAACATGTTTTCGGGGCGATTTAGATAATTATTAAAAACAGGCAAAGGGGCAGGTATGAGAAGCATTGAGCGGCTTTTAATGCAGTATGGCGAAAGCCATCAAAACAAAACGAACGTTATCATTCACGCTATCGCCGTACCAAGTATTTACTTCGTTTCTATTGGCTTGCTGTGGAGTTTGCCGGTACCGGATTTTATAGCCCAGTTTGATATAACCTGGGCACACATTATTGCAGTCCCCGTGCTCTATTATTACTTCATGTTGTCTGGGCCAATAGGTGCAGCAATGACACTGCTCACCATATTATGCTTTGGCGCTGTTAATACGTTAGAGCACTTTAATATCTCAGTATGGTTATTCTCCTTAGTTTTGTTTGTCGTCATGTGGGTATTGCAGTTTATTGGACACCATATAGAAGGCAAAAAACCATCGTTCTTCGAAGATCTACGCTTCCTTTTAGTTGGTCCTGCTTGGTGGTGGGTTCACTGGCTTAAGAGAATGAACATAAGCTATTAATATAAGCGACGTTCTTTTGAAAAATGCTTAATTTCAAGAATTTGCCCTGCGACCAGAGGCATAAGGTGTACGACCAAGCCGCTTGGGTCACAGCAAGGCTGGCGTATAATCTTCATATTAGTTTTTAAATTGGTAATAATGTGAGTCGCTTTCAGCGTGTAATAGAAAGTAATGAACGGTTATTTTGGACGTTGCACAGCGCAGGCTGGGCAGGGTTTGCGATAATTTATTACATCGGTTCGTTTCTTCATGATGTAAGGCCCATTTGGGTTTTTATAATCATGCTAAACGCCTATGCAGGGTGGTTGTTAACCATTCCACTGCGCTACATTTATCGTTGGGCAAGGAAACAATCGCCGCTAAACATGATCATAATAGTGATAGTGTCGTGTTATCTAATAGCGTTATTGTGGGCAGTAGTGAAAAACATTAACTACTGGGAAATATATAAACACGGGTATCGCCCAGACGAATGGTATATGTATTTCACCAACACCATTAACTCATTGATAATGGTCGGCTGCTGGAGTGGTGTGTACTTCGGCATCAAAAACTTTCAGATGCTGCAAAAAGAAAAGCAAAATGCGCTTAAAGCCAGCACCATGGCTCACCAGGCGCACATCAAAATGCTTCGCTATCAGCTTAACCCGCATTTTCTTTTTAATACGCTGAATGCTATTTCTACCCTTATCCTTTTGAAAGAAAATGATACGGCGGAGGCTATGGTCTCGCGCTTAAGTGATTTCTTGCGCTACTCGCTAGACAATGACCCGATAAAACGCGTCCCGTTAGGTCAAGAGATAAAGGCGTTAAGACTTTATCTTGAAATAGAAAAGGTGCGTTTTGATGATAGGTTAGATGTACAGTGGGATATCGACGAAGAGTGCGAAAGTGCGCTTGTACCCAGTATGATCTTGCAGCCAATTATTGAAAATTCAATAAAGCATGCCATATCTAAGATGGAAAATGGTGGTCGTATTTCCATAACGGCACGTACGTTTGGTAATGATTTATTGATGGACGTGGCTGATAACGGCCCAGGCGCAGATATCAAAGATGGCAACCTTAGCCGTGAAAATGGTGTGGGCTTAGCCAACATAAAAGAGCGTTTGCAATCCCTTTATCATCGTAATTTTGCATTCTCTATAGAACACAATCAGCCTTCCGGTGTGCGGGTTAGAATTCGCATACCGTATGAAGTTAAGGACGTATAACATGACAAAGCAAGTGATTAAAACCATTGTAGTGGACGACGAACCTTTAGCGCGCAGAGGCCTTCGTGCAAGGTTGGAACGTCATGATGATGTACAGGTTCTTGCAGAATGTCAGAACGGTCTTGAAGCTGTGAGCAGTATTTCTCAACATCGTCCAGACTTAGTGTTTTTAGACATTCAAATGCCGGGTTTGAATGGCTTTCAAGTAATTCACAAGCTTCGTGAATTAAAGCAGCCAATTCCAATGATTGTTTTCGTAACTGCCTACGATAACTATGCGATTAAAGCTTTTGACATACACGCGCTAGACTATCTGTTAAAGCCAGCGGACGATGAGCGTCTTGGCGCCGCGTTAGATAAGGTTCGTGAATACTTCTCAACACAACATCAAGATGAGCAGTCTCAAAAGTTGGTGAGCCTAGTGGCTGAACTAACCGGTGATGATTGCGAGGAAATTCTACGTAAATTAGCTAGCGGAGAGCCGGTTGAGACGAACCCTTACCCTGATGTTTTAGCTATCAAAGATGGTTCAGAAGTAACCCGTGTAAACGTACAAGACATTCAATGGATTGATGCAGCAGGCGATTATATGTGCGTACATGCGCTTGATGGCATGCACATAATGCGTAAAACCATGAAAGAGCTTGAGCAAGAACTAAACCCACAATTTTTCGTTCGCGTGCACCGTTCTGCCATAGCTAATATTCGTTTTGTTAAAAAGCTAGTCAGTCACATCAGTGGCGAGTACCACTTAATACTCCAAAACGATACAGAACTTAAGGTAAGCCGCAGTCACCGCGATAAAGTCAAAGCGGCTATGAAAATGTAACCTAGCTCAAGTAGTAAAATGTTTAAGGCGTTGTTTAGAAATAGACAACGCCTTTTTTGTTTGTGGTTTTCAGTAACTAACTATGCGGATTGGTAAACGCTTCTTGTTTTCTAATTATAGCCTCTAACCGTCAATTCAGTTGCTGCTGTATCGCTCATTCATAAGCGTAAGCATAGCGTCAACACGTGCCTCGTTAAGAGGTTTGGTATCTTCCCACGTTTTGTTAAGGGGGACAGTAACAGGGCGTTGATTTACTTCACCTACCATAATGTTAGTAATGTCACTGCCGACTAGACTTATTGCGAATTCTCCAAGTGTCGTTGCGAGCAACCTGTCTTGGGCAACAGGTGAGCCACCACGCTGAACATGGCCTAAGGTTACCGGCCTGACGTCACTGATATCGTGGCTCTGTAATGCCTCAGTAAGGCCAGCTAAGCCATTTGGCCATACGTTTTCAGCAACGACGACGATGAAACTAACTGGTCCTTTTAACGCGCGCTGGGCTTTTATTTGGGCAACAAGTTTCTCTATTTCTTTTTCAGCAGATTCAAAAAATTCCGGTACAACCACGTAGTCGGCTGCAGAAGAGAGTGCAGCATTCAATGCTAAAAAGCCCGCGTTCCTGCCCATGACTTCTATAAGAAATATACGCTCAAATGCATCTGCAGTATCTCGAACTTTATCGATAGAACTCATCGCAGTGTCTATAGCGGTAAAATAGCCGATGGTTGAATCTGTGCCGCTAATGTCGTTATCTATCGTGCCGGGAATTCCTAAAATTTGGCCGTCCCATTCTTTCCCTAATTCCGCTGCACCTCGAAATGAGCCGTCGCCGCCAATCACAATAAGCGTATCAATTTCTGCTTTCATCAAATTGTTAGCTGCTTTTTTAATTCCTTCTTGGCGCTTAAGCTCTTTGCACCTTGCACTGTGCAAAATGGTACCGCCTTGTTGGATCAAGTTGTGGGTAGTGTCAAGCGATAGGGGAATGTACTCTTGTTGCAACAGTCCATTGTAACCATGCTTATAGCCAAGCAGCGTATAGTTAGCTTTCTGGCATGCGATAATTGCAGCACGTATACATGCATTCATACCTGGTGCGTCGCCACCAGAGGTTAAAATTGCGACACGTTTTGACACATTAAAGTCCTTCTTTTTACCAGTATTACAGTTAAGGTAACGTTAAGGTAACAAGACGTAAAGTGAACATCTGTATTGTAGAGAATTTAAATAATTTAAAATAATAAAGCAGACCGAGTAGCGAACGCTTCACCACCCACGTCTGTTTTTTAATTGAGTTTATATAAGCGAATTTGCAGCAAATGACGTAGTTAACAAAAAAGGATGAGTTATGCGTGTACTGTTAGTATTTATTTCTGTTGTGTTTCTTGCATCATGTAGTTCCAAATTGGCCTACAACAACCTGGATTGGTGGGTTTACTGGTACATGGACGACTATATTGAACTTAAAGATGAGCAAGAAGAAAAATTTGATGACTATCTTCAAAACTGGCTACGCTGGCACAAAACCTCTGAACTTAAACGTTACCAAGCTCAACTTACCGATATTAAACGTCAAATAAAAGAAGGGACCTTAGATTCAAACTCTGTCCATGAACACCTTGCAAACGCAAGAGCGCATTGGGAAAGAGTGCGTAATGAAGTTAGCCCTGAATTAGCAGAAATAGCCAAAACGCTCGATGATGAACAAGTTGTTACGCTTTTTGCCGCCCTCGAAAAAGATAACAAAGAGGAGGAAGAAGAGCGAAAAGAGGCGCTGGAAAAGTCTGAAGAAGAACGGTTAAAAGAGCGTGTCGAGCGCATTGAGGAGACCATCAGTGAACGCATAGGCAAGCTAACTAGCGAACAAAAGCAAATTGTTGACTCTTACGCGACTCAGTTCATTCCCACGGGAGGAGAGTGGTTAACCTATCGCAGAAATATACAAAATGCGGCGCGAAAATTATTTGTAACCCGTAAATTTAACGATAAATTTGAAACGGAACTGGTTGTTCTAATGCAAAACTCAGATAGCTATAAAAGCGATGTTTACAAGCAAAGCAGCGCACATAACATGACCGTTAGCGCTGCGTTAATATCTGAGCTTTTCACCACGCTAACTGACGAGCAGCGAGAAACCCTTATAGAAAGTATTGATGACCTAATTGACACTATAGAAAATTTTAGAGACTAAGTTGGTATTACAAATAGATACTAATCCAAAGTAGAATTACACAAATCAGCGCTAAACAAAGCTTGGCTCAGATGTACTAGCTCAGAGTTTATGGGCCAAGCTCGTTTATGGTTATTCGTTTGGGTTAGCTCGTTAATACAAGCTCATTTGTATTGACTCAGTGCTTATTGCCATCGTTTATCATTTTTCTGGCCCGAGCGTCCGATTGCTTAATCATATCGTCTATCAGCGACGTCTCTGGCATATTTTTCCAATACTTTTTAGGCATCTGATTTAACATCGCACCTGTTTTGATACGCGCTGGATTAAATATATTGGCGTAATAGGTCAACCAGTATTTTTCAATGCGGTCATCATCGGGTACAACGCTTGGATCGGGATTATCTTCTAGTACTAGGGTTTCGGTATCCCAATGAGCTGCACGATAGGGCGTTAATATAGACCACCGCATATTCTTAAAACGGGTTTGGAAGAAGTTGAGCTTTATCTCTAAACTGAAATGCTCTGGTTCATACCAGGCGACAAAATGCTCTTGCCCCTCTAGGTCTATTTCTCTGAACCTCAGGAAAGCACTCATTTTGTAAGCATCACGTTTTACCGCTTTCGCCATGGCGAAAAGCTGAATGACATCGTCGTCAGTTTTCATTTGTAAAAGTTGCTTATTTTCATAAACGACACGCCATAACACCCGGTAACAAAGCGCAAATCGTTTATCATCGTTATGACATAGGGCGTACTTTAAAAGCATCAGTGTAGGTTTAGGAATACTAAGCTTGCTTCGCGGCCTTTTTCTTTCGCATTGCTCATCACCACTACCGAACAGATCGTCTTGTACAGAATGTGCGCTCTGCCAAATAATATGTTCAGGGGGAATGCGCTCAGCAATGCATTCTCGCGAAGCTTCCCGCCATTCATCAAAGCCAGGTATTGAAGTAATGGTAATGGTCTTCATGTAACGCTACCTTTTAGACTACGGCTGAATTTAGCTGCATTAACAACACACTCAAGCGTTAAACAACTCAAACTGTTTAGGCTGTTTAAACTGAAGCTCGAAATTATTACTGTCGAGTAAATGGATATCAGGGAAGTAATCTCCAACGCTGATAAAAGGCTTCAATTTTTTAAGAGGTAGCCGCATTTTAGTAAGGTCAATCCAGTTGAGCTTTGTATTACGCCTTATAGATAAAATCTTTTGTACCGTTCGCGCACCAAGACCGGGAACGCGTAGCAGCATTTGTTTGTCAGCTTTGTTCAAATCAATGGGAAATAGATGACGGTTACGTAATGCCCATGAAAGTTTCGGGTCGTAGTCCATATCTAACATGTCGTCTTGCAAGATTTCATCTAGGCCAAAACCGTAAAAGCGTAAAAGCCAATCCGCTTGATACAAGCGGTGTTCTCGTATCAATGGCGCCGGTTTTAGCGGTAAAACTTCCGAAGCATCAGGGATAGGGGAAAATGCTGAGTAATACACACGTCGAAGTTTCTGATCGCTGTAGAGCTTAACGCTTGTGCCTAAAATGGTTTTATCGTTTGACCCATCGGCACCTATAATCATTTGCGTAGACTGCCCCCCAGGTGCGAACCGGGGAGGGCGTTTGCCCGAATATGTTTTGTCTACTTTATGCTCTGCAATTTTTTCTTTTAACGTATTCATCGAACCGTGAATATCGCCAAGATCTTTTTCTGGGGCATACTTGTTTAGCGAAGACTGTGTAGGCATTTCCACATTAATACTAAGTCTATCAGCATAAAGACCCGCTTCTGCTTGTAGTTCTGGCGACGCATTCGGGATAGTTTTAAGGTGAATATATCCTTTAAACCCGTGATCAAGACGTAGCGATTTTGCAATACGCACCATGCTTTCCATAGTGATATCGGGCGAACCCACAATTCCAGAACTTAAAAACAAACCCTCAATGTAATTGCGCTTATAAAAATTTAGGGTTAAATCTACCGTTTCTTTAACTGTAAAACGCGCCCGTTGAACATTGCTTGAAACTCTATTAATGCAATAATGGCAATCATAAATACAGTAGTTTGTCATAAGGATCTTAAGCAGCGAAACACACCTTCCATCTGGTGTGAAGCTATGGCATATCCCCGAGCCACCGGTAAGCGAACCTATACCGGTCTTTTCGGTTTTTCCAGCTTGTCGTTTACCTGCTGAACCACTCGCGCAAGACGCGTCGTACTTGGCCGCATCGGAAAGAATTTCAAGTTTTTGTATCAGTCTGTCATGCATCGCCGATGTTTACTTCCTTTAACCAGTCTCAGTTAAACAGCCTAGTGTTTTTAACCAAAGTATCGATATGAGCGTTTTTTGGCATAAGCTGCATGGCACTGCGTTATATCATGTATATATATACAGCACAATTGATTACGGCAGTAGAGGGGAAAGTTTTAATGTTAACCAACGCGGCTTACAACACAGATGTATAGGCTAATAGCAATGAATTACCAGCGATAGAAAAAGGTAGGGTTGCTTTGAAAAGAACTAATATGTCACTGGGTATCAAAAGCCAATATACTTAGAAAGTTCATCTCGAATATTTTCGTACTTTTCTTTGTATGGCGCTTTGAGTGTCATATCATCAATCAGCTTAAACAAACGCTTACATTCGTTTATTAACTTCATTTCCGCTTTATCTTCTTTTATGGCTATTTGAAGAAGGCATTGAAGCAGGTTAAGTGCAACACCTGTATTAACAGGTGCAAAACCTTGAGCAAGGGCAAACGAGGCTTTAGCGCGTTCAAAGTCTTGTTGCTGGTAGTGTTGAATGCCCTCACGGTTAAATTGCTGATAGCTAGCGAGGCTTTTTTGTGCGTTTTGCGCTTGTGTCTTTAACATGTAAGAACTGTTTTGGTCGAGTTCTTCACCCCTCGATGAAAGTAGAGAACTTAACTGCAGCGCGTCGTCGAACTCTCCCAGCTTATACATAACGTTAATGCTATCTGGAATGAACGCTGTAGGTACTTCTGCGTATTTATCATCAAGCTGTATTTGCGATGTATTGAGATGACGCTTTGCATCAATGAGCTTCCCATCAATCGCGCTTATCCTTGCATTTACAATATTGCCAAAAATTTCTACGTCGAACTCCCTGTCGATTTTATATAGGTGCTCATCAAACTTACCACGCTGTAATGTGAGTAAGGCTTCTTGCTGATATTTATTGCGCTGGCTTTTGTCATCAGCAGATTCAGCGACATCAAGTAAACTACGTATCATTGTGCACCAATGTAAACTTGCTTTATGTACAGTGCGTTTTGATAGGTTCCAAATTGCTTGGCTAGAGTTGGCTGCTAGTACTAAATCGTCATTTTCCCGGCCAATTTCACAAGCCTTATAATGACGAGGTAATGAAAACGGGGAAAGCTTGATAGCTTCCCTAATCGCATCTAGGGCTTTTTCACCTGCGTCCAAGGCGTGATGCGCTTGCGCAAGAATATCATGAGCATCAGCATTGAAACGGTTGCGTTTTAACGTTTTCTTGGCAATGGATATCGCTTTTTCATATTCATTCAACAGCAGATAGGTTCTACCAATTGCTATTTGTGCCCATAGCACAGGCCTACCTTCGATATATTCTTTTAGTACATCTAGAGCTTTTTGGGGTTGAGAAATACGCCAATAGAGTTCAACTAGCAGTTGTTCGCAGTGTCCTTTGTAGTGGCGAGGGTTTTCTAAAAGTGTCTCAATATGATCTATGGCACTGTTGTATTCACCTTGCTCTATAAGGTTGAACGCTTGTTGAAGAAATTGTCGTTTTTGCCACGCACGAACGATGCGAGATTTTAACTGTACTTGTGAAAAGGGTTTTATTAGAAAATCGTCTGGGCGACGTTCAATACTGCCAAGCACAACCGGTCGAGCACTATCTGCACTGATAAGAATAAATACTGAGGTTGGATTGATAAGCCTTCGCGTGCGCAACTCTTCTATAAGTTCATAGCCATTTTTGGTATCAGCACCCAAGTGTAAGTCGCAAATTACAATATCAAATTTGTGCTTTTTACACAGCGATACCGCCTGTTCAGCAGAAGACTTAGTGACGACATCAGACGCCCCCATTGAATGCATTAGCCCTTTCAAAAGAAGAAGGAAAGGACGTTGGTCCTCAACAATCAGTACTTGTTTGTTGCTAAATTGCATTTCGAATCCGTGAATAAACACACTATCAATTAGTAGAAGTATATCTAACTTTAGAAAATAAGCTTAAGAAAAACATTATCTTGCCGACAACATACGTATACAACAACAGCATTGTGTACGTATGTCGCCAGATTTAGCCTCAGCAAATGAACAAACATCAATAGACCCCAGTATTTACTGGGAGCGAAGTGGTGTACTTGCTCGGGCGTCATCGCAGGGGGCATTGTTCTCGTTATACCTTGCAATGCAGCAACATAGCGTAGCTGAACCGTTTGAAATTGAAGCGGCAACGTCAGACGCTGACACAGCGAATAGTATAGAAGCGCAACTTGCGGCGTTAAATCACTATAGACGTCCTTCACTGTCCGTCAGTGAAAATGAATGGACAGACATGCAAGTACACTCAAATTTACTCGCTACAGACTACGAAGGTGCACGCCTTTTTCTTAGTATGAAGCCTGCGCCGTTAGCTCAAACTGATGACGCGAAGCGCATCCCGGATGACGTTGTAGACAACTGCAGTCTAGCTACCCAGAAACGACTGAAAAAGCAATATGACAACGCTATAAAAGAAGATAATACGTTACTTTACGATGTTATATCTTCGCAAGGCGACGCCGATGACGGGAAATATGGGAAAGATAAGCACCAAGCTAAAACGCCAGACTTTTCTTCATTTGAAAATATCGCCTAGTTTTTAACGGTCAGTTTTGTTATATTCCGCGCCGCATTTTTGCACTGGTCTTACGCTCCAATCAGCAAAGGTTAAAATATGTCTAAATATATTGTATGCGCAATGTATAAATTTGTTGCGCTTGAAAACTTTAAAGAAATCCGCCAGCCGCTTCTAGAAACTATGGAAGCAAATGGTATAAAAGGTACGCTTCTACTTGCTCACGAAGGCATTAACGGTACAGTTTCAGGTACCCGTGAAGGTATCGACGCATTGCTCGCTTATCTGAATAGCGATGAACGTATCAATCCTATCTCTTACAAAGAATCACTTCACGACGAACAGCCGTTCTATCGCACTAAGGTGAAACTTAAAAAAGAAATCGTGACCATGGGCGTTGAAGGTATCGACCCTCGCCAAACTGTAGGCACTTACGTCAAGCCTAAAGACTGGAATGCGCTAATAAGCGACCCAGATGTAACCGTAATTGACACGCGAAACGGTTATGAAATAGAAATTGGCACTTTCAAAAACGCCATTGATCCTAAAACCGACACGTTTCGCGAATTCCCAGAATACGTAGAAAAAGAACTCGACCCGTCAAAAAACAAAAAAGTAGCCATGTTCTGTACTGGCGGCATACGCTGTGAAAAGTCGACAGCGTATTTGAAAGAGCAGGGGTTTGAAGAGGTTTACCACTTAGAAGGCGGCATTTTACAGTATCTTGAAGATGTGCCGAAAGAAGAGTCTATGTGGGAAGGCGACTGCTTTGTTTTCGATAACCGCGTTGCGGTAAACCACGACCTTGAAAAGAGTCATTACGAACAGTGTTACGCGTGTCGACTCCCTATTACTGAAGAAGATACGCAAAGCGATAAGTATGAGCCTGGCGTAAGCTGCCCTCACTGTTACGGCACGCATACCGACGATCAAATTGCTCGCTTTAGAGAGCGCGAAAAGCAGGTTCAGCTAGCGAAAGAGCGTCAGCAGGAACACGTGGGTACCGAAGCGCGTTTGACCATGGAACAAAAGCGTAAGGAAAAAGCAGAAGCTCAACGTTTACGCGCACTTAAAGCAAAAGAAAATCAGGCGTAGACAGTCAGAAAGAAGGGCGTTACACTCGTGTTTATTGCAGTTGAAATAAGGAATGCGAGTGAGCACTCAACTTTCAGAATCTAAAATTGAAGAAATTAGAAAGGACTTCAGCTTTTTCGATCGTGATGGCAATGGCCAAATCGATTTACCTGAGTTCATCGAGCTTCTAACCGTAATTTCGCCAAAGACTAAAGCTAGCCACGTACAAGAAGGCTTTAAGCTTATCGATAGTAACGACGATGGTTACATCGACTTCGAAGAGTTTTTGGAGTGGTGGCAAGAAGGGTGGTGGGAGTACTAAGTTTACTTAGTAACGCAAACCATCGCTAAAGCTTCGTGTACGCTCTGTTGAGCGTGTCTTAAAAGCTTATAGTTACCGCAAAAAGAAAACGCTAAAACGGGTGCTTTGTAAAGCACCCGTTTTTTTATGCTTGAGTTGCGCTGATATGAGTTGGCTAATTTAGGTTTACATGTTTATTGTTGGACGGCTGCTTTGAGCGTAAAGCGGCCCTTGGATATTTCTACCTCTCGAGACCGCTTCAGACATTAAGCGGTCGTTCAACGCCGCGCTCTGCGGAAATTTATGAGCGCCATCGAGTATATTTTTCGTAGCAGAGCTTTGTTATGGCTCATTCTCGTACCCAGTACAAAACAAGTGCGCCTAGTGGGGTCAGCACACCTGCTAAGAACAATAATACAGCACCACTAAACACTCGGTACTTAATAAATGATATTTTAGAGTTATTTACAATTTGGTCACAAAAAGCCAACTCTAATTGGCATTCTTTATACCCATCCAATTCATCATATCGATTAAATAACTCAAGGTACGTTCTTTTGCTGTACTTGCATGCATGGCCGAAAAACAGGGGGTTATCGCCCTCTTCTTTATTTGGCATTTTTATCCAAAAAGGTGGTGCTATCCTTGGTATAAAAGAAGTAAGTGATATTACTATCGCAGCAGCAACAAATATGGTGAAGGACGCTACATATAATGTAACTAAGCCACTTTCTACTGAATAGGACGAATAAAGCCTAAGCACTCCAAAAATTGTTGCACACCCCACGGCGACTAAAGCTCCATTTTTGGCTTCTGCGAACTTAAGCCATTCAACCATTTGTTTTAAGGTACTCTCAAGCACAATTATTCTTTCTTTATCCATAGCTAAATATTTTCCACCGCTGTTTTAATCACATCACCACCGTAAACCTCACCACTATAATCCCTTACGCTAATGAATTGTTTTGAAAACCACCCATTCTTTATGGAATCCGCATTTGGGTTAGCTGACTTATAACCATCATAAACAGCTTTAGTCATTAATATTGGACAGTGAGATTCACTGTGAGAGATAGTGGTTTTAAAAAAGGCATAAAAATGTTCATCTTTATGCCTTAACATTCTCGAGCTTGTTTCTTCAAGGTCATCAATAAACTTTTCATAGGGCTTAGATTGCCAATGCCAATCCTTTATATTTGGATAGTAATTACCTTGATGAATCGCAGGGATTGAATAGTTTTCAGTTTTATTTGCTAGATCTGTAAGCCGTGACGCTGTATTGGCTGGCTTTCCAAGCCAGACTAGGCTGCGGTAAAATTCTTTTTCATCACCTTGCCTAATAGCACCAGACTTAGTTATGAGCATCTTACCGTAATCAATTCCTATCCCAGCACTAAACTCAAATGACTTTATTCTTTTATTCAGAATGTGCTTACAAACACTATTCATTAGAACTGCTGTATCTACAGCTTTTGTAAAACAGTCTTGCTTATCAAATACAACCATTACCCTGTCGCCAATAATATTCCTGACGTGACCACCATAATACCGAGCGGATGCCAGCATTGTTCTTACGAAGCTGGAATAAATCTTAGCGAGTGTTTTAGGCTTTCTCTCTGCGCTAATTTTTGCTGATCCTCGAATATCGACGTATAAAACACAGCTCTCAAGGCGTTTACACTTCTTCTTTTGCGTATCAAGATTATCATAAGTTATGTTGGCGTCTGAGAATGATGGAACAAAGTTAGTTTCTATAATCTCAACTTCAAAATCAGATGAGTTTACAGCTTGCACTTCTCCATCTAGCTCTCTTAAAAAATCTACTAACGACACAAAACTTCCTCAAGCCCCATAGCACCCGTATAAAGGGCAATAACACATGGGCTAAAATTAGAAACGAAGTGACGCAGCCCATGTGTTAGCGTCCCAGCGATATAAGCTAGCGAGCGATTAAGTGCGTTAGTTAGCACTATTCTCCTTTACCGAAAGCATATCCTAATGCAAGGGTTATAATTGGTACAAAAATACCCCATATTTCGCCGACAGAACTAAGGACATCAGTAGTATTTGTTGTCGAGAAAAAAACTCTGATAAAAACTAAAACGCTAAGCCCTGTTGCTATATAGAAACTCCATGTAATTGTCATCCAAATGAAAGAGTCCTTTGCGTTCTTTCCCGTGCCAATATGGTCAGCTATTTTGCCAGCAATCTCTGTGTTAGCGTATGAGCCACCAGATGATGTAGGGCTTGTACTCTCTTGCTCTGGGAAATTTAATTCAGTATCAGCCATGACTATTCTCTTAACATGAATGTGTAATGGAATTCTCGTAAATCTCCTTCACTGGTTGTTACATAACAAGTTGCCAAAAGAGATTTTCCTGATATTTTCCCAATTTCTAGTGGTTTTAATATTCCTTCACCTAGTGCACTAGTAAAATTATGTAATCTTATTACCATTTCCTTATTGACTACTTCACCTGTAAACCTAGGACCTTCAGAGTCTTTGATAAATTTATACCGAATCGTAAGGTTTGCTATTTCAAATTTGACCTCTGGTTCGGTTAAATGCACAACGCCAGATGCAATAACTTCACACCCAGAGGTTGTTACCTTGATTGGAATTTGACTGTTTTGAATCAAAAAAATTCTCCTTTGCTGATTCCAGTGCTAGTAATTTTATAGTAAGCGATTGAATCATTTTTCTATCAACAACCGTCTTATTTTAATTTTTCTTATATTAGTAACAAATTAGCTAAGTTGTTACTAGTTATGTTCTTTTTTTACTGTATAACAAGTGGTCTTAGGTAATAAACGACCCATTGGGTCGTTTTCCTGAATAAAGGGGAAAAGCAACTGTCAATATTTACCTAAACAATTGTCTGACTCTAAATAATGAAAATACTTTGATCAGCTATAGCGCCATTAGCAGATTCTGATTTTCATCAGAATGACGAGTAGATAATCGCTGATAGATGAAGCCGGATATGAAAGTCGTAAAGGTCCGGAATACGTGCTCTTCTGCCGTTTAATTACAAATAATTGAACGGCAGCTTTTGGCACACAAAAGACTTTAAGACTTGAAAAACTAAGTCATCAAAAATGTCAGAAAAAGTGCTGACCAACCCAAATTAGATACAGTCTAAAAGAATTTACTAATCCACGTTTTCACAGTTAACCCATATTTTTCTGCTTCTATCAGAATTCAACAATGTGCATGTCCCAGAAAACATACTGATGTCATCGAACCAAGCCTTGGTAGCGCGTTCAGTTATTGTGCAGCCTGCGAACAGTCGATTATCTTCTTGCGCTAATGCACCCATTTGCCGGTCAAACGCAGCTTCGCTGTAACATACGATACTGTTACGCTTAATAGTACGATTACCAATATTTTGGCTTCTGTTAGAGGTGGTGTCGTTTTTCCGAGCACCTATACTGGCATTTTCAGCATTCAAGTCTGTAAGCAACTGTTGTTGCTCTTTGATACTGGCTTGTAATCTTCTTTTTTCTTCATTGGCAGCTTTTTGAGCTGCAACTTGCCGTTCTATCTCTCTTTTTTTCTCATTAAGTTCCGCAATCTCACGTTTTGTATTTTCTCTTTCACCCTTTACGGTATTACTCATATTGATTCGGTTATCTTCGATGTTCTGGATAGCACTTGAGAAAATAGACATAAAGTGCTCGTAACTCTTAATTCCAAAAACTTTGCTTTCTTTTCGATTTAATGAGTCAAAAGTATTAATGTACTCCACCATTTCCATTTGCTCATCAATGTTAAAGCTGTTTATCTGCTTCCAACGACTTTCATAAACGGTAAAAGCTTTTGCAAAAAGAGTGTCTTTTTTAGACTCACTGCAAAAAGGATACATTTCCTTATAGGTTTCGCCCCAGATGAATGGCGACTTTTTATAAGCTTTGTATATATCCTCGATAATATTTTTTTCCTTGAGTACCTGCTGCATATCAAACACATTCTCTATTGTTGAGAAATCAAAATCTTGATATTTCAAAGCAAGCTTGAGATAGGGTATGGTTTCTGAGCCACCGAAGCTGAAACCTAGCTCCTGATAGTCACATTTTGGATTTGCGCTGCTGACGCTTGCAAAGAAAGTCAAAGCTAAAAATGAGAGGAGGCGTGTCATATAACATCCTTTTAAATACCAACACTCGCTTAAGTTCGCATAAATAGATTTAAATAGCTAGCAGTTGTACTTATTTAAGTACTGACTCTTCTACCACACACCATCATTAGAACCATTAGCCGCAACAACTATAGAGTTTTCTTTTAACCACACCTCTCCGCTGTACCATTTCTTTAATACACCATAAGACGATTTGAAGTTATTAATACCTTTTCTTAATGACGTTCTATTGCAGTGAACTGTCTTTGGATACGACGCTCGACCATAGCTCATGAACTGGTCTTCAGAGCAGGCACAGTTTTGACCGTGATGGTTTATGAAAAAATTGAAGCCCTTAAAACTAAATAACCGATGTCTGCAATACGTACTCTCCTGCTGTTTAATAACAAATGATTGAACGGCAGCTCATGGCACAAATCGGAATTTATAGCCTAACCTCTAAAATTCTGTTCCCTATCCTTAGCAAAACTTTAAGCCTCAACAGATGAACCTACTTATTGGACGAAGCTATGATAGAGAAAGTATGTAAGAGAATAGTTGTTAGGATTAAATGAAGCGATGACCGCCGCTATTAACGCGAGCTATATTAGCGGCGGATTAGTATTAACTAATAAACGGGTTTTACTCGTCGTCATCCTGCTGTGTATTTCTTGGTTTGCGTTTCACAGGAACCATTCCGATATCTTCACCCAGCATGGTGTCAACGCGCTTTTTCACATTTGTTTTAACAGGTTTAGCCACACGCTTTTTACCATTTTGCGCGCTGGCTTTTTTCGACACTTTTTTCTTTGGTTTGAAACCCTTGAACGAGGCTGCGAATTCGTCGTGCGGTGAGCACTCTAAAGCATATTGAAGGTGACTCTTAAGCCCTTCAAAACTGTTCCAATCGCGCGGGCCAATTAACGAGAAAGCTTCGCCTTTTTGCCCAGCACGACCTGTGCGGCCAATACGGTGAATATACTCATCGGCGTTTTTGGGTAGGTCGAAGTTAACTACCAAGCCAACCTTTGACAAATCCAGACCACGAGAAGCGAGGTCAGTGGTAACCAAAATACTGTGCTGCCCACGAGCAAATGCACTCATTACTGCTGCGCGTTGGCTTTGTAGCATATCACCACGAAGAGCAATAGCTTCTAAATTCTCTTCGTTAAGCAATGCTGCAATTCTATCGGTATCTTCACGGGTAGCAGTAAATACGATAGCTTGGTTGTAGGTACGATTGGCCAGTTCAAACTGTAAGATTTGATCTTTGTTATCAACGTTGTCTGCAAAGAAGCACTTCTGCTCAATGTCGCCATGCTCTGCCGTTGAGTCTCCTACCGCTACGCGTACAGCACCTTTGGTCAACTGCGTTGTCATATGCTTAAGCTCAATATTATCGAGCGTGGCAGAAAACAGCATAGTTTGACGTTTTCTGTGATCAGCATAGTCGTTAATCATTTTAAGCTGAGCAGAGAAGCCTAAATCTAACATTCGATCGGCTTCATCAAAAATCAGCAACTCTAGACCGTTTAGATACACGCTTTTGTCTAAAAGGTGATCGGCAACCCGACCCGCTGTACCCACGATGATATGAGGGTTGCGTCGAAGCGCTTTAACTTGGTCGTTGTAGTTTTCGCCGCCCACAATAAGCGAACACGTAAGATTTAAGCCCGTGCACATTGACTTGGCTTCAATGAAAACCTGTTTAGCGAGTTCACGGGTAGGAGCAAGGATAAGTGCACGCGGGTCTTGTCTGCTTAACGCTTTTTGCGACATTAGCCGGTTTAAAGCAGGTACTAAAAAGGCGAAGGTTTTACCTGACCCTGTTTTTGAAGACGCGATAATATCCTTACCCTGTATGGCAGGAAGCATAGTACGTTCTTGAATTTCGGTTAGCGTCGAAATGTTTTTCGTTTCGAGCTTTGAAATAATTTTATGATGGACAGGTAAATCAGTAACTAGCAAGAAAGGTGAGCCTTTTTAAAAATAACGTTCGTGCGCATTATCCCTTAATGCACAGTGTATTAAAAGGCTTATTGCGTTACCCGCTTTAAACTCGGGTGTATGGCACTGATAACGAACAATCAATGCCTGTAGTGGGGCAGGATATTAATATAAACGAATTAGCGTGTTGCCTTACGAGTCGCGCTTACCTTGAACACATTATGTGCTACTTAGTAAGCGCGGCCTAATTAAACGTAAATGTATAAAGTTGTATGTAAGCGTATCGTGTTTACCTATTGAACTTACTAAAACTGCATCTCTGGTACGTTTTCAGGTACAACAAGGTTTCCTCCGGTTTTCTCTCTGATTTCATCTACGCTCACGCCTGGTGCGCGCTCCTGAAGAACAAAGGAGCCGTCTTCAACGCTCAGAACTGCTAAGTCAGTAATTATGCGTGTGATACAGTTCACGCCGGTTAACGGTAATGTACATTCGCTTAGTAACTTAGGATTACCGCGTTTATCGGTATGGGTCATGGTAACAATTATGTTTTTCGCGCCAGCAACAAGGTCCATGGCGCCGCCCATACCTTTAACCAGTTTGCCCGGTATCATCCACGAGGCAATATTGCCCGATACATCAACTTCAAAAGCACCTAGCACAGTAAAATCTACATGTCCGCCACGGATCATGGCGAAGCTCTCGGCACTGTTGAATATTGATGCGCCGGTTATAGCTGTCACCGTCTCTTTACCTGCGTTTATCATGTCGGCATCAACTTCACTTTCAGTCGGGTAACGCCCCATACCCAAAAGGCCGTTTTCCGACTGCAGCATAACGCTAATATCATCGGGGACATAATTAGCCGCAAGGGTAGGGATACCAATGCCTAAATTCACGTAATCTCCATCTTTGAACTCTTGGGCTACGCGCATTGCAATCTGTTCTCTGCTAAGCATTATACGGTCTCCTTACTAACTACACGGCGCTCTATGCGTTTCTCAAATGAACCTTTAATCACGCGATTTACATAAATCCCTGGCGTATGGATTTCGCTAGGGTTAAGCTCGCCAGGCTCTACAATTTCTTCTGCTTCTACAACAGTGATCTTGCCGGCGGTTGCTGCCATAGGGTTAAAGTTTTGTGCCGTGTGGCGATAAACACAGTTACCGTAAGTGTCTGCTTTCCAGGCTTTTACAATTGCAAAGTCGCCAGTGATGGCATGCTCAAGAATATAAGGGCGCCCATCAAACTCTTTAACTTCTTTCCCTTCACCAACCGGCGTGCCATAACCTGTGGCAGTGTAGAATGCGGGTATTCCTGCACCACCAGCTCGCATTTTTTCAGCTAACGTGCCTTGTGGGGTGAGTTCAACTTCCAACTCACCGTTGAGTAATTGCTTTTCAAACAACGCATTTTCACCGACATAGGAAGATACCATTTTTGATATTTGTTTATCTTCTAACAATAGACCTAATCCAAAACCATCAACACCACAGTTGTTAGACACTACGGTAAGGCCTGACACTCCCATCATCTTAATTTGACTAATTAGGCCTTCTGGAATTCCGCAAAGGCCGAAGCCTCCAGCAATGACCGTCATACCATCTTCAAGGCCTGCCATGGCTTCATCGTACGAGGATACAACTTTGTTAAACCCTGCCATTTTTTATCTCCAATGCTTTTGTTAAAAATAAGTATCAGCATTGTTGCAAGATATGTAAAATCGAATTAATCTTTCAATTGATAAATATAATTTATTAATTAGCCATAAAGGATGACACTTATGGATGTCTCTTACCGTCAAGTAAAGGCGTTTGTTGAAGTGGCTAAGTCTTCAACCTTTGCGGAAGCTGCGGTGAACCTGCACCTAACCCAACCCGCTTTGTCTTCTGCGATAAAAAAAATGGAAGAGCAATTAGGCGGTAAATTGTTTCAGCGTAATACACGCAACGTAAGCTTAACGCCTGAAGGAGAGGTGTTATTCCCGAACGCGTTACGTTTACTTCATGACTGGGACAACACTTTTTCAGACATGCAAAACCTATTCGCTATGGCGAAGGGTCAACTCACTGTATGTGCTATGCCTTCTTTTGCCGAGTCACATCTGCCCAATATATTATCGATGTTTCATCAACGTACTCCTAACGTAAACCTAAGAATAGTGGATGTTGTTATGGAGCAAGTTATTCACGAAGTAACTACCGGGCGCAGTGAAATAGGCTTTTCTTTCGAGCCAGAACGCAAAGATGGGCTGGTGTTCAACAGCCTTTTTACCGATGAGTTTGTTGTAGTAGGAAATAAAACGTTGTTGCCTAACTTGGGCAAAGCACTCAATTGGAGGGATTGCCTCCAGTTCCCTCTAGTAATGATGAACCGGGGATCAGCGGTACGTCACTGGACACAGTCTAAGCTTCAGCAGTACGGCGAGTTAAATATTATCGCAGAAACAGGGCAACTATCTACACTTGGAAAACTTATACAAAATGGTTTGGGCATATCTATTATGCCTGCAATTTGTAAAGATCAAATGGAGGGGCTTGGTCTTGTGGCCCAAAGCATTGCTGATGAGCCTTTAGTGAAAAGCATTGGTATAATCAAAAACGCAAGAAAGGGGTTGTCGTTACCCGCTCAGTCAATATGGGACTTGGCTATTGCGCATTATGCTCAAACAGCATAATACGCAATGTATTTGACGAGAGTAGGGACTACCACTTCTTTTTAGGAGCGAATAGCTCGTCCAGTTCGTCTCTTTCCTCTTCTTGCTTTTTAGCGCGATCTTTTTCGTTAACGCTCTTAAGATTGCTTTGAATTTCGTTAAGCCACTCGTTGAGTGTGGAAAGTTTAGATGCAGAGTATTCATCCTGTGGGTTCTGATTTTCCAGCGCCGTTTTGGCTTTTTCAAAATATTGTCTTGCTGAACCCAACATATTGGTTTGCAGTGCTGCGCGGCCGCGCTTAATAAGCGTCTCTACGTTTACTTTGACCTGCAAACGTTCCAATTGTTTATCTTCATCCATAAATACTTTTGAATCAATTTGCCCTTTGCTATGTTCAGAGCGAAGCACTATGCGCAGTTTCTTAACTGCTTGGATGTACTGAATTATCATTTTATCGTTATCTGGCAGCGAAAACTCAGAGGCCCTCGTCGACTTGTCAGAGAGCGCCGCTGCTGTGGCTTGCTCGCTACTCGCTATCCGTTGTTTTAATTCTGCGGTGCTCGATAATTCATTCATGGTTTTGAGCGCATTAAGAATTCGGTTGTGAAGAATACCCATGATTCGTGAAGAAACCGGCATATTTACACTTGCCGCTATAATATTCTCGGTTTCATCAACAATAGTGCGCTGTTTCGCCAACTCAGTTCGACGCTCTGCTTCTTGTTTTTGACGATGTTGTTGGATTGCATTAATGAAAATAGCTGCGATTAGCAAAACAACAATCAAAATAATAATAATCACGTACATGCGTGTGTTTCCGTCTGTTTTTACATCTTATAACGTCAGTTTTTTATCAACCATGAGCGTTACTTTTTGAATTATCTATTGTTATCGGACAATCTTACGGTATTTTTACTTCAAATACACTCCCGCCTAGGCTTCCACCATTATAAAGGGTAATTGATCCTATTCTGTCGCCTTGCGAATGCGCATTTGCAATGAGTTTAGCAAAGAACAGCCCAAGGCCTGTTCTACCTTGGCTTAATTCAAAGTCACATAGCGCGTCGTGGCTTTTAGACAACATTGCTTCGGGGTATCCACTACCGTCATCTTCAACCCTTAAAGTCATAAACTCATCTTCATCAGTATGGGCTGAAACAAGTATCTTTGATGTGCCATAGCGCATTGCATTTATAATCACATCGTTTAAAAGCAAATAAATTAACTCGCTGTCTAAATACCAACTTAGGTCTTCTTCAGCATCGACAGTAATTTCTATATTTTTTTGAGATACGTAGAGTGCGTTGGAGCCGACAACATCCTCAACTAAATCTTTGACAAAACTTTCATCAACAGTAATAGGCAGGCTTTCTAATTCTGCTCGATATAAAGAGAGTATCTGAACAAGATTCGTGTTTAGCCTTGATGCTTCATAATGGACACTTGCTACTTGTTCTCTTGCTTCAGTGTTTTGCGGAGAAAGCGAATCGCTCAATGTTTCAATAGATTGAATTAAAAGAAATAATGAATTCTTCATATCGTGTACAGCAGCAGCTAATACAGATGAAAAATCGATTGAAGATGTAACTTGTTTACTACTGCTCATTATCTATTAAACGCCGTGCGACTCTTTAACCCTAAACATACTGTAGAAGAGATTAGAAAATGAAGGGCAAATTACGCGTAAATTTGTAAAAAAATGAATTAAATTCAACTTTATAATGCTAATTTTGTAATAGCAACTAGTAAAAAACCGTAGTTTTGGTTATAACGGAGGGAGTAAAGTGTCAGTTGATCCCATAATACGGTGTAAAATATGAAGCTACAGCAACTACGGTATATCGTAGAAGTTCTCAATAATAATTTGAATGTGTCTGCAACGGCAGAAAGTTTGTATACCTCACAGCCAGGTATCAGCAAGCAAGTACGTATGCTAGAGGACGAATTAGGCGTTCAAATTTTTGGCCGTAGCGGAAAGCACCTTACTCACGTAACCGACGCGGGTAATGATGTAATTAACATTGCTCGCGAGATTCTTGCGAAAGTAGAAAGCATCAAAGCCGTTGCAAGAGAACATACACTTCCCGACCAAGGCAAGCTGAATATCGCGACCACCCACACTCAGGCACGCTATGCGTTACCAGACGTGATCCAAGGTTTTATGACAAAGTACCCCAAGGTGTCGTTACATATGCATCAAGGTACGCCTTCTCAAATTAGCGACTTAGCTGCTAAAGGTGAAGCTGATTTTGCTATCGCGACTGAAGCGCTTCACTTGTACAACGATTTAGTTATGCTGCCGTGTTATCACTGGAATCGCAGCGTAATTGTAAACAAAGATCACCCGCTTTCTAAAAAGGGCACTATAGATATTTCAGATATTGCAAAGTATCCGTTAGTGACTTATGTGTTCGGGTTTACAGGGCGCTCAGAATTAGACCAAGCTTTTGAAAGAGCAGGGCTGACACCAAAAATCGTTTTCACTGCCACCGATGCTGATGTAATTAAAACTTATGTACGCTTGGGTGTAGGTATTGGTGTAATCGCGTCGATGGCCGTTAGCGAAGAGTTAGACGATGACTTGGTTAAAATAGACGCGAGTCACTTGTTTGATTACAGCACGACAAAGATTGGCTTTAGGAAAGGATCATTCCTTAGAAGTTACATGTACGACTTCATTGAGCGATTTGCGCCTCACCTTACCAAAGACAAGGTGGAAAAAGCTATGATGCTGAAAAATAATGAAGAAGTTGAAAAAATGTTCAAGGGCGTGACCTTACCAGTTAAGTAACGTTGTGAAAAACCAATACGAATAAAAAAGGGGCTGTCGCCCCTTTTTTAGTTTTTGTTGACCCATCCTAAATAACGTTGACACTTTTCAAACTTAATTTGGAGAGTGTAATGAAATCAAATAGCAAAAGAACGCAACGCGATTATTCCCTCGCTTTTAAACTGGCCGTTGTAGACCAAGTTGAAAAAGGCGAATTCACATATAAACAAGCACAAGACCACTACGGAATTCAGGGGTGTTCAACGGTTTTAGTTTGGCTTCGTAAGCATGGTCGTCTAAATTGGACGGATGGTACACCTAAGCTTCTTAAACGAGGTAACTGCGTGGATAAGTCCAAAATAGAGCTCACTCCAGAACAGCGTATTAAAGCTCTGGAGAAAGAGCTTGCTGATACGAAAATGAAAGCTGATTTCTTTGAAGCCGTCGTGAATGTTCTTGAAACTGATTATGGAGTAAGCGTTGTAAAAAAGCGCAAAAGAAAGTCATCCAGGAAAAAGTGATAGACGGGGTTTCCGTAGCCAAAGCTTGTCGTTATCTGAAGATTTCTCGTCAGGCTTACTACCAACACTGCGCTCGCTCACTCAAGCGCGAAGCGCATGAGGCTAGGGTCATTCAATTCGTACGTCAGGAGCGAATGATTCAGCCTCGTATCGGTACTAGGAAACTACAGTATCTTCTTGCGCTCGTAAAAATAGATATTGGTAGGGATCATCTCTTTAATTTACTAAGAGAAAGGCGTCTACTGGTCCCGACAAAGCGTGCCTATCACAAAACAACGAATAGTCATCATCGGTTCCGCTGTCATCCCAACCTCATTAAAGCGGGGTTAAAAGCCGATAAACCCAATCAGCTATGGGTAGCGGATATCACGTACTTACCGACGCGAAGTGGAGAGAGTTATGTGAGTCTCATTACAGATGCTTACTCAAGGAAGATTGTGGGCTATCAGGTTGACGATAACATGCGAACGCAGTCAGTAAAGCAAGCATTTACTCAAGCGCTTAAACAAAAAAGTACGAACGAAAAGCTCGTACATCATTCTGACAGAGGTATACAGTATTGCTCAGAAGAGTATCAAAAACTCCATAGAAAACATGATGTACAGTGCTCAATGACAGATGGCTACGACTGCTATCAAAACGCCCTTGCAGAACGGATAAACGGTATCCTTAAAAATGAATACTTACTCCATAAGCCAAGAGATTTAGAAGAAGCGAGAAAAATGGTTGCAGAGTCAGTAGCAATCTATAATGGTAGGCGGCCACATCTGGCCCTTAAATACAAAACGCCCGATGAAATACATCGGGCGTTTTAACCGAAATAAGTGTCAACCTATTTCAGGACTAGTCATGTTTATAGTGCGCATACAGTTAACACTCGATGATATTTACCGCGAGACCGCCTCGTGCTGTTTCTTTATATTTTGTTTTCATATCGTTACCCGTATCTCGCATCGTCTTAATAACTTTATCTAACGACACTTTTTGTTCACCCGTACCGCGTAGCGCAAGTCGAGAAGCATTTATTGCTTTTATTGCACCCATAGCATTACGCTCAATACATGGAACTTGCACCAGGCCACCTACAGGGTCACAGGTTAATCCAAGGTTGTGCTCCATGCCGATTTCAGCAGCATTTTCTACGGATGCCGCTGTCCCGCCCATTATTTCTGCAAGGGCGCCTGCAGCCATAGAGCATGCAACACCCACTTCTCCTTGGCAACCCACTTCAGCGCCGGAAATAGATGCGTTCTCTTTGTAAAGTATGCCAATAGCACCAGCGGTAAGAAGAAAGCGGCTTGCTACTTCTTCATCAACGGGTCGAATAAATTTATCTACGTATTGAAGTACGGCGGGGATAATACCTGCGGCACCGTTTGTAGGCGCGGTGACAACACGCCCTCCCGCAGCATTTTCTTCGTTTACTGCCAAAGCAAAAAGGTTCACCCAATCCATAGTTTGCATAGGATCATTGGTATGCTCGGTTTGAAGGCGACGATAAAGCCCAGGTGCGCGACGCACTACCTTTAGGCCACCAGGCAGTATGCCTTCGCTCTCAATACCGCGTTGAATACATGCTTTCATTACCAGCCAAATATGATGTAACTGCTGTTTTACTTCATGTTTCGGCCTAAAAGTCGTTTCGTTACGCAGCATCAAAGAGCTAATACTTAAACCGTTGTTCTTACACAGAGCAAGTAATTCTTCAGCGGTTTTAAAAGGGAAGGGCACCGAAGCTTGAAGGCTGGCGGCATGAGCTTTAGTTGCGTCAAAATCTTCGTCTTTGATAATAAAGCCGCCACCTATGCTGTAATAGGTTTGCTCTCTAACCAATTCAGTTTTCGAGTAGGCGTAAAACGTCAGTGCATTAGCATGTTTAGGCAGTGTCTTACGGCGATGAAATACAATCGCATTTTTATTGGGGAAATGGACTTGCTTCTGACCGTTGAGGCACAGTAGTTCGGAATTACGAATTTCCTCGAGTTTGCTATCAATAGTGTCAACATCCACTACGTCGGGAATTTCGCCTAACAAACCTAGAATGACAGCTTTACCGGTACCGTGTCCGATGCCTGTTTGACCTAGTGACCCAAACAGCTCAACTTTTACGCTATCAACTGAATCGAAAAGCGCAGTATCCTGCGCAAGTTCAGAAACGAACTCGGCACCGGCTTTCATCGGTCCTACTGTGTGCGAACTTGATGGGCCAATACCCACACTGAACATATCGAATACACTGATCATAAACATTCATAAATTAAAACTAAGTAATATTAAGATCATGCATGCGCTACGTAAAAAGCTCAATACAGAAATGCTAATAGAGAGATTAGTTTTGCTAATAGGCTGTAAAGTTTAATTTATAGCGCTTTAGACAAAGGCGTCTAACTTTTGTTATTAGGGGTGAATATGGTGCGACAGGTTTCGCAGCATAGCTGCTGTTGCACCCCAAATCATACGGTGCTGCCAAGGAATAAAGTATATAGGAAAAGTTTTGTTATTGCGGTGAGTATTATGGACTAGGTGGTTCTTTCTATCTAACACATGAGCAAGCGGGACTTCGAAAGCGCTCTCTACTTCATTCTTATCGATAACCGGTGTGAAGTCTGGGTTTACAAAGCCCACAACAGGGGCTATTTCATAACCACTGATTGTTCTATATTTTGGCAGCATGCCAATAACATCTACGTGAGTAGACGGAAGGCCAACTTCTTCTTCTGCTTCGCGAAGCGCTGCGGCAAAAAAAGAATTGTCGGTTTCATCCACCGCTCCACCCGGAAAGCTTATTTGGCCGGGGTGATGTTTTAGGTGGTGAGCACGTTCTGTTAGCAGAAGCTGAAGCGAGTTGCCATAGTCTATCAAAGGTATTAGCACCGCCGCGGGCCGTCCTGTTTTCTTTAAAGGAAAGTCAGGCTCAGTGTGAGTCAGCCTTAAATGATGAAATTGTGATAGAAATTCGCTTTTCTTCATAGATACTATTTATTTATAAATCACAATCCAACGCAAGTTACAAATCAGGCCAGGTCAAAAGCCAGATAATTAGCTTGTCGTTAGAGCGCATAAAACTGTTCTGTTACTGGTTCATCATTGCTAGCACGGGCAGTATTTTTGATACCTTATCAAGTGTTTCTTGATATTCTTCGCTTGGTACGGAATCTAGCACGATACCACCGCCTGCCCAGCAATGTAATCTATTATTCTCAGCTAACACCGTGCGTATACAGATACTTGAATCCATATCTTCTCGGTACCCCATATAAAACACGCTACCACAATATATATGGCGACGGTGAGGTTCTAGTTCATCAATCACTTCCATAGCGCGTATCTTAGGTGCACCGGTAATTGAACCGCCTGGGAAGGCAGATGCTAAAAGCGCCAAAGGCGACGACGCGTCGTTTAATTCGCCTGTTACGGTACTAACTAGGTGGTGCACGGCTTCATAACTTTCAAGTGCAAAGAGTGCGGGTACTTTTACTGTGTGGGGCTTGCAGTGTTTTGAAACATCGTTACGAAGCAAATCCACAATCATTAGGTTTTCGGCACGATCCTTTTCGGCGTTAAGCAAACTCTGTGCACTGGCTTCATCTTTTTCTACATCGTTAAAGCGAGGGCGAGTGCCCTTAATGGGCTTAGTTTCTACAACCTTGTTTTTTACACGTAAAAAACGCTCGGGTGAGATAGACGCTATACAGCCTTGTGGAAGGTTGTAATAAGCAGAAAAGGGCGCTTGATTCTGATTACGTAACTCGCAATAAGCCTGCCACATGCTTCCTTCAAACGCCGCACTAAATCGCTGTGCCATATTTACTTGATAGCAGTCGCCTGCGCGAAGATAAGCGCTAATTTTAGCTAAACATGTTTCGTAGGCGTCTTTCGACAGATTAGACTCAAAGGGCGATGTGAGCTTAAAACCCTCAGGTGTTGGTACTTGCTTTAACGACTTAAATACTTGTGACAACGAACGATTATCTGCGCTGCAAAAATAGATATATCCGGTTTGTGTGTCTTCAATAAGAGAATACAGATACAAGCCAACGGTGAAGTCAGGTGTACTGTAGTCGTTTTGAGCCATACTGGGTAATGTTTCATAGAATCGACCGGTGTCATATCCAGCCATTCCTGCTACACCAACAATGAAAGGTAAATGGGTAGTGTCAAAAGTAGCCTTTACTACGATAGATTCGACTTTGGCATGCAAATGCGCTTGAACCGCTTCAAAAGGCAGCATGTTAAGACGCTGCCGTGAAGAGGTGTGTAAATCGATTAGTTCTGTTTGTTCACCTTTCGCCTCAATAACAGCGGTAGGTGAAAAGGCCATTATATTAAACCGGCCATCGCTCTTAGAAGAGCCTGAAGTGTCGAATAAAATAGCGTAGGGCTGTGCAGATATTTGTTCAAATAATCTATTGAAAACTATAGTGTTATCGCAGTCTAGCGCAAATTCGTTGGCTAACTCCTGTTGGGTAAAACGGGTGACATGAACATTGATAGTATCTGCGTGTGGCATAGGTTTTTCTGTACTTCTTTTCATCTAGGCCGTCGAGTGCTTAAAAGCAAAAAAGAACGACCGCCAATTTGTAACTGACACTTGCGAACAAGTGTTTTTATTGTCGCTATTACAACGCTTTCTAATGCGTATAACTAATATAGCGCGTAAAAATATTTGGAATTAGCCCCAAGCACATGGTTTTGCATGGTGCGATGTCTTTAGATGCGCTAGTATACGCTTTTTTAGCTAGCTAAGACCACGAAAGCCAAATAAAAAGAGGATGTCATGACCGTTATCCGTCAACAAGACTTCATTGACAGCATTGAAGATGCCCTGCAGTTTATTTCTTACTATCACCCACTCGATTATGTAAAGGCCGTTGAAGAGGCGTACAACAAAGAGAAGAGCCGAGCCGCGAAAGATGCAATGGCCCAAATTCTTATCAACTCGCGTATGTCGGCCGAAGGAAAGCGCCCATTGTGTCAAGACACCGGGATTGTAACCTGCTTCGTTAAAGTGGGTATGGGCGTTACATGGGACAAAACTGACATGACCGTTCAAGAAATGGTTGATGAAGGTACACGCCGCGCTTATCTTAATCCTGACAACCCGCTTCGTGCATCTATCGTAGCTGACCCAGCTGGTGCGCGTAAAAACACGAAAGATAACACGCCATCTGTCGTTCACATCGACATGGTTGCGGGTGAAAAGATTGAAGTAATGATCGCAGCAAAAGGTGGCGGTTCAGAGAATAAATCTAAAATGGTTATGCTAAACCCTAGCGATGATATTGCTGATTGGGTTGTTAAAACCTTGCCTACAATGGGAGCGGGCTGGTGTCCTCCTGGTATGCTGGGAATAGGCATTGGCGGTACTGCTGAAAAAGCTGCAGTACTTGCTAAAGAAAGCCTTATGGACCCAGTAGATATTCAAGAGCTTATTGAACGTGGCCCACAAACTACTGACGAAAAACTTCGCTTAGAAATTTTTGACCGCGTTAACAAACTGGGTATTGGCGCACAGGGCTTAGGCGGTTTGACGACCGTTGTTGACGTTAAAATTAAGTCTCTGCCTACTCATGCTGCATCTAAGCCAGTAGCAATGATCCCTAACTGTGCAGCTACACGTCACGCACACTTTTATCTAGATGGGTCAGGTCCAGCAGAACTTACGCCGCCTAAGCTTGAAGATTGGCCAGAAGTAACGTGGGAAGTGAGTGAAAACACCCGCCGCGTGAACCTTGATGAAGTGACCAAAGAAGACATTCAAGAGTGGAAAGTAGGCGAAACGGTATTACTATCAGGTAAAATGCTAACTGGCCGTGATGCCGCACATAAACGCATCCAAACTATGATGGAAAATGGTGAGGGCCTTCCAGAAGGCGTTGACCTAACTAATCGCTTTATCTATTACGTAGGTCCAGTTGACGCTGTAGGTGATGAAGTAGTGGGTCCAGCTGGCCCTACAACAGCTACCCGTATGGATAAGTTCACAGACATGATGCTTGAACAAACAGGCCTTATCGGCATGATTGGTAAAGCAGAGCGTGGCCCAGCAACGGTTGACTCCATTGCAAAACACAAAGCTGTGTATCTTATGGCAGTAGGTGGTGCAGCTTATCTGGTATCGAAAGCGATTAAGAATTCACGCGTTGTGGCATTTGAAGATTTAGGTATGGAAGCAATCTACGAGTTTGACGTAGAAGACATGCCGGTAACCGTTGCTGTAGACAGCACAGGTGCAAATGCACATAAGAATGGCCCAGCTATTTGGAAAGCAAAAATAGAAGAGCTTGACGCTTCACTTTCTAAATAGTGAGTGACGGTGAGGCTTTTGCAAAGCTTTTACAAATAACTTGGCTAACGCGAAAATCATCACGAAGTGAGATTATTTCGCTTACCAAAAAAATGTAAAAGCTTCGATTGATTGAATGAAACGGGCGCGCAGTCGCCCGTTTTTTGTTTTTCATTGAGATTACATGACCTTGGATGAGAAACTAGCTCTCACGTGATTTACCTGTCTTAACCCTATACAAATTGGTATATTTTCATTATTTTGTTTATAGTGCTGTACAAAACAACAGTATGAATGTGCACTATGATTACCAACCTTATCTCAAGCGAACCCGTCGCTTTCTTAATTGCTTTTATTAGTGTTTGTCTATTGGCACTTTATTCTTTCATCCGCAGCCAAAACAACTCGGCGAAGCTTTCTCAATCTTCACAGTATTGTGACAAGTTGCAAAATGAGTTGAGCAGCGAGAGGGTGGCTAACGCAAAACTTCAGGCACAAAACGAGGCCCACCAAGCGAGAATTCAGGCGCTTCATACGGCGCACGAAGACAAGCTAGCGGCTATGAATGCCTCTGAACAACGGTTGCAAACCCAGTTTGAGAATTTAGCAAACCGCATTTTTGAAGAGAAACAACAGCGCTACACCCAACAAACCAAACACAACATTGAGGCTGTGCTAGCTCCGTTTAAGAATGAATTAGATGGCTTTAAACGTCAAATTTCAGAACAACATATACGTGAAGGCCAAGAGCGAGCGTCACTTAAAACGGAAATATTAGGCTTAAAAGCTTTAAATCAAAAAATTACAGAAGAAGCAGCTGCACTCACCAATGCACTAAAAGGTGATAACAAGAAGCAGGGTAACTGGGGTGAAGTCGTTCTTGAACGCATACTTAAGGAATCTGGTTTACGGGAAGGACACGAATTTGAAACTCAAATGTCTGCGACATCTGAACAAGGCAAGCGTTTCCAGCCAGATGTGGTAGTGCATTTACCAAACGATAAAGACGTCATCATAGATTCAAAAGTGAGCCTTGCGGCTTATGAGCGCTATTTCAATTGTGAGGACGAAGCGGAAAAAGCGCAGTTTTTAAGTCAGCACGTAGCTTCAATTAAAGGGCATATTAAAGGCCTTGGCGCAAAAGACTACCAGAATTTAAAAGGTTTAAAGACATTAGACTACGTTTTACTTTTCATCCCTATAGAACCTGCTTTTTTGATCGCTGTAGAAGAAGAGCCCGACTTGGTCACCATGGCGCTTAACCACAATATTATGCTGGTAAGTCCTACAAACTTACTTGTAGCGCTTAGAACCATTAATAATATTTGGCAATACGAGTACCAAAATCAAAATGCGCAGCTTATTGCTGAACAAGCCGCTAAGTTATACGACAAGTTTGTAGGTTTTGTTACTGATATGGAAAAAGTAGGAAAGTCTATGGATACGGCTCACGCAAGCTATGAACAAGCGATGAATAAATTAACTAACGGGCGAGGGAATATTGTCAGACAAATTGAAAAGTTTCGTGAACTTGGGGTTCAGCCTAGTAAACGGATGTCACAGCACCTACAGCAACTTTCAAAAGACGATTAAAAAAGGCCGCGATTGCGGCCTTTTTTACATTTTAAGAAAACGTTATGAACGTTTCATGCGTCTACGTAGGTATACCGCTGGAGCAAGAAGTAATGCAATCCAGCCCATAGAGCCACCAGACTTATCGTTAACTGCGATAGTCACGGTTTCTGTAGTTGTATCGATACCGTCAGTCGCTGTTACTTGTACCGATACACGATTTGATTGCTCGTGGCTTGGTGCAGTACCAGTAAACGACGTAGTTTCAACACCGTCAATAGTGATGGTAACGTCATCGCCGTCTGCGTCGGTTGCTGAAGCAGTTACGGTAAATGATTCGCCTTCATCAACGCTTGATGGTGCAGAAATTGAAAGTACTGGTGCATCTTGAACGCCAGCAACTTCTACAGTTACCGTACCTTCACCAATGATATCGCCTGCTACAACTTCGCCTTCATCATTAGTTGTACCTTCTACTTGAACTGTGTAGGTAAATGAATCTTCACCGAAGAAGTCTGTATTTGGCGTGTAGGTTACCGTACCATCATCGTTAACTGCCACTGTACCGTTTACTGCTTCAGTAGTAACCGTAACAGTTGACGGGTCAAGCGGCTCTTTATCGATAGTAATCGGCGTAAACGTTCGGAAATCACCTGAAAGCGATTCCATAGTAAACGTGTTAATGATTGTGCTATCCATCTCGTTAGCAAGGATGTTAGCCGTTACCGACGCATCTTCATCAACAGTTAGCATATCATCCATGTATTCGCCTGAAGGAAGAACAGTACCTGCGTAACTGATCGCTACTTCATCACCAGCGTTCGCTGTTAATACGAATTCATCACCTTCAACAGGAAGCGTGCCTTGAAGGCCATCTGTCGTAAGTGCAGCGAAGGTAGTACCAACGCTACCAGATGCGTTTTCAGCACCTACAACCGTTGCATATACTGGCGTGTCCATTGGGCCGTAAACAAAGTTGACGTTGCCTGTTTCATACTCAAACCAAAGCTGGAAGTTAAAGCTCGTACCATCTTCACCCCAGATCTGGGCATTTTCCCACTCAACAACAAAGTGACCTGTACCTAAAGGAACTGCCCAAATTCTGCCCGTTCCCGCGCCACCACCTTCTAGGTCAAAGTCTGTCCAGTAGGGCGCAACGACGTTGTTTGGTTCGCTTAGACTTGGAAGTACTTCAGCAAATGGAGTAGTTATGTTACCCGAACTTGTACCTAGCGATACAAATCCATTCGATGAAATCTGCATGGTAGTATATTCACTACCTAAATAAGTAATAGCCTGAGGTAGACTAACTGAAATAGACGTATCATCACACGCATCAGAGCATTGAATAGGCTCTGCCCCTCTTACAAACGCCATAGGTAGATAACGTGGTGCACCTAAACTTTCAAGTAAATCACCAATGGAAGTATCTGCGTTCATTGAGAATGACGCAGTATTCAGTGCACCTTCCCAGTATAACGTGCCAGAATCAGCGTCGAAGCTTACCGGCTCTTGATTGCCGTTTTTGACCGCAGAAATAGTTGACGGGTTGATGTCGTATTTATGGTCAATCTCACCAGAAATGCTGATCATACCAGTGACATCGGTGTTAGTAGCAAATGCTTCAGTAACAACTAGCTCTCCTTCAGCGGCAAGTTGAGTGCTTACATCACTATCAAATAGAGATGGCTCATCGCTGCTGATTGGGTAAACCGCTACAGGAATAAAGTAATCCGTTGTTGTATCGTCTGTATCTGCCCAGTTGATGCCACCGAAAGACCATGAGCCTGTAGAGGCTGTTGTAACGTCTACCGCAACCATAATTTCAGCAGAAGCACCTGCTGGCAGGGTAGCCATTTGTGGTGTAACCGTTGCTACAATAGCAGCGTCGTTAAACATAGCTGTTGCATCAACAGTCACTTCTTCGTCACTGGTATTCGTTACCGTGATAGACATTTCACAGTTCAAGTAGCAGCTACCATCTACCAAGCTTAAATCACTGTATGTAAGCTCAACAGTTGTAGCACGAGGTAGATCTAAACGACCTGCACCCATATCAAAGTTATCTGCTTGTGTAGCAGCATCTTCTTTCAGTACGTCTCGGATAGAAGACGTTACAAGGGCACTCTTAATTTGCTGTGCAGTCCAGTCTGGGTGCATTTGTTTAAGTAGGGCCGCTGCGCCTGCTACGTGTGGTGACGCCATAGACGTACCATTTTTGAACGAGAAAGATTCGCCTTCATGTCCCGGAGCATCTGGTGATTCACCAGAGAAAATACGTGTACCAGGTGCCGCAATATTTGGCTTAAGGAACGTAGGGTCGCCGTTTGGCCCGCGAGAGCTGCTTTCATTCATGATGTCAGCAAGGCTATCTGAGACCACTCGAACAATTTCACTACCAATGGTCACATTTAGCGACTCGTCTGTTTCCACTGCAAGAGTTGCAAGGGCTTGTCCTGGCGTAGCAGGGAGCATTAACGAAGGGATAGTTTGCGCTTCGCTTAGGCCGCCCATTAAGATTGGCGCTTCTCCGCGACCATCTACGTTGTGGATGAGCACGGCTTCGGCGCCTGCTGCTTCTGCGTTTTCAATTTTTGTTACGAAACCACAAGTGCCACGGCTGATAAGTGCAATCGCACCCTCAAACGCGCCAGCGTCGAATGCATCACAACCTTCCACATTTTCCGCATCAACTTCACCAGCATAAACAACCGGTGCAGTAATTGGGCTGTCGAACACGATAGCAGGGTTACCCACTGAATAAAGTGCTGGGATTGAACCAATTGTGGTATCACCCTCGATAGTCACTTCATTTGCAAACAAACGACCCGTTGTCGTGTTTGCTACCGTGATAACGTCTTCCGAACAACCAGGGCAACCAATTGTACCTTCACCAGGACCATCGTTACCTGCTGCAAAAACGGTTACTACGCCAGCATCGTGCATGGCTTCAAGAACATCTTCGTATACAGAGCCATTAGGGTTACCGCCAGCGCCGCCGCCCCAAGAATTATTAACAACATCAGCGCCATCTGTCAGTGCAGCTTCAAGCATTGACAGTAACATTGAAGATGCACCACTTGAAGATGCAGGGTTTGCTGGAGTAGCGTACAGACCTTTATACACCATAAGATATGCAGCTGGTGCAACACCAGAAATCTCTGCTTCAGCACCGTCGCGCTCAGCCATTACGCCGTAGTTACCTACCGCAGTACCAGCAACGTGAGTACCGTGACCGTTAAAACCTAGCGGGCTTTGATATTCTTCTTCAACAACTGCGAAGCCTTCTACGATGTCTGCCGCACGTGCCACAATGAGCTTGTCGTTACAAAAATCAGGAACTTCTGAACAGTAATCATCTGTAGGAAGAGAATCTGGTGCAGTAAAGTTTTCACCACTGAATAGTGGGTTTTCTGGACGGATACCACTATCTATGATAGCAACTTTGACACCCGCACCGGCACTTTCTTTACCGCCGAACTGTTCCCAAGTTTCAACCGCACCGATTAAGTCTAAGCTTGCATCCATTTGTGCGTGGTGAATAACGTCTGGGTATACCGCCTTGACGGTAGATAGGCTCGAAAGCTTATCAAGCGCGCTTTTTGATACAATACCAGCAAAGCCGTTAAAAGCCGCTGTGTAGGACAAGTCAGCTTTAAATGATTTATCAAACGCTTTAATTGATTGGATAACAGATTGCTGTTGAGTTTCAAGGAACGATTTATATTCCTTCGCTGCGTTTGACTCAAAGTTAACTTTTTGACCTTTATGCGCAGACATGCTGCTTACACTCGGGTTCACAGCGCTAAATTGCGCCATAGGAACGTCGTTTAACTGAACGATAACGCGAACACTATCACTACTTGTTTGGATAGCATTTGCAAGAATATTCTTTTTATCGAAAGAAGCCTCAATTGCGTTTTGTTGTTCAACGCTGTGGCCGGAGATTTGATTTGATAGAGCAAACGCGCCAAAAGCAGAACCTGCTAAGGCAGTTGCAACTACCGTACTGATAATTGTTTTTTTCATAATTATTCTCGTGTGAATAGTTCCCTGGGCCTGACGATCTTTATTTGCTTTAAAGGCTTATTGCCCTTCTTAATAGCTATTTGCCGTCATGACACATTTATTGTTAGCACAATTTCGGGGGTTATGTAATGTGTATTTCAGAAATACACAAATTACATATTTTGTTACATTTGGATGTCAGTTAAATTTGAAATAAAACTAGAATAATTAAGCGCTGGAGTGATAGTTCCTCGAATAAAATTGAAATAAAATTACATAAACAACCACGAAAGAACGTCGTATTTAGCTCAATAATACAATTTTATTATGAGGTTCATCCTACGCTGTTTCCATAAATTTTACATGGGCTTTACTTTATTAGGACAATTATCCTTTTAATTTAGACTAATTGAGTATAGTGATTTCATCCATCTGAATTTTTACCTTCGAATAAGTAAGACGCTCCTGCAGTTCCTCATCTAGCATATCCCAAACTATAAAAGTCGCTATTAACCCTCATATTTAAGGGGAACAAACGTGAAAGACAGAAATCATTTGGCCGAAGTAAAAACAACAAATAAGGTCGAAATCATTACAAAAGGGGTTGTCGATATCCCAATGCTTCAAATCTTGTCATCAGAAGGCGAGGTTATCGAAAAAGCGGTAGAGCCTGATCTTGACCAGCATGAAGCATTAAAAATTTTTAACACTATGCATTATATCCGCGTGTTGGACGAACGCATGGTAGGTGCACAACGTCAGGGGCGTATAAGTTTTTATCTTGCTAGTACAGGTGAAGAAGCCGCATCAGTAGCAAGTGCGGCTGCGTTATCAGATGATGACATGATTATGTCCCAATATCGTGAACAGGGCGCGCTGGCCTACCGTGGTTATACGACCGAGCAATTCATGAACCAAATGTTTAGCAACAAGGACGATCCGAACAAAGGTCGTCAAATGCCTATCCATTACGGTGATAAGCCCCTTAACTTCATGACCATATCGTCGCCTTTAGGCACACAAATCCCTCAAGCTTCAGGTTACGCTTACGGACAAAAAATGTCGGGTAAAGACGTGGTAACCATTTGCTACTTTGGTGAAGGTGCAGCTTCAGAGGGCGATTTCCATGCTGGCTTAAATATGGCGGCTGTACTGAATTGCCCAGTAATTTTCTTTTGCCGTAACAATGGTTACGCCATATCAACGCCCGCAGAGGAGCAATTTGCCGGAGATGGTATTGCTTCTCGCGGCTTAGGTTACGGTATTAAAACTATCCGCGTTGACGGTAATGATGTGTTAGCAATTTATGCTGCTACTAAAGAAGCCCGCAGAATCGCCATTGAAGAAAAGTGTCCAGTGCTCATTGAAGCCATGACGTACCGCTTAGCTGCTCACTCAACGTCAGACGACCCAACAGGCTATCGCTCTCGTGAAGAAGAAGACAAATGGCGTGCAAAAGACCCTATCGCCCGTATGGAAAAATGGCTAGAAAGCAAAGGGTGGTTTGACGCAGATGAAAATCAAAAACGTGTTGATAAAGCAAGACAAGATGTATTAGCAGCAATGAAGAGTTGTGAGAAAACAGACGTATGTGCTATCGACGATATAGTAGAAGACGTTTACGACACAGCGCCATGGCACTTAAAAGAACAGCTTAACGAACTAAAAGCCCATATCAAGAAATACCCAAAGATGTACCCTAAAACCGCAGGGAGAGTGAAATAATGGCTAAGATGAACTTACTACAAGCAATTAATAATGCGCTCATCACAGCCATGACCGAAGATGAGAAAGTAATGGTCTTTGGTGAAGACGTGGGTCACTTTGGTGGTGTATTTCGAGCAACGAGCCATCTTCAAGAAAAATTTGGTAAAGCTCGTTGCTTCAACACGCCACTCACTGAGCAAGGCATTATTGGCTTTGCCAATGGTTTAGCCTCGCAAGGCTCGGTTCCTGTTGCAGAAATTCAGTTCGGTGATTACATCTTTCCAGCTTTTGATCAAATAGTGAACGAAACAGCGAAGTGGCGTTATCGCTCAGGTGGACAGTTTGATGTAGGTACATTAACTATTCGCACTCCATACGGCGGTGGGATCGCAGGCGGACATTACCATAGCCAGTCACCTGAAGCGTTCTTTGCACATTGCCCAGGTCTTAAGATTGTTATCCCTCGTGATCCGTACCAAGCAAAAGGTTTATTGCTTGCGTCAATTCGCGATAAAAACCCCGTATTGTTTATGGAGCCTAAGCGACTTTACCGTGCCTCCGTATCAGAAGTACCAGAAGAAGATTACGAGCTACCGCTAGGTAAAGCGGATATTGTGCAGGAAGGTAGTGATATTACGCTGCTAGGTTGGGGTGCACAGATAGAAATCTTGCAAAAAGCTGCAGAAATGGCCCTTGAAGATGGTGTGTCGTGTGAAATTATTGACCTGCGCAGCATTCTTCCGTGGGATGTGGAAACAGTGATGCAATCTGTCATGAAAACAGGTCGACTACTGATTAACCATGAAGCTCCGCTAACCGGTGGTTTTGCAAGTGAAATAGCAGCAAGCATTCAAGAGCGTTGTTTTTTATATCTTGAGGCGCCGATTGCGAGGGTTTGTGGTTTAGATACACCGTATCCATTGGCTCATGAAAAGGAATACATGCCAGATGAAACCAAAACGTACGAAGCTATCAAGCGTACGCTTCACTACTAAGCCGGGAGACAATTAAATGACAATTGAATTTATCTTACCGGACATTGGTGAAGGTATTGTTGAATGTGAGCTTCTTGAATGGTTAGTTTCTGAAGGCGAACAAATTGAAGAAGATCAGCCCGTAGCTGAAGTAATGACCGACAAAGCCACCGTTCAAATTCCAGCTATGCATGCTGGAGTTGTTAACAAGCTGCATTATGCAGTTGGCGATATTGCTAAGGTTCATGAACCACTATTTTCAATGACGCCTGATGATGCGAACGATGCAAGTGCAAATGGCGAAACAAGCACTGCGGCAAATACGCAGAGCGTAGAAGAAAACGTTAGCGCTGAAGGGGCTGAACACACAACTTCCACCCAAGGAGGTTTATCAGCTTCAGGTGATTCCAACGGCAAGCACATTGAAGACTTTATACTGCCAGATATTGGTGAAGGTATCGTTGAGTGTGAAATTGTGAAATGGAATGTGGCCGAGGGCGACGACATAGAAGAAGATCAAGCTGTTGTTGAAGTGATGACCGATAAAGCAGTGGTTGAAATTCCTGCTAAAAATGCGGGAACCGTGCATCGGCTTTACTACGCCCAAGGCGACATCGCTAAAGTGCATAGTGCTTTGTTCGCACTAGAAGTTATCGGCGATTCTGAAGTGACAAACAGCACATCTGACGATTTAGGTGATGCATCTAAAGCGACAAACACGCTTTCCTCAAATGCTTCACCACAAACCTTAGATGAAAACACGCAATCGAAATTTAGTGATGGTGAGTTTGAGCCACCTATTGCTATTGAAGGTAAAGTGCTAGCGAGCCCTGCGGTAAGACGTATTGCTAGAGAAAATAATATCGACCTTTCTTCGATCAAAGGCTCAGGTAAAAAAGGGCGTATTCTTAAGTCTGACGTAATCAATTTACAACAAACAAATGTTGGTGCGTCGGCACAAGATACGTCAGATGCTTCGTCAAACGAGCCCACCACACAAAAAGGCGATAAAAATAGCGTAAATGCTGTGGTCAAAGGCAGCGTTAAGACTGAAAAAGTGCGCGGTATACAGGCCGCCATGGCCAAGCAGATGTCCGCGTCGGTCTACACAATTCCTCACTTCACTGTAAGCGACGAGTTGGTGATGGACAACCTAATGTCTTTACGTAACTTGCTTAAGCCTGAGTTTGAGGCGAGCAATGTTAAACTAAGCTTTATGCCGTTTTTCGTTAAAGCAATGTCGTTGGCACTTACCGAGTTCCCTGTAATTAACAGTCAACTCAATGACGATGCCACTGAGATTAGCTACTATTCTGATCACAATATTGGCTTTGCGGTAGATTCCAAAATTGGGCTTCTTGTGCCTAATATTAAAAGGGTACAAGAACTTTCACTACTGGATATTGCCGTTCAAATGCAAGATATTATCGAGCAAGCAAGGGCAGGGCGCGTAGCCAGCGAGCATTTAAAAGGCGGTACTATTAGTATCTCAAACATTGGTGCTATCGGCGGTATCACTGCTACGCCGGTAATTAACAAGCCGGAAGCCGCTATTGTGGCGTTAGGTAAAACTCAAAAGCTTCCTCGCTTTGACGATGAGGGTAATGTTAGCGCACAACATATCATGGCAGTTAATTGGTCGGGTGATCACCGAATTATTGATGGTGCAACTATGGTGCGCTTCAATAATTTATGGATGAGTTATCTTACCCAGCCGGAAAAGATGCTAATGCACCTTAAATGATCTATTTAGTGCACTTTGATGTGCTGTAGCGAAATAGGAGGGAGGCCAATATTAGCGTATTGGCCTTTTTTGTTTTGTGTACCTCATCGCGGGATGGCGTTATTATAGCTACCTATAAACAAACATAAATTTTACTGAGGTTTTGTGCTTAGTTATCAACACGCCTTTCATGCTGGCAATCACGCCGACGTCATCAAACATCTCTGTTGGATTGGTGTTATCAACGCCTTAAAAAAGAAAGATAAGCCCTTTACGCTTTTTGACACGCATGCCGGTGCTGGCACATACGATTTGACCGACGACCTATCGTCAAAGAACAAAGAGTACGAATCAGGTATTTCCCGTCTTTTTGAGCAAGGTGATGGAGCTGCAGCTCCAGATAACCTGGCTTCAAAAAACAAGAGCACGGAAAATTTGCCAAGCTTACTTAATGACTACCTGTCATTATGTGAACCTTTCTTAGCGCAACAGCAATATCCAGGCTCGCCTGCAATAAGCGCTAAGGCTAAACGCGGCATTGATACTTTACATTTGATGGAGCTTCATCCTGGCGAGTTTCAAAAATTAGAGAAAAACGTGTCGCGGCTTCGAACCGGACATAGCCACACACACAAACGAGATGGCTACGAAGGGCTTCGAGCACTCACGCCGCCAAAGCCTAATCGCGGTGCTATTTTAATTGACCCTCCATACGAGAGAGTGAATGAGTATAGCGACCTTGTTAAAGGCGTTGAACAGGTGTTGAAACGTTGGCAGCAGGCGCAAATTGTCGTGTGGTACCCACTGCTATCAGAAAGAGCGGGAGCTAAAAGCGGCGCAAGTGAAGCAATGTGCAACAAGCTCGCAGAGCTTGGCAGACCCTGCTTTAAAGCTGAGATATGTGTTGCAGAAAATACGTCTGACGCAGGCATGTATGGTTCTGGTGTATTTGTACTAAATCCCCCATGGAAGCTAGATACGAACCTAGAGAGTGCATTAACAAGCGTTGTTGACATGCTAGGTGAAAATGAAACAGGTTTTCACGCCACCGCGCATGTTACTTGGGTAAATAACGATACCTAATTAGCCGTATTGACGGTCAATTAGGGGCTAAATACGGTAGGCGCTTTGCTTATTATCTTGTTACCGCATAAAAGGCATAAGAATAATCCCATAACCGTGAAACAATGAAATGTCTCAGCTCAAAGGTTTAAAACACTTTTACATACCAGACGAACAGTCGATTTACTTGCTATCCCATGCGGATGCAAAAAAATTGAAAGACTGGGTAAATCTCTGTATGTCTCAACTTGCAGGGTTGGGGTATAGCGATATTGAGCTTTTAGGAAAAGGCGCATTTGGTTTTGCATTTGCAGGGAATGCGCCAAGTGGAGAATCACGAGTATTTAAGTTCTCGCGTATAACCTTGCCGCAGCATGTCCAAGACCGCTTAGAAGAAGAAGCTTTTATGCTTTCTCACGTTAACCACAAGTTTGTGCCGCGTTTTATTGAATATCAGCAGATACGTAAGCAATCAATCTTAGTTATGGGCAGAGCGCCTGGTGAAGATTTAGAAAAAGTAAGCTTGAAAACAGGCCCTTTGCCTCCCCGAATTATCGTGAAAATAGCCGTTCAAGTGGGCGAGCTTTTGTCGAGTTTCCGCCAATACAGCGAGAATGGCGAAACTAAGCCTATTGTCCACGGCGATATTAAACCATCAAATCTGGTCTGGGATGCCACTAATGAATCCATAGGCTTGATAGACTGGGGGTCTTCCGTCTTCGCTCAGACCGACATTGCTGGGCAATATGTGGGTAACAACGTCATGGATTTGATGTCCGGCGAACTTCATCAGACGAACGCACGGCTGGGCGACGTTTACTTTATTGGCGAAGAACAATTAAATGGGGCGCTTTCCAGCCCGCGTTTTGATGAGCAGGGTTTAGCTAGCACCCTATACGCACTAGCATCTGGGCAATCTTGTCGCTATGGCAGTAAAGTTATTACGCCATCATCCCTTGGTTTACCCAAAATGCTTGCCAATATTTTGGAGTATATGTTGAGTGATGATCCTGTTAAAAGAAGACAGGGTGGCGATTATTTGTTTAACCACCTTCATGTTTTAAAAAACATGGTTTTCACCCAAGACAAACAGACGCAATACACACCCTTAATACCCACTTGGCTCACTCATACTCTTAATGCTGATATAGAAACCGTCGTTTATAGTTCGCGCAAGTCTTATTTACGCCAACAGGTGCTGCTATCTGATTCTTTAGATGATAGAGACGTAGAAGAGTTACGCTACATAGACGATGCGCAATTTGACCGCTATTACAAAAACTACCTGCAAGGTATGGGTGATACTGAGAAAGCCTTCGTGTCGGCAATTAGCCGATTGGGGCGCTACCCAGTAGTAGGTGGTATGGCGGTGCGTTGGGAGCCAGAGGGTATTTATGTAGATTCCAGCTTGAATTTGTATGATGAAACCCTCAAAACTGCCTTTGATCTAGCGGTAAATAACGTCATCAATTTAGCGAGAGCCATACACAAACCAGCGGTATTTAAATGCTGTATGTTTAATGCGAAGAATACGCTTCATATTGAACGCGACAGCGAAGATGAAGACTTTCTGCCTGGTAATGACCTTTCCATTCCTTATGAATTGTCACGTGTTTCTGCACACAAAGATGAAAGTCGAACACACTCTTATTTTGAAGATGG
Source organism: Alteromonas macleodii (assembly GCF_903772925.1). Lineage (NCBI taxonomy): Bacteria > Pseudomonadati > Pseudomonadota > Gammaproteobacteria > Alteromonadales > Alteromonadaceae > Alteromonas > Alteromonas fortis. The sequence continues at coordinate 2,307,214 of NZ_LR812090.1, forward strand.
CGACGACCCTGATGAACTACTAAAACTGCCGCAGGATATCATTGAAACTATTGTACAGTTAAACTCGATACACCACACTGGATGCATTATATTTGAAGCATTGCCTAAACACCTGAAGATACACAACTATTATACGTTGCTTGACCATAGCCAAGAGAAGCGCTTTAAAGCGTTATTGGCGCAACTAGTGCAACAAATCCCTAACATAAAAGGGCTAGGCATTTCAGGGTTTATGAAGTTACCCTATAAAGATACGCGCTTTTTTGAGCATAAAGCAAAATTGCCTGAAAAATATTATCCGCGAAACCCCAAAGCAGTTATTGAAGAGAACGTACAACATGTCCGAGATTAAACTATCATCACTATTTGAACTTGAAACAGTGGAAGCTGGCATCTATCGAGGTCAAAGCTGGGATTTAGGCTTTAGAGCTTTATTTGGCGGGCAAGTTTTGGGACAAGCTCTGGCAGCAGCCTATGAGACCGTATCACCAGACAGAGTGGCCCACTCATTTCATACTTATTTCCTATTACCAGGCGATGCTAAAAAACCGGTTGTATACGACGTAGAAATAGTAAGAGACGGAAGAAGTTTCTCAGCTCGTCGCGTCAAAGCGATACAAGACGGCAGAAATATTTTCTATATGACAGCATCTTTCCAAGTGCCACAAGAAGGCATGGAGCATCAAAATCCGACCATGCCTAATGTTCCTGGACCTGAAGAAGTGCAATCTGACATAGAGTTTTACGAGGCGAATTTCAACAAAATAGCGCGCCCTATGCAGGAAGCGTTGAGCTACCACAAACCGGTTGATATTCGCACCGTAGATGCAGCTAATTCATATCACTCAGCTAAGCGTGAACCTACCCGCTATATTTGGTTAAAAGCAAGAGATACCATGGATGCACAACTTGCCGTACACCAAGCAGCACTTGCTTATGCGTCAGACTATCATTTTTTAAGTACATCATTACAACCGCATGGCGTTGCTGTAACTGATAAGTCACTTCGCATCGCAACCATTGATCATGCAATGTGGTTTCATCGCCCAATTAGCATGAATGAATGGATGTTATATGCAATGGAAAGCCCATTTAGCGGCGGATCTAGGGGCTTAGTTCGCGGTCAGATTTTTAATCAAAAGGGCGAACTTATTGCATCAACCATGCAAGAAGGGTTAATGAGAAAAGTAGACGAATAGGGAATAAGCGAATGCGTTATAAGTTAGGTTCAACAACACCGCAAGTTCACCAGAGCGCTTTTATTGCACCGGGCGCTCACGTCATTGGAAACACTGAACTTCAAGAGGGAGCCAGTGTTTGGTTTAACGCGGTAATCCGCGGCGACATGGACAAAATAACAGTTGGTGAGAATACAAATATCCAAGACGGTAGCGTGTTACATACCGATGCGGGAATTCCTTTGGTCCTTGGCAAAGGAGTGACAGTAGGTCATAAAGTTATGCTCCACGGTTGTGAAATTGGCGATTATTCGTTGATAGGTATTAACGCCGTGGTGCTAAACGGTGCGAAAATTGGAAAGTTTTGTATTATTGGCGCTAATGCACTAATCACTGAAAATATGGAAATCCCAGACTACAGCTTAGTTGTAGGGGCGCCTGGCAAAGTTATCAGGACTTTTGATGAAAACGTAGAGCCAAAGTTAAAGGCCTCAGCAGACCACTATGTCAGCAACGCAAAGACTTACATGACATCTTTGCAACAGATTGATGAGTAATCATCCTACTCGCCATTTAATTTTTCTTTCCCCATAAAAAATGCCCAGAACAAACGTTCCGGGCCTAGGGGAATGGCTCATTGCTGAGCCGTGCGCTAACTTTTACAGGGAGAGTTTAAATAAAAAACTTTAAACGAACAATGAGTATAGTTTAAATTAGCTCAAAATATAAACAGCAATTGTGTGAATTTTATCTTACACCCTGATTACTAACCTAAGTATAGAAATAACCTTAAATATATCAATGAACTAAATGCTGGTCGGATGTGGTAAAAATTTTTAGTCAATTTGACGCACTTATTCACTCAGTTATACCTTTCCCACCTTCCTAACATTGAACACCCTTCACATACATAAAATCGAATGTATTGCATAGCGTTCATTCATGTTATTTATGTTCAAAACAGACGGTTGTTCCTTTTGACCAAACTTGTAGTATGACGGCATTGGTCATGCTTAAAAGGCAAGACACTCACTATAATAATTGGCTCTCTCAAAAATAAGGAAGGATTATGCAATCTTTTTCTACTTTTATACCGCCTGAGCGTACCTTGATGGGTCCAGGACCATCCGACGTTAATCCCAGAATACTAAATGCCATGGCCAGACCTACTTTAGGTCATTTGGATCCTCTATTTATTGAGTTAATGGATCAAACGAAACAGCTGTTGCAATATGCTTTTAAAACCGAAAATGCCCTCACTATGCCCATTTCCGCCCCGGGCTCTGCGGGTATGGAAGCGTGTTTTGTTAATCTGGTAGAGCCTGGTGATAAAGTACTTGTATGCATTAACGGCGTTTTTGGTAACCGCATGGTCGAAAATGTTGAGCGATGCGGTGGTGAAGCTATTACCATCAATAATACGTGGGGTGAGCAAACCGACCTTAACGCTGTTGAGGATGCCCTAAAAGCCAACCCCGATATAAAAATTCTTGCCTTTGTTCATGCAGAAACATCAACAGGTGTGCGTAATGAAGCAAAAGCACTCTGCGAACTAGCTAAAAAATATGGTTGTTTAAGTATCGTCGACGCGGTTACTTCGTTAGGCGGCATTGAGTTAGACGTTGATGGGTGGGAAATTGATGCGATTTATTCAGGCTCACAAAAATGCTTAAGTTGCGTGCCAGGTATTTCACCTGTTTCTTTTAGCGATAAAGCAGTTCACGTTATTCAAAACAGAAAAACAAAAGTGCAAAGCTGGTTCTTAGACATGAATTTGATTGTCGGTTACTGGGGCCAAGGCGCAAAACGTGCGTACCATCATACCGCGCCCGTTAACAGCATGTATGCGATGTACGAATCACTTCTAATACTAAAAGAAGAAGGGTTAGAAAATGCGTGGAAGCGACATGCTTCAGGTCACGAAAAACTTGCACAAGGTTTAAATGACCTTGGTTTAGAGTTAACCGTAGACAGTACTTATCGTTTACCTCAGCTAAATGTTGTCAAAATACCAGATGGCGTAGATGATGCAGCCGTGCGAAAGCAATTGCTTCAAGACTTCAATTTAGAAATAGGAGCTGGGCTGGGCGATCATGCAGGCAAAGTATGGCGTATCGGGCTAATGGGTTATGCGTGTAAGCCACGCAACATTGACCACTGTTTAGCAGCGTTGCGAAGCGTATTGAAATAGTACCGTATTGAAATAAACCAAGGTAACCAACCCCAAGTGTCTACTCTTACCTAATGTCTATAAAACGCCAACATGTTCAGCGAACTAGGTTATTGAACGTGTTGGCTTTCTTAGCTTCATCTTGTGAAGTTAGCCCATCAATACCCTTTGTTTTCTATTGTTAACAAGGGGCTTACCTTATAAATAATGCTGCTCGACGAAGTAGTAACTCTTTAGCTTATAGTTCAGTGCTAATATTTTCTGCATCGATTACATTCATACACTGTTCAGCCATATACATTTATTCTCAATAACACAGTGAATAAAGATGTCGTCTGAAAAGGAATCATTATGAAATTATTTACGCATACAAAACTAATTACGTTTAGCAGAGCGTTTTGGGCATCAGCAGTAATCGCATTGTCCGCCCCAACGTTTGCTCAGGCAGCGCAAGATGCAGTAATAAATGTGCAAGGCGTAGGCGCTGTAGAAGTGACACCAAATGCTTACTCAGTGAAGCTGGTTGTTGAAGAAGAGGGAGCGACTGTAGGCAAACTTAATACGCGACTAGATGCAGACTTGCGTTCTATCGTTAAGTTTTTACTTAATCAAGGCATAGATGAGAAGCATATTCAAAGTATGCAAGTGCGCTTGCAACCTCGTTATACCAATACACCACAGGGGCGACAGCAAGAAGGTTTCACTCTGTCTCGTGATATAACTGTCACCTCAACTGATCTTGAAACCTACGATAAAGTGCTAGATGGCGTGCTAAAACGTGGTGTTGACCGTATCCAACAGTTTAATTTTATTACTATTGGTGAAGGCGATGCATACCAAAAAGCACTTATTGCTGCAGTGAAAGACGCAAAGCAACGCGCCCACCTGTTGGCGAAAGAATTAGAGGTGGAAGTAGGTGAAGTAGTTGCAATCTCAGAATCTGGTGGCAATATGCCGATTCCAGTAATGCGCGCTGAAGCTTTTGCCAAAGACATGTCTATGTCTTTACCTGGGCAAGAGCGTGTAGAAGCGCGGGTTAATGTGTCTTTTAATATTGTTCAATAGCAGGAAATTCGTTTGAAAGAACAACAGTACAGCCGGTTAGTTGCCCAAGCAAAGAGCTTGGTTTCTGATGAGCATGATCTTATTGCCAATATGGCCAACATCAGTGCGCTGCTTTTCAATAACCTCGAAGAGGTAAATTGGGCAGGTTTTTACCTTTTTAAAGAAGAGCAATTGGTACTTGGTCCATTCCAAGGTCAGCCCGCTTGCATTCGTATTCCCCTAGGAAAGGGCGTTTGCGGTACAAGTGCAAGTACCAGAACCGTTCAGCGCATAGCAGATGTTCATCAGTTTGCAGGACACATTGCTTGTGATGCCGCGTCTAACTCTGAGATTGTTGTTCCACTTGTACTCAATGATAAGCTTATCGGCGTACTTGATATCGACAGCCCTGTTTTTGAACGCTTTAACGAAGAAGACGAAAAAGGGCTCGTCGAAATTGCTCAAATTCTCATGGATTCGCAGAAATAATTATGAAATCCAGTGTCGATATACACGTTGTTTTATCCACATTTGAAGATATGGAAGACTTTCATGATGACCCAGATGAGGCATCTGAACGTTTAAACTTTATTCTTCACGCGGTTTATGACAATGCAGAAGAAGATATTGAAACACAGCGTTTAGAGCAAATTTTGCACTACGCATGGGAATCTTGGCAACAAGATAAGCATTTATTAGAAATAGATGACGACGAATTGCTTGATTGGGTTGACCACACGCTGGCAACTTGGGATGATGCAAGTAACGATGAAATCTCCTGAATAATTTAGAAAGTTAATGGAATCACCAGAGAAGTTTACTAACAGTAAGGAAGTGATAGCTTTCCTTGCAGAGACCTTTCCGAAATGTTTTAGCATTGAAGGCGAGGCCCGCCCACTTAAGATCGGTATTTTTCAAGATCTTGCCACTCGCTTAGAAGAGGAGGAACGCGTTAGCAAGACGCTTCTTCGCTCTACATTACGTCATTACACCAACAGCTGGCGCTATCTTTATAGCATCAAAGAAGGTGCGAACCGTGTAGATTTAGACGGCGTTGAAGGCGATGCGATTGAAAAAGAACATGCTGATCACGCGCAACAGCAGCTTGAGGAAAGCAAAGCAAAAGCCGCTGAAAAGCGTAAAGCTAAGCTTGCACAACAGCCTAAGCGTAAAGACAAACGTCAATTTAATCGCCCAAAAGGTGAAAAATCTGCAAATTCGGACCATGCTGATAGTAAGCGCGGAACTAAACCGAAAAATAACAGACCAAACAATACACCACCTGCGAAATTGACCGACAGCGATTTACAGCAAGGTACGCAAGTTACCGTTAAATTAGGTAAAGCACCTATGCCAGCAGTAATTACCGAAGTTGCTAAAGATGGCATCCACGTTCAATTAGACTCAGGCATGGTGGTTAAAGTAAACGCAGACGCTTTACGTTTGGCACGCTCCAAGAGGTCGTAAAATATGAGAGACATCCTTCGAATTTCCATCGCCAGTGCTTTTCTTACCGTAGGGGTAGGAGCTGGTGCCGTTACGTCAACACCAGAGGTAGACGAGCTTCCTATTTTACAGCAGGAATCTCAACACAGTGTTGCGGCAAAGCGAGTAAGTGCACTTTTTACAAGGGCGCATTACAAGGAAATATCGTTGGATGACGCGCTCTCTGCTCGAGTTTATCAGCGCTTTATCGATAGTTTAGATCACAACAAGCAAGTATTGTTATTGTCTGACGTGGTAGGTTTTGAAAAATACCGCACCCTGTTCGATGATGCGCTGAGTAAAGGTAACCTTTCAGTTGCCTACGATATGTATAACGTAAGTGCGAAGCGTCGCATTGAACGTTACGAGTTTGCATTATCATTGTTAGAAAAAGGGCCATTCGATTTCGAAAAAGAAGGCGATAAATTCTTTTACGATAGAGAAGATGCAGATTGGCCTGCAAGTAAAGCTGAGCTTGATGAGATCTGGCGTCAACGGGTTAAGTATGATGCGTTGAATTTGATACTTGCTGACAAAACTTGGGATGAAGCGAAAGAGCTGCTTACCAAACGTTACACGCGAGCAATTAAACGTACAAAGCAAGCAAAAAGCGAAGACGTGTTCCAAACTGCAATGAATGCCTTTGCACGCACCATAGAAGCCCACACTAGTTATTTATCTCCGCGAAATGCTGAACGTTTCCAAATGGACATGAACTTGTCGTTTGAAGGTATCGGTGCGGTATTGCAAAGCGAAGATGATTACACGGTTATAAAAAGTGTAGTGCCAGGCGGTCCAGCAGACGAGTCGGGCGCAATAAAGCCTGAAGATAAGATTGTTGGTGTAGCGCAAGATGATGAAGAATTTGTAGACGTAATTGGATGGCGACTAGACGAGGTCGTTGAGCTTATCAAAGGCCCGAAAGGAAGCACTGTTCGATTACAAGTTGAAAAAGGCGCCTCTGAGTCTAAAACTACCTCGGTGGTTAGTCTTACTCGCGATAAAATTAAACTTGAAGATCGCGCCGCTAAGTCTGAAGTATATGTACCTGATACAGGCCCTCACGCAGGCGAACCCTTAGGTGTAATCACCATTCCTAGCTTTTACAACAATCTAAGCATGGATGTTGCAAAAGAAATAGAAAGCTTGAAAGCACAAAACGTAAAGGGCGTGATTGTTGATTTACGCGGCAACGGAGGTGGCTCACTTACCGAGGCCACATTGTTAACCGGCTTATTCATAGAAAAAGGCCCAGTAGTTCAAATTCGCTATGGTCAAAGCAAAGTGAGCGTAAATCGAGATACTGACGGTGAGGTCGCCTACGATGGTCCACTGACGGTATTAGTTGATCGCTATAGCGCTTCTGCATCAGAAATTTTTGCAGCGGCCATGCAAGACTATAACCGCGCACTCATTGTTGGCGAACAAACTTTTGGTAAAGGTACAGTTCAACAACACCGCGGCTTAGGCAAAATTTATGACCTTTACGATAATCCACTTGGCAGTGTTCAATTCACTATCGCTAAGTTCTATCGTATTGATGGCGGAAGCACTCAGCATAAGGGCGTTATTCCTGACATCCTTTATCCATCTGCTGTAGAGCCATCAGAGTGGGGCGAAGCTCAAGCTGAAAACGCACTTCCATGGGACAGTATAAATCGTGCTAACTATACGACATTTGCTGACGGCACTGCCGCATTGGACGTATTAACAGCCAAACACAACAAACGCATTCTGCAAAACCCAGAGTTTTCTTATATTTATGACGATATTGAAGAATACAAAGAAAACAAAGATAAGAACTTTATCTCACTGGTGAAGTCTGTGCGCGAAGCAGACAAGAAAGAGGCGGAAGAGAAATCTCTCGCACGTGCTAACGAACGTTTACAGCGAATGGGAATGGAAACTGTCACATCATTGGACGACTTACCGGAAGATATGGAAGAATTAGATCCATTCTTGGATGAAGCAGCCAACATCACCTTCGATATGATTGAAACAGGCCGTTACGCTATCACAAGAAACTAAGTGATTAGAGAAAAGGGCTGGTCTAGGGCCAGCCCTTTTTTTGTGTCTATAAATAAACTAATAAAACAATAATAAAGGGAAATAACATGGCTATCAGAGGCGAATTTTCCTCTCGAATAGGGTTCGTGCTAGCAGCGGCAGGCTCAGCAGTTGGACTCGGCAATATTTGGGGTTTCCCCACAAAAGTAGCGAGTAACGGAGGGGCTGCGTTTGTTCTTGTTTACTTACTCCTTGCATTCGTTCTTGCTTACCCAGTTCTCATGGCTGAACTTATTATTGGACGCAGTTCCCGTTCAAATATGGTTGACGCGTTAGGTAAAATATCAGGTAACTTCGCCGGAAGACTCACCGGAATATGGGGCTGTGTTACCGTTTCGCTCATTCTTGCCTTCTACGCAATTGTTGGTGGATGGATGCTAGTTTATTTCGCCGATGCTGCTGTTAGTTTAGTCGGATTAAGCGATGTAAGCGACTGGTTGCTTACTTCATCGGTTACGCGTAACATTATTTTTTGCTTTTTATTCATGGGGTTAACCGCATTTATCGTTGTTGGTGGTGTAAAGTCAGGTATTGAGAAGTGGTCAGTACGACTTATGCCAACTTTGGTTATATTAATCCTCGCGCTTATTGTTTACGTAAGCCTTCAGCCCGGTGCAGTCGAAGGTTGGTCAGCTTATCTAGTGCCTGACTTCTCCCGTGTTCTCGACCCAGAACTACTAATCAATGCAATGGGGCAAGCGTTTTTCTCAATGTCATTAGGTGTAGGTACTATGCTGGTCTACGGCTCATACCTCAGCAAAAATGAAAACTTACCGTCCATTGGTGCTTCTGTTGCTTTAGTTGACATTGGGGTAGCCGTTATTGCTGGTATGCTTATTATTCCAGCTATGTACGTTGCGCTGAATAACGGCGTCGAAATCTTTACGCCAGAAGGCGCGTTAATTCAAGGCGATACACTAATTTTTAAAGTACTGCCCGCGCTTTTTGACACCATAGGTACTGTAGGGCTTTTTGTTGCTTTTACTTTCTTCGCATTAATGGCTATCGCAGCGGTAACCTCTTCTATATCGATGTTGGAAGTGCCGGTTGCCTTTATGGTGGAAAGCAAAGGTCTACAGCGTAAAAAAGCAGTTGTGCTAATGGCTTCGATTATCTTTTTATTAAGCTGCATCATTATTTTAAATTTCGAAACCTTGTTTGGCCTTGTAATCGCACTAACCACAGAGTACAGCCAGCCACTGCTTGGGCTAGCGTTATGTATTTTTGCCGGTTGGGTATGGCGTAGAGACGCAATACTGGAAGAACTCAAGCAAGGCGATCAGTATGCTGAGCACAGTATATTCTGGAAAATTTGGCCTTGGTACGTGCGCTTTGTATGCCCGGTTATCATCGCGCTAATGTTCTATCGCTCAGTGTTCTAAAGCACTAAAAGTTGCAGCAAGCAGCACGTTTAACGCGTTATAAATACAATAAAAAAGGTTTTTAAAAACGACAATGACGAATAAAGAGATAAAAACGCCGTCACTACTCGATGCAATACTTCCTATTCTTGCGCTAGTGGTCATGATGGGAAGTGCGGTTTACCTGTTTGCGGATAATTCATCATACGGTCCGAACCAAATTGCGTTACTTTTGGCAATGGGCCTAGCTGCTATTATCGGCATGAAAAATGGGTACAGCTGGAAAACGATAGAGAAGGGTATCGTAGATGGAATTTCCATGTCTCTGGGGGCCTGCCTAATATTGTTAGCCGTAGGCTCACTCATTGGTACATGGATGCTTGCCGGCACAGTGCCTACGCTTATTTATTTTGGTTTAGAGCTACTAAACCCATCGTTTTTCTACGCCGCTGCATGTTTAATCTGTGCGGTAGTTGCTATGAGTATTGGTAGTTCTTGGACTACCGCAGCAACGGTAGGTGTGGCATTAATGGGTGTATCAGCGGGAATGGAAATGTCAGCTGCTATTACGGCTGGCGCTGTTGTCTCTGGTGCGTATTTTGGCGACAAAATTTCGCCATTATCTGAGACCACTAACTTAGCTCCCGCTGTTGCAGGCACTGATTTGTTCGAGCATATCCGCTATATGCTGTGGACGACCATTCCAAGCTTTGTCATTGCCCTTGTATTATTCACTGTCCTTGGCTTTAGCGAAGTAGGTGAAGCTAAAGCAGAGCGTATTGAACAAATGCAACTACTGCTTAATGACTCTTTTGACTTGGGCTGGCATTTGCTAATTCCTCTTGCCGTTCTACTTACTTTAGCAATTAAGAAAATGCCGGCTTTCCCAGCGGTTTTCATTGGCGCTTTGTTAGGGGGCGTTTGGGCTGTCGTGTTTCAATGGGATGTAGTTACATCTATGGCAAGTAGCGATGACTCTGCAAACATTGGCGCGTTGAAAGTTGTGTGGACAGCGCTATTTGATGGGGTGAGCTTTTCTACGCCAGATGAAAATTTAAATAGCTTGCTGTCTCGCGGCGGCATGTCATCTATGCTAAATACAATTTGGCTTATCATTTGTGCTATGTCTTTTGGAGCCGTTCTTGAGCGTGTAGGTCTGTTAAAACGTGCCGTGTCTGCCATATTAATTGGCGCTAAGTCAGCCGGTGATATGGTAAGTCGAACCATTCTTACGTGTTTTGGAACTAACCTTGTAACGGCCGATCAATATATTTCTATCGTTATGCCAGGCCGCATGTACAAAGAAGAATTTAAAAAGCGAGGGTTAGACCAGCTTAACCTTTCTCGTAGTCTTGAAGACGGTGGTACACTTACATCTCCGCTAATTCCTTGGAACACCTGTGGTGCCTACATGCACAGTGTTTTATTGGTAAACCCATTTGATTATGTGTTCTATGCATTCTTTAACGTAATCAACCCGATCCTTGCTGTTGTGTATGCGTACTTAGGTATTAAGATTCTACGTATTACACCACCACACGTTGAAGTTAACAGTAAAGAAACGGTTTAACCAAACGTTCCAAATAAACCCACGTAGGCTTTCTTTTAGGAGGATCTATGTCAGTTCAAGCTAAACGCCGGGCGGATTATCAGCCGCCCGCTTTTTCAATAGCGACAGTTGACCTACATATTACGCTACATCCAACGCAAACGCAGGTTATCAGTACATTATCCGTAACTCGTAATGGAAAACATACCGGCCCTTTAATTCTAGATGGCGATAACTTGTCGCTAAACGCTATTGCTATTAACGGTGATACTTTATCTGATAAAGAATATACAGTGTCAGATACATCGTTAAGCATTGCTACTCATCTCGATGAATTTACCTTAGAAATTACTAACACCATTGCGCCTGAACAAAATAAAGCCCTTGAAGGCTTGTACTTATCGGGCGGCGCTTATTGCACGCAATGTGAAGCGGAAGGGTTTCGCCGAATTACCTATTTTATGGACCGCCCTGACGTTTTGTCCGTTTACACGGTTACTGTGGTTGCTGACAAATCAGTGCCTATGCTACTTGCCAACGGCAACTCGGTAGATAAAGGGGATATCGATGAAAACACCCATTTCGTGAAATGGCACGACCCGCATCCCAAACCTTGCTACCTTTTTGCATTGGTTGCCGGTGATTTCGATTTACTAACCGATAGCTACACAACGACAAGCGGTAAGGAAGTTGCGCTAGAGTTGTATGTCGACAAAGGCAAAAAGTCCCAAGGCGTATTCGCTTTAGAGTCTCTTAAACGAGCGATGAAATGGGACGAAGATGTTTTTGGGCTAGAGTACGATTTAGATATCTACATGATTGTTGCCGTCGACTTCTTTAATATGGGAGCAATGGAAAACAAAGGTTTAAACGTCTTTAATAGTAAGTTTGTTTTAGCCGACCAAAAAAGTGCGACTGACGATGACTTCTTCAATGTAGAGTCTGTTATTGCACACGAATATTTCCACAATTGGACTGGAAATCGGGTTACATGTCGCGATTGGTTCCAACTAAGCCTCAAAGAAGGGCTTACCGTTTTCAGAGACCAACAGTTTAGCGCTGACATGACCTCGGCACTAAGTAACCGTATTAAGCATGTTCGCGTAATGCGAGAACATCAGTTTGCTGAAGACGCCAGCGCAATGAGTCACCCAATTCGTCCTGAAGAAGTAATTGAAATGAATAACTTCTACACGGTAACAGTTTATGACAAGGGCGCTGAAGTCATTCGCATGTTCCACACCTTACTTGGTCCTGATGGATTCAGACGAGGTATGGATGAGTACTTCAGAAGGCACGATGGTCAAGCGGTCACGTGCGATGACTTTATTTCAGCCATGCAGTCAGCGACTGATTTAGATTTAACTCAATTTACACGCTGGTATAGTCAATCTGGTACGCCTGTCATCTCTGTTAAGCACAGTACAGAAGCTAGCGACAACGAGACTATCAGACATACCTTTACTTTGACGCAACACACGCCCGTTACTTCAGATCAAAGTGAAAAGCTTCCCCTTTATATCCCAGTGAATATTGAGATAATTGATAAAGAGGGCAATACCTATACTGACAACGAATCGTTTATCGATGACGGTATGGTTATTTTGAAAGATGCCTCAATGCGTTTAACCGTAGATGCTAAACATAGTGAATTAACACCGGTAGTGTTAGGTAACTTTTCAGCGCCAGCCAAAGTTGAAAACCCGCTAGATACAGAATCATTACTTACCATTTTTAAACATGCGAAAGATCCATTCAATCGCTGGGACGCAATGCAAGCCTTGTATGACCGCTGTATAAAGCAGTTGGAAGAATCTCCGGGCTCTGCCATTAGTAACGATATTTGGAATGGTATCAAGCAGGCTATAGCTCAGGAGCAGAATAACCTGGAACTACTTGGCGAATGTTTAGTTATTCCTTCTTTTGAGACCTTGTGTCAAAGTCGTAGCAATATCACTGTGTCCGCGCTCTCAAAAGCTCGAAAGGCATTTTGTGACCAGTTTTCTCGCGCGCTAGAGCAAGAACTGTTTGCTGTGTTCAACAACATTGAACAAAGCGCATACAGCTACACGCAAAATGCAATCAATCAGCGCCGTTGCAGAAATGTGGTGCTTGCGCATGTAGCACGCTTACCTCAATACGAAGACCTCGTCGTGTCGCAATTTGATAATGCAGATAACATGACCGATACACTTGGAGCATTGAGAAGTGCGCAACACTGCAGTTCTGCCACATTCGATAGCTTGATGGCTCAATTTGAACAAACGTGGAAACACGACCCACTCGTACTAGATAAATGGTTTGCGCTTCATGCAACGCAAAATCGCGAAAATATCTTTGCCACCATCACAATGCTTTGTGAGCACCCGCAATTTGCAATGAGCAATCCAAACCGTGTTCGCTCAGTCATTGGCAGTTTTGCGTTTTATAATAGCGAAAGGTTCCATGCTGCAGATGGGAGCGGTTATAAGTTTGTAACTGACTATTTGCTTAAGCTGGATGCAGTCAACCCGCAAGTTGCGGCTCGTATAGTTACACCGTTAACCCAGTGGCAGGGTTTCGCTAGTGAACACCAAGTTCATATGAAGCAGCAACTTGGCCGCTTACTTAACCACAAGGGCCTAAGTAAAGACTTGTTTGAAAAAGTAAGTAAAAGTCTTGCTTATGAAAAGCATTAACGCATCAGACTCCGTCTTTTATTTTTCAATAAACGCACCTTACAAACAATGTGAGGTGCTTTATGCCCCGTCTATGCCAGATGTGGTCATGTTAAGTGAATCCGGTCTAAGTGTTCAGGTACCTACGAATCGGCTTCGCCAATTTGTCACATCGAACGGTATCAAAGGCCGTTTCAGAATGGTCATTGACGCTAATAAAAAAATTAAATCTTTTGAAAGGCTCGGATAGGGCCTTTTTATTTTCTCACAGCTGTAACTTACGCAATACTACAACTGCCTGCACATCTTAGGTTCAAGGTCTTCACAAATACGCCACACTCTTCAAAAAGCGACTTAACGATAAATCGAATTATCGCTCGTTAAACTTGTACAATTTTCCTGCAAGTTTATAAATGCCTTTTATACTCACAATAAAGCAATAACTATTTGATACGACTAATGTTGTAAATTTTGTTAACTGGTAGGATTAGTTCTTGCGGTTATGGCAAAATGATGTAATGATTTTGTTAATCGTTATGGTTGGTCATGATGTCACGTATTAAGTCACATCGACTTGGGAGTATAAAAATATGAAAAACGGGCCTAGCGCTTTTAAGATATCACCGGTAGCAGCGGGAGTTCTCTCTCTGTTAGGTGCTGCTGCAGTACCAGTACACGCTGCAAATTGGCAAGTAGGTGATGTAAGTATTTCTTTAGATTCGACATTTACATTAGCTACAAGTATTCGAACAGAGGCAAGAGATTACGACCTTATTGGTAACAGTAACCATCCTCAGTTTGACTGGAGCGGTTATCACGCAGCTTTCAATCCTTTATACCCAAGTGGCGATGTGTGGGGGTTAGCAGATGGTGCGTATTCAACGAATGGTGACCTCGGTAACCTAGCGCACGATCCAGGCGATGCGTTCGCAACGCAGGTTTCAGGCTCACATGAATTAGATATTAACTTCGGCGACTATGGTTTCTTCGCTCGGGGTTTCTGGTTCTATGATTTCGAGCAAATGGATGGTGACCGTCCTTACTCTAACCCAATAACGGGCAACCAATACGATCTTTGTCAAGACCCAGAGGCGGAAGACCTTTTATGTACAGATGTTCGTTTGTATGATGCTTTCTTCTATGGCGACTGGTGGATTGGCGACAAGCCACTAACGCTTCGTGTTGGCCGCCAAGTAATAAGTTGGGGTGAAAGTACGTTCATCCAGCATGGTATCAACACGACCAACCCTGTGGATGTAACGCGTGCTCGTGCACCAGGTGCCGAACTAAAAGAAGTATTCCTACCGGTAGGTATGGTTTATGCGTCTTTAGGCCTAACCGATACGGTGAGCATTTCAGGTTACTATCAATATGAGTGGCAGCGCAGCTGGCTTCCTGTGTCAGGCAGCTACTTCGCCGGTAACGACTTTGCAGGTGAGGGCGGTCAACGCCAGAATATTCAGTTAGGCTTTAGTGGTAACCCTGATATTGACTTAGATCACTTATTAACTGCTTTAAATGGTTACGGTGATTTATTACGCTCAGGTGCTGATGCTGCAGATATCTCTCAAGCTTATCTTGCTTACCCGACAAAAGTTGCAATTCGTGGTTTCTCTGATGAGGCGCATAACGATGCAGACGACCAAGGCCAGTATGGCTTGCGCTTAACGTGGTTTGCTGAGAATTTGAATGAAACAGAATTTAGTTTCTATCACATTAACTATCACAGCCAGCGTCCGCTTATTTCTGGTAAAACATCAGACTTTACTGCCGAAGGTATAGCTTCAGACCTTGCTATGTTGGCTGATCCAAGTATTACAATTACTAGGGACAATATCACAGATTTAGGTGCCTTCACGCAGTCTGAATTCTACTATCCAGAAGACATCAAACTTTACGGTATGAGCTTCAACACCAATATTGGTACTACAGCTCTTGCGGGTGAATTTGCTTATCGTGTCGATGAGCCACTTCAAATAGACGATGTAGAGTTGCTTTACATGGGTATGCCTGAACAGTTAGCTAACGCAGGCTTACGTCCAGATCTTGAAGGAATCTCACAGCTAAATAACATTGGTAGAGCGGTTGGCCCAGGTGAAACCGCAGAAGGTTTCCTTTTCTCTGATACATGGCAAATGCAATTTACCGCGTCACATGTATTCGGCCCTAAATTTGGATCTGACAACTTCGTACTTCTAGGCGAAGTAGGTTATGTAAACGTTGTTGACATGCCAGACCCAGATGTTATTCGCTTAAATGCACCGGGTACTGCTCGTACACCGTCGCTTGAACCAATTAACGGTAACGCTCGTGAAGGTCTACACCAAGGCCTTTCAGACGGACCTGAGACTAACCCGTTTGCAACTGACGATGCGTGGGGCTATCGCTTATTGGCGGTTGCTGACTACAACTCAATATTCGCTGGTATGAACCTTCGAGTTCGCGGTACTTTCTCTCATGACGTTGAGGGTACTACGCCAGATCCATTATTCCTTTTCACAGAAGATGTTAAGTCTGCTGCACTTTCTTTCACGTTCGATTATTTAAGTAAATGGTCTGCAACGGCGTCTTACAGTGCATTCTGGGGCGGCATTGGTACAACTAATGCGCTATCTGACAGAGACTTCATTTCATTTAACATCAAATACGCAATCTAAGAGTGGTTTTTATGATTAGAAAAGTAGGAATTATTGCAGCCGCCTTGTCACTGGCTTTATCTGGTGCAAGCGTTATGGCTAAAGTGTCTGATGCAGACGCAAACAAATTAGGTAACGAACTAACGCCGCTCGGCGCTGAAAAAGCGGGTAATGCTGATGGCAGTATTCCTGCCTGGACTGGCGGTATCACGTCTGCGCCTGCAGGGTACAGTGTGGGTGACCACCACCCAGACCCTTACCCAGAAGACAAGGTGTTGTTCGAGATAACAGCACAGAACTATAAAGAGTATGCGGAATTCTTATCTGAAGGCCAGAAGAAGCTTTTTGAGGCTTATCCAGAAACGTTCCGTATGCCGGTTTACCCAACACGCCGCTCTGCGTCAAACCCTCAGGCTATTTATGATGCGACTAAGGTAAACGCAACTCGAGCTGAGCTTCTCGACGACGGTAATGGCCTTAAAGGTGCAGTGTTGGGTATTCCATTTCCAATACCACAAAACGGTCTTGAAGCAATTTGGAACCACATTCTTCGTTATCGCGGAGCAGCGGTTCAGCGTAATGGTGGACAAGCAGCGGTTACTACCGGTGGTGATTACAACGTAATCGGTTTTGATGAGCAGTTGCTAATTAAATATGCTGAAGAAGGTGCTACACCTGAAAAGCTAACAGATGAAAATATTCTGTTTATGTTTAAACAAAAAGTAACTAAGCCAGCCCGTCTAGCAGGTACGGCGTTACTTGTTCACGAGACCGTAGACCAGGTTAAAGAGCCGCGTAAAGCTTGGACGTATAACACTGGTCAGCGTCGTGTTCGCTTAGCTCCTAACATCGCTTACGATACGCCGGGAACAGCGGCTGACGGCCTGCGCACTACTGATGATTTCGACATGTTTAACGGTTCTCCTAATCGTTACAACTGGAAGCTTGTTGGTAAACAGGAAATGTTTGTCGCTTACAACAACTATGCACTACATTCAGACAGTGCTTCATACGATGAAATCTTGAAGCCAAATCACGTTAATCCAGACCTTACCCGTTGGGAGAAACACCGTGTTTGGGTAGTTGAAGCTACGTTGAAAGAAGGTTTCCGTCACATTTATCAAAAGCGCGTCTTCTTCATTGATGAAGATAGCTGGCAAATTCAAGTAGCTGATATGTATGATAATCGTGGCGAACTCTACCGCGTTGGTGTAGCTTATGGTGTTAACTACTATGAAGTTCCTACGCAATGGTCGACGCTTGATGCGTACTACGACTTAAACTCTCGTCGTTATTTGGCCATTGGCCTAGACAACGAAGAGCAAATGTACGACTTCACCGTACGCCCTCGAGATGTGGAATTCACGCCTCAGGCGTTGCGACGAGAAGGTAAGCGCTAATCACCTTACACAACAAACGGTTGGCAATTGCCAGCCGTTTTTGTATACAGACAATTATAAATAGGGGGAATGGTTAATTATGAAAAAAACCATTGCAGCGTGCATTGCCGCCACATTCGCAGCTAATTACTCTACAGCTGCACTTGCCGAAGAAGCATTCATGGCACCTTTGGTTGAGCAATCAGTTCTTTTGGACATAGACGCTGATTCATTTGTCGTTATTGTCGGTGAACGCGGTCACGTATTAGTCTCGGAAGATGGCAAAACTTTCAATCAAAAAGCGGTGCCAACTCAATCAACGCTTACCGCTACCACGGTTGTGGGCGAAAAAATATGGGCAGTAGGTCACGACGCTGTCATTCTTCATTCTTCAGATAGGGGCGAAACATGGGAGATACAAAATTATCAACCCGAACTTCAACGCCCATTTTTAGATGTATTGTTCTTCAATGACCAACAAGGCATTGCTACAGGCGCTTACGGCCTGTTTTATCGTACGACAGACGGTGGGAACACGTGGACTGCCGAGCGTCACGCGAGCTTGTTGGATCCTCTTGATCAAGAGTACCTTGAAGAAGTCCGCAAGGAAGATGAAGCATTCTATCAACAAGAACTAGAATCTATTCTGCCTCACTTAAACCGTGTAACCCTTGATGGTGATACGCTTTATCTAGCGGGTGAAGCGGGACTTTTGGCCAAGAGTGTTAATAAAGGTGAATCTTGGGAACGTTATTACGTCGACTACACAGGCTCTTTCTTCGATATCAAACCGCTGGATGAAAACACGGTACTTGCAGTAGGTCTTCGTGGGAATATTTTCGTAAACAGAAATCAAGGGGAATGGGAATATGTGCAAACCTGTTCAACGAGCACCCTTAATTCAATCTTAATTGAATCAGAATCACAGGTTTATGCTTTGGGTAACAACGGCATGATGGTAAGTGCACAACGCCCGCTACCTACCAGTACGCGTGACCCTTATGCCAATCCATCCAATTGCCAAAGTGATGACGGCATTTCCGTGTCTCAAATAAAAGATAAAGCGGCGATTTTAAACGCCACCGAGTTTAACGGTACCAGCATTGCTGTTACTGCAAATGGCATTAAAACGTTGAATTTAAAATAGGGCAGTATAAAAACAATGACCCATTTTCTTGAAAAATTAGTGTTTGGTAACCGCAAAGTTGTGGTGGCACTGTTTGCCATTGCTACGATTTTTCTAGGTTACCAAGCCTCACAGATGCGTCTAGACGCAGGTTTCGAAAAGAATATTCCGCTTAATCACGAGTACATGAAAACGTATATTGAGCACCGCCAAGATTTTGGTGGGGCCAACAACATCCTAGTTTCAGTATGTGATAAAAACGATAATATTTATAATCAAAATTTTTTCGATACGTTAAAGAACGTTCACGACCAGCTTTTCTTCATCAATGGCGTAAACCGTTCGTTAGTAATTTCACTTTTCTCTCCCTCTACACGCTTCACTGAAATTGTAGAAGGTGGTTTCGCGGGCGGCCCTGTCATACCAGCAGACTTCGACTCATCAAGGCCAGAGGCCCTGGAGCTTGTGGCTGCGAACGTGGAAAAAGCGAACATCGTTGGTAGACAGGTTTCGAGTGACTACAGCTGCGCAATGGTAACTGCACAGTTGCTGGACATTGACCCTCAAACTGGCGAGCCCCTTGATACCCTTGCGTTAGCTGCAGAGCTTGAAGAGCAGCTGCGTGGTCAGTACGAAAACGAAAATACCTCAATTCATATTATTGGATTTGCGAAAATGATTGGCGACGTAGCCGATGGCGCTAAAGATGTACTACTGTTTTTCGCTATTGCTATCGCGATTACAGCCGTTATGGTGTACTTCTTTTCACGAAGCCTCATGCTTACCGTGTTGCCATTGGTATGTTCAATTATCGCCGTTATTTGGCAGCTCGGGCTTTTGACTTCCATTGGTTTTGGCATGGACCCTATGTCAATTTTAGTGCCGTTCCTTGTATTCGCTATCGGTGTAAGCCACGGCGTTCAAATGATTAACGCGGTAGAAAAGCAAGCGGTGACGGGCATTGGCGCGAAACGGGCTTCAATGGCGGCATTTAGAAACCTTCTAGTACCCGGCGGAATTGCCTTGTTATCTGATACTGTAGGCTTCATGACGCTACTGGTTATTGATATTGGTATCATTCGCGAGCTAGCCATAACAGCAAGTATGGGTGTTGCGGTAATCATACTTACCAATCTTTTATTACTTCCTGTCCTTATGAGTTTCTTAAAGCTAGACCAGAAGTATGTAGAGAAATTTGCTGGTAAAGAAAACGCAAATTCTAAATTCTGGGAAGTAATTGCTGCGTGTTCACGTAAAAAGCCAGCTGCGTTTATTTTAATTGTCACCGCTATTTTATTCGTGCTCGGTCATTTCCAAGCGCAGAATATGAAAATAGGGGACTTACACGCCGGTGCACCAGCGCTACATGAAACTTCTCGCTACAATGAAGACACCTTTTTGATTACTGACAAATACGAAGTAACGGTGGATTATATCTCTATACTTGTAGAGACGACCCCGGAAGCTTGTACCTCGCACAGTGTGATGAAAGCCATGGATGACTTCCAGTGGAAAATGGAAAACGTTCAGGGCGTGCAGTCTGCGGTGTCACTTGCGTCAGTCGCCAAAATTGTTAATGCCGGTTACAACGAAGGGAACGTAAAATGGCAGGTTCTTCCGCGTAATCAACAAACGCTGGTTCAGGCAATCTCTCGCGTACCTACCTCATCTGGACTACTTAACGGCGATTGTTCAGTTATGCCTATCATCCTGTTTATGGAAGATCACAAGGCAGAAACCATCTCTCGCGTTGTTGATGCAGTTAAGTCGTATCGCGATGCGTACCAAACTGACGATATGAAGTTTAGTCTTGCTTCTGGCCCTGTCGGCGTAATGGCTGCAACTAATGAAGCAGTGAGCGCGGCGCAAGATCCAATGATGCTTTATGTATTTGGAGCTGTTATCGCGCTCTGCTTAATTAGCTTCCGCTCAATACGTGCTACGTTAGTCGTCGTAATACCGCTATATGTAGTGTCTGTGTTGGCTCAAGCACTAATGACATACCTTCAAATTGGCCTCACCGTTTCTACATTACCAGTTATCGCACTTGGCGTGGGAATCGGAGTGGACTATGGTATTTATATTCTTTCTACCAAAAGCTTAATGCTGAAGAAAGGTGCTACCGTCCAAGAAGCTTATTTCGCTGCTTTGAAAGAGCGCGGAAGTGCAGTGTTGTTTACTGGCATAACGCTAGCTATAGGCGTAAGTACCTGGGTATTCTCTTCACTTAAGTTCCAAATGGATATGGGTATTTTGCTAACATTTATGTTCGTTGTGAACATGCTTGGGGCAATAATTGTACTGCCCGCCTTGGCTAGGTTCCTGTGGTGGAATAAGAACGACCCTGATGCATAAATTATTTTTGCATAGCTACGCATAAAAAAGGGCCTTTAGGCCCTTTTTTTTGGGTGTTTTCTGCATAGTTATCTATGCTGTTAATATAAGGTTAAAAATGGGCTTTCATTAGCGTCATTTATTAGAGAAAATAGTTAGGTACTCGGCACTTATACCAAGTTCAATTGGTATTATGACATTCAAAAAAGGTTAACAAATGACAGTCACCTCACAGCGACACTCAGTACTGCTAGACAATGTATTTGCACTTATTGATAAAAAAGTAGATACCAAGCAGAAGTCTCTTGTGCAGCAATTCGGACGTCTGTTGTATAAAAACATATCAAGCGACGATTTAGAAAATCGCAACGACAGCGACCTGTATGGTGCAACACTTAGTTTATGGAATGGTTTAGCAAAATTTGAATACGCTTCGCCTTACGTTCGTGTTTTCAACCCAGAAATAGCTAAACACGGTTGGCACTCAAGTCACACAATAGTAGAGATTATTGTGTCAGACATGCCGTTCTTAGTTGACTCTGTGCGTATGCTACTGAACCGGTTGAACATTACTGCGCATTTATTTCTTCATAGCCCTATTGGCGTTAAACGCGACAAATCGAACAAAGTCGAAACCTTTGCAGAACCAGGTCAAACCATAGAAGGTGCTAAAAAAGAGACTGTCATTTTCATTGAAATCGATAGACAGACGTCGAAAAAAGATATTGATGCTTTAACTAAAGAGCTTTACTCGGTAGTTGATGAAGTCTCTTTAGCTGTTGAAGACTGGCAGGGCATGACCAGCACTTTACAGGACGTTATCAAGAATAACGCGAAATACAATTGGCCTGTTTCCGCAGATGCAAAAAAACAGACTAAGGCATACCTTGAGTGGTTGGGTGACCATAACTTTACCATGATGGGATATCGCTATTATGAAGTTAAAGCAATTGAAGGCGATCATAGATGGATACCGAAAAACGACACCAGCTTAGGTCTTCTTAAAAACTCGATAAATGACCGCGAACGTCTGTTATCAAGACTGCCTGCATCAGCAAGAGCTGAAGCGTTAAGCAAAAACCCGTTGATACTGACCAAAACAAATTCTCGTGCCCGCGTGCATCGGCCAGCCTATATGGACTATGTGGGCGTGAAGGTATTTAACAAAGACGGGCAGGTCGTAGGTGAGCATCGCTTTCTAGGACTTTATTCAGCATCGTTTTATAACAACAGCGTAACCCAGCTACCCATTTTACGAGAGAAGATTAAGCGAATTTGTGAATTATCCGGCTTTGAGCCAGGCACACACGCATACAAAGCTTTTGCGAACATTATAGAAACCTATCCACGTGATGAGTTACTGCAAACACCAGCAGAAGAACTCGCACAAATTGTGATGGGCATTTTTCAGATGCAAGAGCGCGGTATATCTCGTTTGTTTATTCGCAAAGATACATTTGGCCGCTTCTTCTCTTGCATGGTATTCGTACCAAGAGAGCGCTATAACACTCAGTTGCGTAAAGAGACTCAAGAGCTACTTAAAGCGTCATTAGGCGCTACTGAAGAAGTCGAATTTACCACCTTCTTTTCAGAGTCTGTATATGCCCGTACGCATTACATTGCTAGAGTCAACGACAACAACGCGGAATTCGATGTGAAGGAAATAGAGCAAAACATTATTGAGTTGACCAAAACCTGGAACGACAGACTAGCGTCAGCAATTTCAGCGGCTCACGGCGAAGCATCTGGCAAGGCGCTTGAGCGCAAATACAACAATGCGTTTTCTCGTAGCTATATGGAGCATAACCTTCCATCGGCAGCGCTGGTAGATATCGGCAAGCTAGAGATGCTTGACGACAATCACACCTTGGATATGTTGTTCTACCGCCCACAAGAAGAAGACGCTGAAAGCCAAGTCGTTAAGCTTAAGCTTTTCCACCGTGCAGAACCCATTCACTTGTCTGACGTACTCCCCATGCTGGAGAACTTTGGGTTACGCGTAATCGACGAAAGTCCATATAAAATCACGTGTTCCGAAGGTGAGCGAAATTGGGTAATGGACTTCACCATGCTGCACAAAAGCGGCCAGCACTTTGATATGGAAATGGCGCAAACCCTTTTCCAGGACGCTTTTGCGAAGGTGTGGTATAAAACGCTTGAAGATGACGCGTTTAATCGCCTGATTTTGGGCGCCAATATGACGGGTCGAAAGGTGACGGTTCTGCGTGCCTACGCTAAATATATGCGTCAAACTGGCAGCTCATTTAGCCGTGACTATATTGCAAATACCCTCTCTAACTATCCAGATATTGCCCGTTTATTGGTAGACTTCTTTGACCAACGCTTTGACCCCAAGAAAAAGCGTAATCAGAAAAAAGAAGACGCAATTCTAGAGACCATCAAGGAACAGCTAGACAATGTAAGTAACCTTGATGACGACCGTATTATCCGTCGTTATTTGGATATGATGTCGGCAACTCTACGAACCAACTTCTATCAGCCAGACGATGCAGGCATCGAAAAGTCTTACGTGTCATTTAAGATGATGCCAGAGCTTATTCCAGAAATGCCGCTTCCGTTGCCTAAGTTTGAAATCTTTGTATACAGCCCACGTGTTGAAGGGGTACACCTTCGCGGTGGCAAAGTTGCCCGCGGCGGTCTGCGCTGGTCTGATAGACAAGAAGATTTCAGAACCGAAGTACTAGGTCTTGTAAAAGCACAGCAGGTTAAAAATACGGTTATTGTTCCTGTGGGGGCGAAAGGCGGGTTTGTTTGTAAAAATTTGCCAGTAGGCGAAGGCCGTGCAGCTATTCAGGCTGAAGGCCAAGCCTGCTACCGGTCTTTCATCACGAGCTTATTAGATATTACTGATAACATCGTTAATGGCGAAATAGTACCGCCAAAAGACGTCGTTCGCCTTGATGATGACGACCCGTATCTAGTTGTAGCCGCAGATAAAGGAACTGCAACTTTCTCTGATATCGCAAACGGTATTGCGGAAGAGTTTGGTTTCTGGCTAGGTGATGCATTTGCCTCCGGCGGAAGCATTGGTTACGACCATAAGAAAATGGGCATCACTGCACGGGGCGGCTGGGAGTCTGTGAAGCGTCATTTCAGAGAAATTGGCATTGACTGTCAGACTACCGATTTCACCGCTGTAGGCGTGGGCGATATGGCTGGTGATGTATTTGGTAACGGTATGTTGCTGTCAAAGCACACGCGCTTAATCGCGGCGTTTAACCACTTACATATTTTCTTTGACCCAAGCCCTGATGCGGCAGCAAGTTACAAAGAGCGCCAACGTTTATTTGAAAACCCAAGCCTTAGCTGGGAAGACTACGATAGCAAACTTATCTCGAAAGGCGGTGGTGTATTCAGCCGTGCCTCTAAGTCAATCAAGCTGACACCTGAGATGAAAAAGTGGTTAGGAACGCGTCAATTAACAATGACGCCTAACGAGCTTATTCACAACATTCTTAAAATGCCGGTTGATTTACTATGGAATGGCGGCATAGGTACTTACATCAAGAGTAAGAAAGAATCTCACTCTGAAGTGGGCGATCGTGCGAATGATGATTTACGGGTTAATGGCCGCGACGTTCAGGCTAAAATCGTGGGCGAAGGTGGTAACTTAGGTTTAACCCAATTAGGCCGTATCGAGTACGCCTCTAATGGCGGTCGCGTTAACACTGACTTTATCGATAACGTTGGTGGTGTGGATTGTTCTGATAACGAAGTTAACATTAAAATTTTACTTAATAGTCTGGTCAACGACGGCGAGCTAACGCTCAAACAGCGCAATAAGCTGTTGTATGATATGACCGATGATGTAAGCCGAATCGTACTTAAAGATTGTTACCGTCAAACCCAGTCAATCTCTATTACCGAGTTAGCTGGTGTTAAGCAACTTAAAGAACAGCTTCGCTTTATTCACGGCCTAGAACGAGAAGGGCAACTAAATCGTGAGTTAGAATTTATACCGAGCGATGACGAGATTTCCGATCGCGTGGCAACCGACCAAGGCCTAACTCGCCCTGAACTTAGCGTGTTAATCGCCTACGGTAAAATGGTGCTTAAAGATGCGCTTAATATCCCAGAAATTACTGACAATCCTTACCATGGTAAGCTATTAGTTGAAGCTTTCCCGAAGGTACTTCGCGAAAAGTTTGCATCACACATGCAGCAGCACCCGCTTAGAAGCGAAATTATCGCCACTAAATTAACCAATAATATGGTTAACGATATGGGCCTTAACTTCGTGTTTAGAATGCAGGAAGAAACTGGTGCAAGCGTAGACGAAATTGCAGATGCTTACGCAATTGTGCACGGCATTTTCAATATGGATACACTATGGGAGCGTATTGAAGAATTAGACAACGTTATCCCAGCAAAGCTTCAACTAAAAATGCTTGATGAAGCGCGCAGAATTATGCGTCGTGCCGCCCGCTGGTATATACGTCACGGCAACAAAGCGCAGTCAATTGAAGAGGCGATTGCGAGCTATCGCGGCACATTCGATATTTTATCGAAAAACTTACAGCATTATCTTGTTGAAAGTGAATACGCGCAGCTAGAAGCCGCAACGCAGAAATATATCGATAAGGGTGTACCTCAAGATATTGCGTATCAAGTAGCGAGTTTCTCAAACATGTTCTCAAGCTTTGATTTGGCACAAATTGTAGAAGCCGATAAGCATGATACTGATGTTGTCGCCAAGCTTTACTACCAATTGGGATCACGTCTAGAGCTTCACTGGTTCTTAGATCAAATCAACAATCAGGCGGTAAGCAACCACTGGCAGGCATTGGCTCGTGCTTCATATCGTGAAGAACTTGATTGGCAGCAGCGCTCAATCGCAGCAAACCTGCTAGCCTCTCGCGAAGATGTGAGCAACGCTGACCAAATTCTAGATGAGTGGATTGAAAGTAATCAGGCGCTTCTTAAACGTTGGTATCACATGATGTCAGAGTTTAAGACCAGCACAACGCACGAATTTGCGAAATTTTCTGTCGCTTTACGCGAATTGATGCTTTTAAGCGTGAAGTCTAACCATTAGAATACACGCACCTTAATGATTTAAGCCCTGTTTATCAGGGCTTTTTATTGGCCGATTGGTTATTATTGACTAGCTTTACAGCGTTTTTTGTCAGCAGATGATCTGTGAACGCAAGGCATAGCAACGACCAACAGACCCTTAATAAGCGAGCGTTAAACACAACCATGCAATCTCTAGTGCAAAAATTCTTACTTCAGTGTGAACCTGAAAAAAGTCACGATTTCACCATTAACTGGTTAAACAAGACACAACATACACCGCTGAAATGGATGTACAGCACACCAACGCTTAAAAAGCCCGTCACTGTTGCCGGCATGACGTTTGATAATCCGGTAGGGTTAGCCGCAGGTCTTGATAAGAACGGTGATTGTATTGATGCGTTTTCAAGCATGGGCTTTGGCTTTGTAGAAATTGGTACGGTAACGCCGCGTCCGCAACCGGGGAACCCTAAACCTCGCTTATTTAGAATTCCTGAAAAACACGCCATTATTAATCGCATGGGATTCAACAATAAAGGTGTTGATCATCTTGTTGAGCAAGTAAAAAAGGCGCAGTTTAAAGGTCCAATTGGCATTAACATTGGCAAAAACAAAGACACCGAAGAAGCAAATGCACTCGACGATTATCTGATTTGTTTAAATAAGGTTTATCCTTACGCTAGCTATGTCACAATCAATATTTCATCGCCTAACACACCAGGGCTTAGGAACCTGCAGTACGGTGAAGCACTTGATAAGCTGTTAGTAGGCTTAAAAGCTGCGCAAGAAACGCTCACGCAAACCCACGGAAAGTACGTACCGTTATTTATTAAGATAGCGCCAGATTTAAGTGATGTTGAAATCGAAAGTATTGCAGCATCGCTAATCAATAGCAAAATGGACGGCGTCATTGCAACAAATACAACGCTGTCACGGGACTCAGTTGCTGGCCTAAAGCACGCTGATGAAATGGGTGGCCTAAGCGGCTCTGTTATGACCGATATGAGTTTAGAAGTAACCCGTAAACTAAATAAGGCACTTGACCGCGCTATACCTATTATCGGCGTAGGGGGCATCGACTCTCCTGAAGCGGCGCAAGCGCGCTTAGATGCTGGCGCATCATTAGTGCAAGTCTACTCGGCCTTTATTTATCAAGGCCCATCTCTCGTTAAACGCATCGTAAACGCGTTATAATACAGTCGATATAAAGTACACCCGAAACCAATCTCTCGTGTGCGTGCTTTGCGTTAAGCGCGTACACCAAATACAGGTACATGAATGAATACTATTCTGGTTACGACCAGTCGCGGTCTTGACGAACTATTGAAACAAGAGGTGCTAAGCCTTTGCCCTGATGCACAAATTAAACAGGGGCCTGGTACTATTCAGTTTGAAGGGTCAAAAGAAGACGCTTATAAACTTTGCCTTTGGTCACGCCTAGCTAATCGCGTAATTTGGGTGCTAGCCTCCGGTAAAGCAGGCGACGCAGATGCGCTATATAACACGGCGATGGGCATTGACTGGCAAATGCAGATGGATTCACGTCATACATTATCTGTACAGTTTATCGGAACTAACTTTGCTATCAAAAACACCCAGTTTGGCGCTGTTCGTGTTAAGGACGCCATCGTAGACTCATTCGTAGAGCAAGGTTTACCTCGCCCGTCAGTCGAGCGCAAAAGCCCTGATATCTCTGTGTATGCCAGGCTGCACCGTGACAATGTAATTTTGGGTATAGACCTAGCTGGCGCAAGTTTACACCAACGCGCATATCGGCAAGAAACCGGTGACGCCCCACTAAAAGAGCATATCGCCAGCGCAATGCTTATGCGCAGTGGTTGGGCAGAGAATACCGAAGCGCCTTTGGTAGATTTAATGTGTGGCTCAGGCACTATTGCAATAGAAGCTGCCTACATTGCCCGAAATATCGCACCGGGTATAAAGCGTTCATACTGGGGCTTTACTAAATGGCTTGGCCATGAAGCTAAGGTTTGGGATGATTTGGTTGAATATGCCATTTCTGTTCAAAAGCCAAGCTGCGGCGGTATTTATGCGGGCGACTTCAGTCGTAAAATGGTGGCGATTGCAAAATCTAACGCTGACTTTGCTGGCGTGTTTAACGATATTTCGTTTTCTCAGCAGGATGCTACCAAGTCATCGCCGCCAGTTAGTACTCCTGGCTACGTTGTGTCTAATCCGCCATATGGAGAGCGTTTAGGTGAACTTACTTCGTTAATCCCGCTATTTAGCGATTGGGGTAAGCGCTTTAAAGAAGCATGGAAAGGCTGGCACGTGTCGCTTTTAAGTAGTAACCGTGACTTGCTACGTGTATTAAAGCTTCGCGCCACTAAAGACTACGCCATGAACAATGGTAAATTAGAGTGCCGTTTAGCTAACTATGTGCTTGATGAACAAAACACTGTTCAGTTTAGTGAAGACGCCGGCAATCATGAGTTTGCTAATCGTTTGAAGAAAAACCTCAAGCGTATGAAAGGCTGGATCAAAAGTGCAAACACAAACTGCTACCGTATTTACGACGCTGATCTACCCGATTACAACGTAGCGGTAGATAGGTATGGCGATTGGCTGGTCGTTCAAGAGTACGCGCCACCAAAAACTGTATCAGAAGATAAAGCCCGTAAACGCCTGCAAGAGGTGTTGTTGCATTTACCTGCTGTTACCGGGGTCTCACCCAAGCACATTGCGCTTAAAGTGCGTAGCCAGCAGAAAGGGACTAAGCAATACGAAAAAATTAACCAGTCAGGCGAAATGATGGAAGTGTTCGAAAATAACGCACGCTTTTTGGTAAACCTGACTGATTACTTGGACACCGGACTTTTCTTAGACCACCGAAATACGCGTCAAAAAGTAAAAACCTTGTCTAAAGACAAAGACGTGTTGAATATGTTTTCTTACACGGGCAGCGTATCTGTATTTGCAGCTATGGGCGGCGCCAAGTCTGTTACCACAGTAGATATGTCGAATACCTATTTGGAATGGGCAAAGAAAAATATAGCGCTTAATAAATTAAGTGGCCCTCATGCTTTTATTCAAGCAGATTGCACCACATGGCTAGGTACGCACAAAGGTAAATATGACCTAATATTTATCGACCCACCGTCGTTTTCTAACTCAAAGCGGATGCAAAGCACGTGGGATGTGCAGCGCGACCACGTAAAAATGCTTACCGACGCTAAAGCGTGTTTAAAAGAGCAGGGGATCATCATCTTCTCTAACAACAAGCGTGGTTTTAAGTTAGACGAGCCAGCTATCAGCGACCTTGGCTTGGACATTGAAAATATCACCCACGAAACCATACCCGAAGATTTTGCCCGTAAAGGGAAAATACACCAGTGCTGGATTCTACGTTCATGAAAATAATTTTCTACACGGGCCCTCAATGTGGTCTTTGTGATTTAGCCGATGTTGAACTGCAGCAAACGTCTATGTTTTCATCGCTTGTTATTGAGAAAGTCAATATTCGTACAAGTACCGAGCTTTATCACTTGTATGGCGCTCGTATTCCAGTTTTGAAGCGGGCCGATAATGAAAAAGAAATTGGATGGCCTTTTAGTGCCGCCGATTTAGAGGAGTTTCTTCAGTGAGCATTTTGCAGTTAAAAAACATCACTGTTATTTACGGAAATCCGCCGCTTTTAGACGGCGTTGAGCTGGTTGTTCAACCTAAAGAACGCGTATGTTTAGTTGGGCGCAACGGAAGCGGTAAATCCACCCTTATGAAAGTTATCGCAGGCGATATTATTGCCGACGATGGCCAGCGCATTATCGAAAATAATACCGTAATTGCACGTTTAGAACAGGACCCACCGCAGACGACAGACGTAACTTTGTTCGATTATGTTGCCGAAGGCTTATCTGATGTGGGCGAAACGCTGAAAGCGTATTTTCATCAAACCCGCATCGTGGGTGAAGACCCAAGTGAAGCTAACTTAAATAAGCTGCAGCGTTTACAAGAGCAATTAGAAGCCAGAGACGCGTGGCAGTTCGAGCAGCAGATTGAGCAAACGCTTACCATGCTTAAGCTTGACCCTGAGATATCGTTATCAACGTTATCTGGAGGCTGGCGAAGAAAAGCCGCTTTAGCCCGTGCGTTAGTGCGCCAACCAGATTTATTACTGTTAGACGAACCCACTAACCACCTTGATATTGAGATGATCCGCTGGCTTGAATCGAGCTTGAGCAATTATCAGGGTGCTATTGTGTTTGTAAGCCACGACCGTGCATTTATACGTGCCATGGCTACGCGAATTATTGACCTTGACCGTGGCTCGGTTACGAGCTATCCGGGTAACTACGAAACTTATTTAGAAAAGAAACAGCACGATTTAGAAGTTGAAGCGTCACAAAACGCTGAGTTTGATAAAAAGCTAGCGCAAGAAGAGGTGTGGATTCGTCAGGGCATTAAAGCTCGCCGTACCCGCAACGAAGGTCGAGTTAGAGCGCTGAAAAAGCTCCGTGAAGAGCGCAAAGCGCGCCGAGCAGTTCAAGGCAATGCGGTAGTCAATCAACATCAGGGCGCACGCTCTGGAAAAATGGTGTTTGAAGTAAAAGATTTGAGCTACAGCATTGAAGGAAAACCCATTGTTAAAGGGTTAAACCTGAATGTTTTACGTGGCGACAAGCTTGCTCTCATTGGTCCTAATGGAAGCGGTAAAAGTACGCTTATCAAGCTATTATTGGGCGAGTTGCAACCCGACAACGGCAACTGCAAACAAGGCACAAACCTTGAAGTGGCATACTTTGACCAACATCGCCACGGCTTGGATTTAGAGAAGTCTGTGATAGACGCAGTAGGCGACGGTAAACGCGACCTGATGGTAAATGGTCATCCGCGCCACGTTATTAGCTACCTACAAGACTATCTATTCACACCTGAGCGCGTTAATGCGCCAGTTAAATCGCTATCTGGTGGTGAGAAGAATCGCTTAATGTTGGCCAAACTCATGCTTAAGCCAAGTAATGTTTTGGTACTGGATGAGCCAACTAACGATCTTGATGTCGAAACCTTAGAGATGCTCGAAACATTACTCAACGAATATACCGGCACCGTGCTTTTAGTCAGTCACGATAGGGAATTTGTTGATAACGTAGCGAATAGTAGCGTGGTGTTCGAGGGTAATGGAATGCTTCGTGAATTTATTGGGGGTTTCACTGACGTAGAAAACTGGTATAAAGAGCAACAGGAAAAACGTCAGCAAATCGAAAAGGAAGAGAAAGCCAAGGTAAAGAATGAAACTAATTCAGCTTCAGACAGTCCTAGTGCTAAGTCTTCTCCCCGTAAGACGAAAAAGCTATCATACAAAGACCAGCGTGAACTTGAGTCCTTACCGAAAGAACTAGAAACACTTGAGGAAGAACTTGAGGCTATGCAAGAAAAAGTCAACGATCCAGACTTTTTCAAACAAGACAGTGACGTTACTGCCAAGGCGTTAGCCGAACTGGCAGATAAAGAAGAATTACTTTCCCAGAAATATGCGCGCTGGGATGAACTAGAAAGTATGCTGGAAGATAATCAGCAGTAAATAGGATTTTAAATGAAACGAACTCAGCTTGCCGCCGCCGTTCTGTTGGCAACAGGAAGTGTTTCGGCATTTGCCGCGACCTATTCAGTGACGCCTCTTCCTTTACAGGATACCGCTAGAAACAATTTTGCTCGTTCAATCGACAACTCAGGCAAAATGCTGTCTGTTGTTCAGCTTGAATACAACCCACCAGTAGATGTGGAGCAGTTAGAAGAAGATACCACTTTCTTCGATGTTAACGGCTCTGCTTTAGAAAATGAAGACGATGCGCGCCAAGGTGTGTTCACTAATTCAGATTATACGACAATCGTTAACTATCTACTCTCGTCTAGTACTGCGACCACAGGTCAGAAACTTGCGCCTTTCAGAACCTTCTTAACTGACACCCAAGATACTTCTTTGGTACCGGGTTTGGACGAAGTGACTGAAAAATTTGATGATTACACCCGCTCGGTAGAAGCGATAGGTAGAGACAGCTTAAACGGCAACTTTGTAGTAGGTGATTCATCTGGTTTAGTTGTTTTAGACCCATACGAAGATGAAGATGGTGATACCATAAACTACACTTATGCAGAATCGGCGCAGCAAGGTTTTATTCAAGCATCTGGTGTGTCTAAAGCACTACCAGCTGTAGACACAACAGCAGGCGGCTTTTCTTCGGCCCGTGCAATAAATGCAAACTTACAAGTAGCAGGCTTCAGTACGGTCAGTTTTCAAGACCAGGTAGATGAAGCTATTGAAACTTGTGCTGACGATGAGTTACGTGGCGATCAGTCTGAAGGGCGTTGTCTTTTCACCATTTACAATGGTGACTTTGCAGTACCACGTATCTCAAGCTATTTCGTCAATGCGAATTCAAGTCTACGAACGTTTTTTCCTGGCTTTGTTCAACTCTCAGAAGTAAACGCAACAATCTGGCAAGTTGACGTTAATGGAGACGTGATTAGCACTGATACCTATCCATTACTGTTCGAGCCGGATGAAGACGACTCAGCACACTACTTTACCTACGCTTATGATATTAATGACCAAGGTATTGCGGTGGGTGAAGGGCTAACTGGCGATAGCGTTACGATCAACCGACCTAACCAATCGGGCTTAACTGAAAGTGAGCGCGTTGCAACTGTATTCAGAGACGGCGAGACTATTGAACTTCTTCCTCGCGAAGAAAACCTTATCAGCCAAGCAATTGCTATAAACGATGAGAACTGGGTAACTGGCGCCGTACTTCGTTCGCAAAGCAGTACCGCTCGTTCACGCCTTTTTGTTTATAACTTAGATACTCAAGAACAAAAATACCCTGATGGCTTTTTCGTGAGTGCCGGTGTTACTGCGAACGCAATTAACAATAACAATATCGTGGTGGGTAAGGCAGATGTCGATGCGACAAGCGACACGCTACGTGAAACCGCTGCATTTATGTATAACATTGATACTGAAGAGTTTTTGGATCTTAATGATTTAGTCTCGTGCGACAACACTTACGAATTAATCGAAGCGGTTGATATCAACGACGACAACGAAATTATTGCTAATGCGCGTATTAAGATAAACAGTAAATACGTAACCGGCGTCGACATCATAAACTCAAGCGGTGAAACAGAACTGGTTGACTCTGTCGTTGCAGTTAAGCTATCTCCGATAGCTAATGGCTCTATCGAAGACTGTGAAGTACCTGAGGACGAACAGCCGTTTGAGCGCAGTGGCGCATCCACTGGCTGGCTTACGTTCTTTGGTTTGTTTGCCGCTGCTTTTGTGCGCAGACGTTTTAAAAAATAAATAACCTCCTCATGTAAATTCATGATGAGTTTAATAAAGCCACATTCGTGTGGCTTTTTTTATGCCTAAAAAATGCAAATACAGACATATTTATGCATAAAAAATGTAATATAAATTTCATCGAAACTTCATTTATTTAACGATTGTCAAGCGTTTTAATTTTATATTTTTCTTGAACCATTTTGTTAATTGCACTATCAAAGTAGTGTACGCAATCACTTTTCCGGCACTATCAACCGATATGATGTAGAGCGCTCGAGAAAATGATTTGTTGTACGTCCAACAAACAAAAGAGGCTAATCAATGAAAAGACAAAAAAGAGATAAAATGACTCGCGCTCATTCTAAAGGCTATCAAGCTGGTATTAGCGGTCGTTCAAAGGAAAATTGTCCATTTCAGCAAAACGATGCACGTTCACAGTGGTTAGGTGGGTGGCGTGAGGCAGTAGAGGATAGACACTTAGGTTTAAGCGTTAAATAACACTTCTCTTTTATGAACTGATTATGCAAAAAGGAAAGCCCCTGAAAAGGGGCTTTTTTGTGCGGCAGCGTTTTTATATGCAATGTCGACTAAAAACAGCGTTTAAAAATTTGATGTATCTTGGAACAGACCTACTTTCAAATCTTTCGCGACATAAATTTCACGCCCGTCGACCTCAACCGAACCATCAGCCATACCCATGAAAAGTTTACGCTTAATTACGCGCTTCATCGTAATTTTATACGTAACTTTTTTGGCTGTTGGTAGAATCTGACCGGTAAACTTCACTTCACCAACACCTAGCGCACGCCCTTTGCCAGGCCCGCCGCTCCAACCAAGGAAAAAGCCAACTAGTTGCCACATCGCGTCTAGACCAAGACAGCCTGGCATGACAGGGTCGCCTGGAAAGTGGCAATCAAAAAACCATAAATCCGGGTTAATATCTAACTCAGCAATAATCTCGCCTTTGCCATGTTCACCGCCGTCTTCAGTAATTGAAACAACACGGTCCATCATTAGCATATTTGGTGCAGGTAGCTGGCTGTTACCCGGACCAAACATTTCACCACGGCTACACGCCAATAAATCTTCTTTATTAAAACTACTTTTCTTCTCGGACATTCCCAACTCATTGTTGTTATTTAAGTGACGGTGTTAATTTAGCGAACACTTGTACGCCAAACAACTCTGAACAGTCATTTTTCTGAAGAAAAACGCGTGCTACTATACTAACTATAAATTTAATCCGTACAAATATCGCCCCATGCGTGTAATTTATAAACAGCGATTAAACTACGCTCCACAATATAGTATTTGTGTGTGAAAACTATGACAGAACAAACAACAAAAAAAACCAGTAGAAAAAGCCCTGCAGATAGAGCAAAAGCAAACGCTGATAAACAACGTCGTTTTAGAGAAAGACAAAAAGATGCCGGCAAAAAGCTAGTGAGAGGCTATGTCAGCCCAGAAGCGAAGGCATGCTATGACGAAATACGCGAAAAAACAGATTGGACCGACAGTGAAGCTATGTCGAACGCTATGCGGCTAATGTATGCGGCCTACAAGTGTGGTCAGATTAAGCTATTAAATGAGTGGCTAAGAAAGAATAACCGTTAGGCTGTTTTTTCAATTTGTGATTTGAGCCATATTCTGCTTGGACTATTTTGCATGGTATGGCGCCTGACAATACGCTGCGCTTCTTTTACCACATCATCGCGCTCGCGATAGTCCCATAAACGTTTTGCTGTTATACGGTTATTCTCTGCAATATCAATAATGGGCAGCACATAATCTTGTTTAACGTCAAAACCAAGCATTTGCGCTTCTAATGGCGGTAGATCGTAGGGCGCATGAACGGCTTCATTAGGTAGTTTAGCTAGCTCTGGCACCCACTTCTTAATAAATACGCCATCAGGGTCTAATTTTTGTGACTGTGTTGCCGGGTTGTACAGCCTTACGGTATGGATACCAGTGACACTTGCCTGCATTTGTATTTGGGGGTAGTGGATCCCCGGTTCAAAGTCTAAAAACTGTGTTGCAAGGTAATGTGCGGCTTTCAGCCAGTGCACGTTTAAATGGTGGCATAAAAAACTCGTTACCATTGCCCGCATCCGAAAGTTTATATATCCGGTCTGTCGTAGCGCTCGCATGCAGGCGTCTACCAAAGGGTAGCCTGTACGTCCAATGCTCCAGAAATAGAAACGTCGCTCAGCTTCCGGCCCGTCTATAAAAGGGAAGTGCTCATAAGCACGGTTCATTGGGCGCCACTCTATACTAGCCTCACTCTCAAATTTTTGAATAAAGTGGCAGTGCCAGTGCAGCCTAGATGTTAAAGCGGATAGGGCGCGACTCCACTGTTTGCGCGGTGATGTTTGCAAAGCTTTCTTAGCTTGTTTTTCCAACTGAACGCTTTGATAGACCTGCTTGATAGAAATGTTGCCCCATGCGAGATAAGGGCTTAATCGTGAGCATGCGCGTCGTGCATACTCAGGTTTTGAAATATGTTGGTGATAATACTGTCCACGAGAACTGAAAAAATCCTTCAAAACCTGCCAAGCACGCTTTTCGCCACCAGGCTGCATCAACGCGATATTAGGTGTTACTTCAACTTCAGTCATTTCGCTCTTGAGTGCGCTACCGTCTATATTACCGCTACAGTGGTTGGGTAGGTCAGGCGATGACCGTTTAAGTTCAGCTATCTCGTTAATAGATTTCGACGCGTTTAAAATGTCTTTATATTCACGCCAGTTAGCCCAATTAGCCGTTTCTATATCAAAATCATAGGTGGGGGTTTCGAAATGGAGCTCCCAGTTTTGCTGCCATTGTGCTCTATGGGGCAGACCACGTATTACTGCACCATACTGACATTCAGCGAATACAATTGATCTATTTATCAGGTATTTAGCAACGTCAATATCACGGTTATGCGTAACTGAAAGACCAGTTTCTTGGTAACTCCTAACCGCACCAATGTTGTAATTTTGAGCAATAAGTTCAAGTGCCTCTATTACTTCACAGTGCAAGGACAAAACACGTGCATGAGCAGGCAATTGACTGTTAATGTCATCTATACTTTGTTGCATAAATTGCCAATGGCGAAGGTCCATATGCGGGTCTGCGATAAGCGAGGGCTCCCAACAAAATAGTGGGAGTATCTTTTCTCCTGCCTCAACAGCGCGATAAAAAGGCTCGTGATCACGTAAGCGAAGGTCTCGCTTTAACCATATAACCGTGACTGTCTCTTTTGAGTTAGCCTTTTTTAAGTTATCTGACGCCATACAGTTTAAAAACTACAGCCATTTATTACGAAATGCGCCTGCCGGATCGTAAATTTCAGTCTGTTTTTGAAGGTTGAATTGCCTATGTCCGCGAGGGTCGCTTCCCACGCCGGCAAGGTAGAGCCAATTTCCCCAATTGCTTCCCACATCATGATCAACTAACTGATGCTCAAACCATGCAGCACCGTAACGCCAGTCTTGCCGAAGTTCGTGTACAAAGCAGCTAGCAACAAGCTGCCTACCGCGGTTCGACATATAACCTGTTTCTGCTAGTTGTCGCATACACGCGTCTACAATAGGGTATCCAGTATTGCCTTCACACCATTGCGCAAAGGTCTCAGGGCAATGTGAAGTGGAAGGAGTTTTACCTTGAATGCCGCTAAAGCGAAACCATTTAGCGCCATACTTACACTGCAGCCAGTGAAAAAATTCTCGCCACAACAGCTCGAAATAAATCCAATAAGTGGAATCATTTTTTTCAACGGTCTCTTCAAAGTTATGTACTTGCCTCATCACTTCGCGCGCAGAAAGTGAACCATTTGCTAACCAGGCAGACAACTTTGTGCTGTCTTTCCATGTATCAAGTGCATTACGTGTTTCCTTGTAGGATGACGCAGCATGCCAGTCAAATAAATACGTGTTTAGGTGAGAAAGCGCTGCGGTTTCACCACCAACGAACGAAGATTCAGACGGTTTCGGTAAATCGAGGTCAAGACTGAACAGAAAAGACGCGTCTAATGTTGGTGTGAAGGAGGTAGGTAGGGACTCTGGTGTAGGATGAACCGCTAACGGTTTGCAATGTTTCTCTACTTTGCGTCGAAACGGACTGAAAACATCGGGCATCTCTTCAATACTAAACGGAAATGTTTGTGCGTCAAAAAGACCAAACGTCGAGCGCTCGACAATAGTTAGTGAGTCAAAGAAACGTTTTACTGTGTTTAATTCTGCGGTTTCATCATAACCACAATATTGACTGACTCCAAGGTGGGTGTACTGCCCTGACTTCAACAGCTCAACTAGACACTGAGCGGCACTACCTTTCGCAACAAGTAAGTCGTGGCCAAACTTTGCTAATTGGCGTTTTAAATCTAACAATGTCTCAAGCAAAAATGTGCGTCTATGCTCGCCCATTGGATTAAGCCCGAACGCGTTAGGCGTAAAGTTTTTGTCATCTAAAATATAGACGAATGTGATTTGACTGACCTGTTCACACAACGCTGTAATGGCCGCATTATCGTGCAGTCTCAGATCATGCCTGAACCAAAATAGGCCTCGTTTGTCATTAAATTTAGTTTTATCGTTAGAATGTTGATTTATCATACTAATTTTAAGCGTTATTTTTAATATCTAGACGGATCTTGAATCCGCTTTTCTTCGTAAGACATAAGATACGAATAATATTTAAATTTGGCGCAACGCCTGAGGAAAAAAAGTGACCGTTCCTGTTAGTATCATGTGGTTCAGACAAGACCTACGCGTAAAAGACAATCCGGCATTAAATGCAGCTTGTGATATGGGGAAAATAGTACCCATCTATATTTATGATGATACAACCCCTGACGGAAGAGTACCTGGAGGAGCCAGTAAATGGTGGCTTCATCATTCTTTAGCTTCTCTGAATCAGCGCCTTAATGGCCACCTACAAATTTTTAAAGGCAACCCAAAGGATATCATTTCAACATTAATGAAATCTTTTGACGCAAAAGCTATCTTTTGGAACCGGTGCTATGAACCATGGCAGATAAACCGCGACAAAGAGATTAAGCAATTTCTCATTGACAGTGATTACGAAGCGCACAGCTGTAATGGAAGTCTTTTATGGGAGCCAATGAAAGTGCTCAAAAAGGACGGCACGCCTTATCGCGTATTTACTCCTTATTACAAGAAAGGTTGTTTGCAAGTAGAAGAGCCGCGTTATCCTAAAGCGCCACCAGCACGCATAACTTATGCAGATGTAGAAAATGAAGGTATTGAATTAGCATCGCTAAACTTACTGCCCACTATCAATTGGGACGAGACCATTTCGAAAGAATGGTCGCCAGGCGAAGACGGAGCTGCGGATAATCTAGCAGATTTTATCGAAAACTCTGCACGCAAATATAAAAACGGACGAGATATCCCTTCGGCTCGCGGCACATCGCGCTTATCACCCCATTTGCACTTTGGTGAGGTTTCGCCAAACCAAGTGTGGTACGCAATAAAAGACAAATTTGGCAATAGTGAAGACAAAAGTATTGAAACCTATTTGAGTGAATTAGGTTGGCGAGAGTTTAGCTACTACTTGCTGTTTCATTTTCCAACTCTGCCAAATAAAAACTTCAACGAAAAATTTAATAAGTTCCCTTGGCGTTCAGATGCTAAAGCGCTTAAGGCTTGGCAAACAGGAAAAACCGGAATACCAATTGTCGATGCGGGTATGAGAGAACTATGGCAAACCGGATACATGCACAACCGTGTACGCATGATTGTGGGGTCATTTTTGGTGAAAAACTTACTGCTTAGCTGGCATGAAGGTGAGCGGTGGTTTTGGGATACACTGTTAGATGCTGACCTTGCCAGTAACAGTGCCGGTTGGCAATGGGTAGCAGGTTCTGGTGCCGACGCTTCGCCATACTTTCGCATTTTTAACCCTATATTGCAGGGCGAAAAGTTCGATAAAAAAGGCAGCTATGTTCGCAAGTTTTGTCCAGAATTGAATAAGCTATCTGATAAGTACATACACAAGCCTTGGGAAGCACCTAGTGCAATACTAAAAGATGCAGGGATTGAACTTGGTAAACAATATCCCAAGCCACTCGTTGATTTAAAAGCATCACGGCAGCGTGCTTTAGACGCATTTCAGCAAATAAAAGAGTAGGGTATGGCAGCACTTATTTTAGTTTTAGGCGACCAGCTTACCGAAACCTTACCGGCTATTACCGATGCTGTAAAAAGCAAAGATACCATTTTAATGGCGGAGGTTCGTGAAGAAGCGACGTACGTAAAGCACCATAAAAAGAAAATAGCGTTTTTATTTAGCGCTATGCGCCACTTTGCTAAACGTTTGCGTGATGAAAACTATAACGTTAACTATGTTCAGTACAACGATAGCGCTAACAAAGGCGACTTACTCGCCCAAGTTAAGCACGCATTAAGCGAAAAGGATTTTGATGAAGTAAAAGTAACCATGCCGGGAGAGTACCGTTTACTAAAAAGCATGGAGCAATGGGAAAACGCGCTTGGCATTCCCGTAACAATCTGCGATGACAACCGGTTCCTATCTACGCCAAAGGAATTCACAGATTGGGCCGAAGGTAAAAAGCAGCTCCGAATGGAGTTTTTCTACCGTGAAATGCGCCGTAAGCATAACGTACTTATGGAGGGGAAAAACCCCATTGGTGGTAAGTGGAATTACGATGCCCAAAATCGTGAATCTATGCCTGAAACTCACAAAGTGCCTAAGCACACCACATTCGACGTTGACGACATCACTTCGAATGTAATTGAACTAGTAAAAGACGAATTCAGCGATCATTTTGGCGATATTGATAACTTTCACTTTGCGGTCACGCGGGAAGACGCCCTTACCGTTTTAAACACCTTTATAGAACAAAGGCTACCGAATTTCGGTCAGTATCAGGACGCCATGGTCGAGGGGAAGCCTTGGCTTTATCATTCCCATATCGCGTTCTATCTAAACTGCGGGTTATTAACCCCCAAAGAAACCATTCAAGCCGCCGAGCAAGCGTACCATGCTGGCCAAGTACCTCTTAATTCTGCCGAAGGGTTCATTCGACAGATACTGGGCTGGCGTGAATATGTGAGAGGTTTTTACTGGCACTTTATGCCGAATTTGAAAACGGACAATTATTTCAATAACGCTCGCTCGTTGCCTTCGTTCTTTTGGAATGCGCAAACCAATATGAACTGTATGCGCCAATGTATAAAAGAGACTCAACAAAACGCGTATGCGCACCACATACAGCGGCTGATGGTGATTGGTAACTTCAGCCTGTTAACCGAACTGAGCCCTGAAGAGGTACAAGCATGGTATTTGCTTGTTTATGCCGATGCTTATGAATGGGTTGAACTGCCCAATGTCGCGGGAATGATCTTGTACAGCGACGGTGGAAACTTAGCAAGCAAACCCTACGTCGCTAGCGGTAGCTATATCAACAAAATGAGTAACTATTGCAAAAACTGTGGCTATCAGGTCTCAAAAAAAACGGGACCAAAAGCTTGCCCCTTTAACTACCTCTACTGGCATTTCATTGATAAGCACAAAGAGAAGTTAAGTAACAATCACCGTATGGCTATGATTTATAAAACCTATGGGCGGATGAAAGAAGAAAATATTGAAACCATGAAACAGGACGCCACGATATTTTTATCAAAGCTAACCAAAAATGAAGAAGTCTGATTTACCTACAAAAATGTGCCCGGTCTGTGAAAGGCCGTTTACATGGCGCAAAAAGTGGGAGAAAAACTGGGAAAACGTGCGCTACTGCTCAAAGCGCTGTTCTTCGACAAAAAAGAAAGTTAGAAAACTTTAGTTAGTGAAGGCAACTAAACTGGCAGATTATGGCTAATGCAGATAATAGCGCTTCTTAATTTGCCGTTGTTATATCGAAGCACGAGTTTTCCGCTACCACCCACAGTATAAGATCAGCACCATTGCTTTCTCGGAAATTAGGCTTTTAAGAGCTCTCGTTGTTCTCTACTTGCGTATGCCCGTAACAGTGTTTATGCAACATACTATTAACATATGTTTCAAATGTAACCTTCATTGAATGGGCCGCTGAACGAACTTAGGATTACGACAAACCAAGTTCGAGAAGTAGTAATGGCACTGTCTACAAAAGCTGCAATTTTAAACAACCCTTTATTAAGCACTTTTTTCAAACAATCGTTTTTATCACTAATTGGCCTTACTGCTTTAACAACCGCTAGTTTAGTTGATGGTATCTTTGTAGGCCAATACGTCGGCCCTCTAGGATTAGCAGCAGTAGCGTTACTTTTACCCTACATTACGTTTCTCGTAGCGCTCTCCTTAATGCTCGCAATAGGCGGAAGCGTTACTATCGGCACTTTTATGGGGAAGGGGGATACCCGTTCCGGCAGCGCTTTGTTTACGCAAATATTAATAGTTACCGTAACACTTAATGTAATATTGGCAGTATTAAGCTACGTCGCCGAACCAGCTTTGTTTTGGCTACTTCATGTTCATTCTGACATCGCGCCACTGACAAAACAATATTTTTCCGTGCTTAGATGGGTATTCATTCTTCAGTTCTCAGGTATGGTGCTCTACTACCTTGTCCGGGCAGATGGGTACACGAAACTTGCTACCACTGCATTACTTATAGGTGCACTGACTAATATAGCATTAGATGCACTATTTGTAGGGCATTGGGGTTATGGGATTGAGGGAGCAGCTTATGCGACAGGCGTAGCACAAACTCTTCAGCTCTTTGTATTAGCCGCTTTTTTCGCAGATAAAAGCCGAGGCGTAACACTTGCAACGTTTAATAAACCCTGGCGCAGGTTATTCAGCGTATTGAGAAACGGTATTTCAGAATTTACTAACGAAATTTCAGTGGGTGTACTTTTCTTAGTCATCAATGCACTACTGGTTATTAAAACTGGCAGCGATGGGGTAGCGGCCTACAGTGCGGTTAATTACTTTATATTCCTTAGCATCATGCTTAGTTTTGGTATCGCAGACGCACTTCATCTACTTGTTAGCTACAACCGGGGTGCCTCACAACCAACAAGAGTCGATGCTTTCCTGTTAATAGCATTAGCGACAGTATTTACTGTCGGGCTAATAATGACAGCGTGTTTGCTGTGGTTTAAACCTTTCTTCGTTGGCCTTTTTCTTGCCCCAACACAACATGAAGTTTCTACCTACGCGTATAGCATCATTCTATATATTTGGCCGCTTTTCCTTGTTAACGGCTGTAACGTACTGCTTAGTGTCTTTTTAACTGCCATTGAGAAGCCATTTCAATCTGCTGTTATTGCGTTAAGCAGAAGTATACTGTTTCCAGTTGGCCTTCTATTCTTATTATCCTACTTCACGTCTTCAATATCTGAAAACAAGAACCCTGACTTTTCGTTTCTCATAGCACTCCCCATTGCAGAGTGGGTGACACTTTGCTGCGCA
Organism: Alteromonas macleodii; assembly: GCF_903772925.1. NCBI lineage: Bacteria > Pseudomonadati > Pseudomonadota > Gammaproteobacteria > Alteromonadales > Alteromonadaceae > Alteromonas > Alteromonas fortis. The sequence continues at coordinate 2,349,957 of NZ_LR812090.1, forward strand.
GTCTTCTTTGTTTGCAAGCCCTATTGCCTAAAAAGAGAAACCTAAGAAATAACACCCAAAAAATAACCACATGTAACAAATGTAAAAGTCTTTGCTAATGAGAACCATTCTCACTAAATTGTCGCGGTAATTTGCTCATCTTAAAAGGGTCTAACCATGACTTCAGTAGCTAAGAAACAAGCTAATAACGCGTCATTTCAAGCATTCATGAATGCTTACATCAAAGAAATTGATACGGGGGTTTGGCACACTAAAACAGATTGGGCCATTCGAACAGGCATTCAGCTACATCAAAATGATAAATATGCTGTTGAGCTTTATCTAACCGCAAACAATACTCGGCTTTCAGTATCCGCATCTTATCGCTCTACGGTAGGGCGACATGTATTCAATTCAGTTTACAAACAACTTCCCAATAGTCTTCAGTGGGAAGAAATTTCCTTCATGAGCGCTATTCTATTGCTTATCGACGAAATCTACAGTGAAGGCGAATCTGGTAAGCAATCTACAGACACAATAGCAGAGCAAAGCTTAGAACTTTATGCCAGGACGATAGAAAGCCATCAAATTATGGCGATGTATTTAGAAAATCGCGCTGGTGATCCCGCCCTTGAAAGTAACCAATTTATAGATTCTGAACAAGCCATTCTTTTTGGCCATTGGTTACATCCAACGCCAAAATCAAGGCAAGGTATGCATCGTTGGCAACATGAACTTTTCACGCCAGAACTAAAAGGGAATTTCAAACTGCATTATTTTGCAGCCAAGCAATCCATCACCTTTTCCAATAGTGCAGAGACAGCGTCTGCTTTTGAAATACTAGAAAATATAGCGTTATGCGATGATGATCCTTCGACCAAGGCGCTTATTGAGGAACTACATAGTAAGAATTTAAAATTGTTGGCGGTACATCCGCTCCAAGCTGATTGGCTGTGTGCTCAAGCTCCTATACAAAAAATGCTTATTGAAGGTGAGTTGCTCCAACTAGGAGAGTTAGGGCCTTTATTTACGCCCACGTCTTCAGTGAGAACTCTGTATAACGCAGAGTTAGATTATATGGTGAAGGTATCTATACCTGTTAAGGTAACCAATTCTTTAAGAAAAAATATGCACCATGAATTAGAGGCTGGCGTCACCCTTTGCCGCTTACTAAAACGGTGTGGTTTTTCTATACTCTACCCTGAATTTAAATTTATCGATGACCCTGCATACATTTCCCTCAACGCGGGCAATGCGAAAGAAAGCGGGTTTGAATTGATATTAAGAAAGAACCCTTTTAATAAAGCAAATCAAATCGATAGCCTTGGCGGAACGCAGTCTATAGCTGCCCTTGTTCAAGACCCTCTCGTTCCCGGTGGGCAATCTCGACTTGCTAATATCATTCACTCGCAGGCCCAAAAAGAGGGTATTGATAGTAGTGTGGTGGCCACAAAGTGGTTTGATCGTTATTTGAATTGTGCAATCGAGCCGGCCATACGGCTCTTTGACCAGTGCGGTATTGCCTTAGAAGCGCATCAACAAAACTCACTATTGGAAATATCTGACGGTTACCCGACAGCTTATTATTATCGTGATAATCAAGGTTTTTATCTGTCTAAAGAAAGACAACAAATTCTTGAAACCATGGAGCCTCATCTCATTCACTGCAAAGACCTGTTTTACAGTGAACAGATGATAATTAATCGATTCACATACTATCTTTTTTTCAATCAATTATTTGCCGTTATTAATCGCCTCGGTAGCGACCAACTTGCGCTAGAGCCTACGTTACTACACAAAATTCACTGTAAATTAAAATCTATGCTTCCTAGCTTAGGTTCATTGGGCTCGGCATTCGTCTCCTCTGTGTTAGAGCGAGAAAAGCTTCCTTTTAAAGCCAACCTTCTTACGCGGGTAGAGGATGTTGATGAGCTAGAAGCACAAGATGAACTTGCTGTGTATGTATGGGTTAATAACCCATTTAAAAGTATTGAGAAGCTCAGTGAAACTTCGTTACAAGTTAACGAACCTCAAGAGAAAAGTGCAGATAAGGTAGTGGCCGATGCTTGCTAACCTCATTTTTGAAAAAACCGAAGCACCAGAGGTTGCATTTCAAGAGTCAAGTGCTCTGGCGATGTGTGAAAACGAGAAGCGCGTTGTTCGCCAGTTGTTTGAAGCTTTGCTTTACGAAAACTTAATCGAATACTGTTTTGAAGGCGGAAAATTTACGTTAAATATTGGCAAGACACTGATAACAGCCCAGGGCCAAATAACATATTTCAGTAGAATTCGTTTAGATCCTAACTCAATTAAACGAGATGGTGTGCCCTTAACACTGTCCTGCGCTATCAAGTTGATTCATTCGTTACCTTGCGCTGAAGAAAAGCGGAATAAACTCGCCGATGAGTTAAAACACACGCTATTACTTTGTCGCTGGAATCAAAAGAACCTGGTTCAAATGCCGAGCAGACGCGCGCTTAGTTATAACCGCTTAGAATCTGCACTTATAGAAGGGCACCCGTACCACCCATGTTTTAAATCAAGAAGCGGTTTTAGTGTTGCCGACCACGAGCAATACGGCCCTGAAACCGGCGGAACGTTTAAGCTTCAGTGGCTTGCTATAAAGCGTGAATTTTTAAGTGCAAATTTTAACGGCGAGACCGAACAGAGCTTTTGGAAAAGAGAGCTGGGCCACTCTACCTACAATTATTTGACTGACATCTTGCGCCGGCAGGGTGGAAATCACCAAGATTATGATCTAGTGCCCGTACATCCCTGGCAGTACAAAACAATTAGGCTTCTTCTGGAGCAACCTTTAGCAGATAGTGACGTTTACTCCCTTGGGCTAGCTGGAGATGACTATCAAGCCAGCACGTCTTTAAGAACCCTGCTTAATACAAGCAATGTAAATAAAGCCAGTGTAAAGCTACCGCTTAATGTGGTGAACACATCGTCTTTGCGCACTATCGAGCCTCACTCAGTGTGTACAGCACCCCATATATCTAATTGGTTAGCCAAGGTAATTTCTAATGATGAGTGGCTACAAAGCCAAAACGTTCTATCTATCCAAAAAGAATACGCCGGCATTGCTTTAAAAAATCCCGAAGGTGATAGCGAACATGGTTGTTGGATTAACGCATTGTCACCGAGTCTCTGCGCTATTTTTCGTGACGCTAGCGTGTTAAACGAGCCCAACGCTAAAACCGTACCGTTTGCCATCCTTGCAAGTACTGAACAAGACGGCAAACCATTTGTTGCCCATTGGATTGAAAAACACGGCGTAGAAAAATGGTTAGACGCACTTATCAATACTGCAGTGCTTCCCGTGTGGCATCTATTGGTTAATCACGGTATTGCAGTAGAAGCACATGCGCAAAACATGTCTTTAATATTGAACGACGGTTTACCGAAGAAAGTCGTGTTACGTGATTTTCACGAGAGTTTAGAGTACGTACCCGAATTTATTGCGAACGCATGCATTGTGCCTGAGTTCGAAAAGATAAACCCTGAGTACGTGAACTCCCCATTAAACCACTATTACTGGATGGACGATATCGGCGCATTGCGAGAGCTATTCGTAGATACGGTGTTTGTCTATAACTTGACGGAATTGTCGTTTCTTTTTTCTAAACACGGATATTGTAGCGAGGGTTTCTTTTGGTCGAAAGTAGCTAGCGCTTTACGCGCGTACAACGATAGCGGAGTTACAGACTACTCCCGTATTAATCGTATGAGCCTATTTGAACCTCGCATTATTACTGAATCCCTTTTAAAGAAAAAACTCTATGCAAGCAGTGCACATGAAGAGTTTCATCACACCATTGAAAACCCATTAGCTAAATTTTTCAAAGATACTTGTGGAGAGTCACATGCTTAGTATCGACGATAAAGTCATCTCAGCCCAAGATATAAGCTCAAAATTTAAGGTATTTTCGAATACCCCTTATCTAAAAGCACAGAAAGGCAGTGTTGCTGTGTGCATTGAAAGCGTAACTGATTGGCTTTCACTGTGTTTTTACGCAAAAGAAACCGGGCTTACTGTTATGCCTATTCATGCTAGTACTCCAGAATCGCTGGCCAAAAAATACGCCGATAGAGCCGGGTGCTATGCACTTATTTACCAAACACTCGACAATGTGATTTTATTTCCGCATAACGCAATGCCTGACACAGCGCCGGGTTTAATCCAAATGAGTTCGGGGACCACCGGCGAACCTAAAAGCATCAAGCGCTCTTGGCGGAGCATTGATCAGGAAGTATCTGCTTACGTTTCTCATTTCAGTGCTCCAAACTCTATGACTCCAGTTATTGCTTGCCCAGTTACTCACTCATACGGGCTTATATGCGGGATATTAGTTGGATTAGCGCGAGGGAAACACCCTAGAGTCTTTACGAGTATTAACCCTAAGCATTTGCTTAAAGCACTGCTTAAACTTGAGCAACCGCTATTGTATTCGTCACCATTAATGATAGATACAATATGCATGCTTTGGCCCAACAACAGTAAGCTTCATGCTGTTATGACCTCTGGCACCTTGATGTCAGGCCCCGTGTTTGAGCGAACCAGATCCAAAATTAAACATTTTTATCAGCAATACGGATGTTCTGAAGCTGGATGTGTTGCAATAAGCAAAACCTTTGACCGCGCTAATGTAATAGGTGAAGTACTTCCTCATGTTACCGTTAAAGCTGGTGATAACTTGAATGCACCGAGTGAAATTGTAATAAAGGTAAAGCAACCACTTGATGGTCAAGTTCCAGAGATCCATACCAGCGACCTTGGTTATTTCGAAACGATTGATGGCAAGAGCCAGCTATGCTTTGTTGCGCGCCAAGATGACACCATCATTGTTTCGGGTCTTAACGTTTACCCCAAAGATGTTGAAGACATTGTATTAACTCATCCCCACATTAAAGATGCGGTTTTATTTAAAGTAAAAGACCACAGCACAGGCTATCGGGCGTACCTACAATTTTGTGCGCCTCGTCGTTATACCAATGAAGATAAAGCCGCGTTAAAACGCTGGTGCCATCAGCATTTAGCAACCTACCAAGTCCCTTTTGATTTCGTTCAAGTTGACGCTATTAACCGTTTGCCTAATGGCAAGGTAAATAGAAAAGCGATAGCACAAAGCTACCAATTAGAAGCAGAAACACAAGCGGTTACAGCCTAGAGCACGTTATGAATTTAGACTCTTTAATAAATACAATTAAGCATGTGCTTACGCACGACATGAAATCACAACACGCTGAAAAGTTTTCTCCTTCGGCACGCCTGAATGAAGATCTTTACATTGATTCAGTGGTGCTAATGCAGATGCTGATTCAACTAGAATTGTCTTACGACATTGAAGTGCCTGAAAGTGCAATATCTCAAGATGACGTTAAAACGGTAGAGAGTCTTGCGCGTTTTATTTTATCTCATCAAGGTGCAAATCAAGACGAAGACAGTACCCACGTTCAAGAAGTGCCCTTTGAAGATATAAAAGTTCACTGTTTTGTAAGTTGCTTGTGTGAAAGTATCAAAGCTTCGCCAAAAGTCGACCACCGACCTTTTTACTTCGGAGTGTGGGATGCCGATGTTGTCGTAACGAAGGAATATACGCTTGCTTATCATGACGAGTCTGTCAGCCACGACTTCTTTATTCAGTGGTATAAACGTATTTATGGTGTAGAGGTTACGCCTTGGTATGACAACACGAAAACTAAGGCACAGAATATAGCCGAATTAGAAAGCTTACTCGACAATGCCACTGCTTCGCAAAACATCATGGTAATGCTAGACATGTACTTGCTACCAGAACGGGAGAACAAGTTTAACCAGAACCCATTTCCTCACTATGTGATGTTAAAGAAAACAGACAGCCAGCAACGTTGGTTTATGTATGATCCAGACTTTAGGTGGGAAGGAGAGGTTGAACGCACAGATGTTATCAATGCCATCACATCACCACATGTTGCAGGTGGGTATCTATTCGACAGCAATGATATCGTGCCTTCGTCACTTGAAACTATTACCGAATACTTTAAAGCTACTTTTTTACCCGAGCATAACGTTCTTACAGATGCCATAAGGAAAATAGTCGTTGCCCATCGTGACAATCCTAACGGCAAGGGGGCTCACCTAGGCGAAGCCTTAAAGCAAATACCCGTTCTTGCCATTAGAAAGTATGCATATGAACACGGGTTCGCTTATTTCTGGCGAGACATTGGCTTTCCAGAAGTCACGTTTGAACTGTGGTGCGATGAAATAGAGAAGCTTGTATCGACGTTTAAAGCAATACAATTTCGTGCTATCAAACTTTCAGAATTGGCGAAGGAAAGCAAAGAAACGGCACCGCTTTTTGAAGAAATTCTTAGGTTACTCGATGAACAAGATATTACTGAAAAACAAATAAAGTCAAAGCTTAATGATGTGTACTTTGAATGGTTGGCGTTTCACCAACTTCATACTAAAGCAGAGCCCAGTATAACGAGTGCTTGTGACCTGGAGGCTGCCCTATGAACCTTTCAGTATGCACCATATCGTTCAGACACCAGCTTATATCAATAGCTGAAATCGCAAAGTGGTCTGTGGCAAATAGCTTCCAAGGTATTGAACTGTGGGGAGCGCATGCAACCAATTTAGAAGATCAGCCTTTATACGGTAAAGAGTGGCTTTCAAGTTACTCATTGAGAGCCACAATGCTAAGTGACTACTTGCCTCTTTTTGAGGAGAGGGACACATTATATTTCAAAGTTCACCGTCTCTGCCGCTTAGCTAAGCATTGGGGAGCCACTAAGATTCGTACGTTTGCCAGTAATGAAGCGAGTAGCGTTATACCCGACGACAAGAAGCATTTACTTTTTGAACGCCTGAAGCTCGTTTGTGATTGGCTGAGTGACTATAACCTTAACTTAGTGATAGAGACACATCCCAATACCTATGCCGACTCTGTCGCGTCTACTATCGAGCTTTTTGAGGAAGTTAACAAAACGAATCTGCAACTAAACTACGACGTGTTACATGTATGGGAGTCTGGCGCAGATGTTATCGCATCTTGTGAACTACTGGCTCCATATATCAACCACTTTCATTTCAAAAATATTAGTAGCAGTAAGCATTTAAGCGTGTTTGCACCCGATAATGTTTACGCTGCTGCAGGTTCACGAGAAGGAATGGTACCCATTTTTGACGGTGCGGTAGATTATCAAGGGTTCATTGAATACCTGTATTCAAAGCCACAACTATGCAACATAGATTCGTCGTTAGAGTGGTTTGGCAACAACTGTAAAAATGTTCTTAGTCACGACAGATATAAACTTCAAAAGATGAGTCAGGCGGCCAATACAACTGTAGCCATTTAAACAACATGGTGAAGTAAGCAAAAGGATTTGAATCTATATGTTTTTAATTACAAATATACTCGCATTACAAACATTATGGGGTGGGTGCGCAGCACTTTACTTTTCTTCTACGCATCAAAGAACTGGCGCACCAACGATATCGAAGGTTTTAGGCAGTATCCTGTTCGTCACTGCATTGATAGTGGCAGCTTTTCTCTTAAAAGAGCAATACAACATTTGGGCGGTTGTGTTTTCCATCATCACTATGATCATGATGAACTTTATTTTAATAACCCTTATCGGCGCTCACGAAAATCGCGCATTAAGACTTATTGCGTACGGCACCTTGATTAACTTCGCACTGTCTTTAATCGGAGGGGTTTATGTGGCGTAAAACACTGCTTTCATTTTTTATTGGTCTAGTGCTCAGCGTAAGCATTACTTTAAATATTAACCACTTTTTACCCATTGATGTGGACATCAAATTACTTGCGGGTTACATACTCGGCTTTTTGCTTTGGGCTGGATTAATCACCTATTTTTTCTGTTTTGAAACCATAAGAAAGCCGTTACTTCGATGCTTGAGCGCGTTGTTTATTTCACTTGTACTAAATGTGCTGATTAAGATGGGAGTTGTTGCATGAAAGCCAGTACTATTCGTTCTGCGTTAGAAGGTCACGGTTGGATAGGGCTCTTCATTTCAATTCCTCTATTTATCGTTTTTTGGGCTGGCTCTCTTACTTTGTTCTATCCAGAGTTAAAGGCGTGGTCGGTCTTACCCCATACTTTACCACACACAGAATTCCGTTCAGTGTCAGACACTTTACCGTTAAGTGAAGTAGTAGATACGGCACTTTCAGAATATGACGTGGACACGCAAGAAAGAATGTTCGTGGTACTTCCCACTGACACGCTGCCACTGTATGAACTCTATCTTCCAGTGAAGCAAAATGAAGCAGACCACACCGAGCTAACTTCTCTATATGTAGACCCAGCAAATGGCAAAACTGTAGCGCCTATCGACAGTTTCCACTTAGCCGATTTTCTTTATGGTTTACATATTGATTTAAATTTGCCATTAGGCGACCACATTGTTGGAATAATTACCTTATTCTTCACTGTGGTCATTTTCACCGGATTAATTGTTCAATTTAAAAAGCTGATCACACACTTTTTTTTCTATAGAGGTTCAAAAGCTACACAACGCTATCAACTTACAGACATGCACAACGTAGTAGGGGTAATGAGCTTACCCTATACATTTATGTATGCGCTTACCGGCTTAATGTTTAATCTGGGCTTAATATCACAAATCGTCACGCTTTTATTTGTCTATGATGGCGATAGAACTGCGCTACTCAATGACTCAGGGTTCCCAAAAATAACAGAGTCGTACGCTGGTATTGAACGAGAAATGCCTGACTTAGACGCACTGGTCGCATCGTGGGAAGAAGAGCAACACGCAAAGGCTCATTCGTTAAGGCTGACAAATTATGGTGACGATAACGCGTTAATTCGCATCATAGGTCAACATGAAACAAGCTTCTCACAGCGTATAGATATGACTTACCGCGTACGTGAAAATGCATTTACTACAGAACTAAACCCCAGTGAAAGGAACGCTTTTGCCGATGGAACACGCTTTCTTTATGCGCTACATTTTGGCCACTTTGCGGGCCTTGATGTTAGGGTTGTTTTTTTCATTCTGGGTCTTGCCGTGTGCGGTCTAATAATTGTTGGCAACATGTTGTGGCTTAACAAATTTCAAAATAATCGCAGTATCTCACAACGGTTTAAACGTAATATCTCCGCGCTTACATTAGGAGGTTGTGCGGGTATCATTCCAGCCACCGCGACAGCATTCCTGCTCGAAAGAACGTTAGCTGCCAGTTTGGATGAAAGGGCATTAATCGTTGAAGCTGCTTTCTTCTTAGTTTACGGCCTTTCGGTAGTCGCCGCATTTTTTACTAAAAATAGACTTAAAATGATAAGTGTTACGGTTTTAGTTAGCGGGCTCATTCTTGCACTTTTGACGTTCGTTGATGTGATTTTCCATAGCCAAGCCATAATGCAATATTTTAACGCTGGTTATAAAAACCTCTTTTCTGTGTCTTTCACTTGTTTAAGTTTCTCCTGCCTGCTTCTCTGGTTAGGTTTGAGCTTATTAAAGAAGGGTGAACTGACGCGCAATACTGTTACTAACCACTAACAATAAAAAGCGAAACGCATGAAACTATTCTATTTACCCCATAACTTAGCCACGCCCAGCGTTAATAGACAACTGACTTTTGACGTAGCGAAAGGTCTAGCAGTGTTGCTAATGATAATGATTCATGTGCTAGATTTTTACGGTTTGGACGAGGTCAGGTTCAGCACATTTGGTAATACCATCAAGTTTGCTTTGGGTTGGCCTGCAGCATCAATGTTTGTTTTTATTATGGGGGTTTTTGTAGGCTTCTCGACGTCGTCAACACCCCGCGAGGAAATCAAACGCGCATTGTCGCTATTTGCACTTGGCTACATACTCAACCTTTTACGCGGAACAATACCCATGTGGCTGTCGATTGAGATAGGGCTAGTGACATATCAGGACGTTGCCCCTCACACGCCTTTAAGTGAACTGCTAATAGGAGATGTATTCCAGTTCGCTGGCATTTCTCTATTAATATGTTCCGCGTTGAAACATGCGACCAATAAAATCTATATTTGGATATGCGCGGCTACCGCTATCGCTTTTTTATCGCACACGGTTTGGGATAAATATACGTCTCTATCTATTTTTGATGAGTTGCTGAAACTATTTGTTGGGAACGAAGAAGTAGGGGCTATATTTCCTATTTTTCCATGGGCTGCTTATCCCATTGCAGGAATGGCATTCGGGCGCTTTTTGAAACGAAAAAATGATTGCGACGCTATAAACTTCACTTACTGTCTTAAGCTAGGCGCAGTATGCACAACGTTAGGCGTCTTGCTCACCTTAAGTAACCCTGACTATCACATCGTTACAAACCTTCGAAGTGGCCCCGGTGTAGTACTACTCATGACTGGCATTGTTATGCTATTTATCTTTGCAATTCATTTATTTGTAGTGAGGTTCAAAGCAACCTATGTCGTTTCGCTATTTGCTTTTTGGGGTAAAAATGTTACCGCACTATATGTCTTACAATGGATATGTATAGGTTGGGGACTTATGCTAGTTGGACTACAGCAGCTATCGATGTTGAGCACCTTAGCAGCCATGCTTATTGTTTTATTCGCCTGTCACTACTTGGTATTACCTTGGTACAACTATAAAAGCAGTACAAAAAGCGCCCCGCCTAAACCTCGCGCTTCAATTAAGGTCAAGGCACCAGCTTAGCGCCTGAACCGGAGATGGTTTCTACATGCTTTATCTAATGTACAGGTCTATATCGTTAGAAATAAACGCGCAATAGGCCTCCCTTTTAACGTATAGTTTTACGTAATGCTCTCATCTTATAAAAGTAAGATAAATCAAAAACCTAATAACTTTCGTACTTACTGAGGAAAGTAAATTCAGAAGAGAGCAACGTGGAAGCACCAATAACTGTAGATAGACTTAGGTTTCTTGTTTATAGCCTGAAAGAAAAGCTTTGGGTAAAACCTCTTGGGTTTTGCCTTCTATCTATTCTTGCCGTATTTCTAGCTAAAGTGGCTGACGGTACTTCACTAGCCGAGCATATCCCTGAAATCAAACCGGAATCGGTTGAGGCACTGCTCTCCATTATGGCATCGAGTATGATGGTAATTGCCACATTCTCAGCAGGAACTATGGTTAACGCCTATGCATCAGCGAGTCAATCATCTACGCCTCGCTCCCTAAGCCTTATCATTTCTGACGATGTATCACAAAATGCATTGTCGGTATTCATTGGCGCGTTTATTTATAGCGCGGTAGCGCTTACTGCAATGACCCAAGCTATTTTTAATAAGGCTGGGCTTTTCATATTATTTTGCTTAACGTGCTTAGCCTTTGTGGCGGTAATTTTAACCTTTATCCGATGGGTAGATAGCGTAGCTCGTTTAGGCCGTGTGGGGTCAACGCTATTAAAAGTAGAAAACGCCACGACACGGGCGATAAAAAACAGAATTAAAAGCCCCTGTCTGGGAGCTGTACCGCAAGAAGAAATAAAAGAGCAGGGGAGTTACGCTATTTTCACTGACAAAGTAGGGTATATCCAGCTTATCGATATCGCGAAGCTACAAACTCTAGCAAAAAGCAAAGACTGCTTTATTAATGTTGCTTTACTACCCGGTGAATTTGTCACCCCAGAACGAGCATTAGCGTACTCAAATACAGAATTAAAAAACGATGAAGTTATCAGCGCCTTTACTATAGGCGAAGCTCGATCATTTGAAGCAGACCCCAGGTTTGGATTTATTGTACTGGCTGAAATTGCATCTCGAGCATTGTCTCCATCTGTTAATGACCATGGTACAGCGATAAATGCTATCAGTAGCATCACCAGATTGATGTTGCTGTGGCACAAACCTGTCTCCCAAGATAATAGTGTAAAGCATAAAGGTAGCGAGACGAGTGCTAATCGTCATTCAGAAAATGAAAACGACAAGGAACAAAGGCAAAATCAAAACGACAGTAAGTATGACCTCGTTTCATTACCCAAGTTGAGTGTCGACGATTTATTTGATGACGCTTATACAAGTATTGCCAGAGATGGTGCGGCTAACATAGAAGTGGCCATACGAATTCAAAAGTCTCTCAACACTATTAAAGCCTGTTTCGAAAACAGCGACACAGAGATAGATAAAGACTTCACCAATGCAGCGAACAAATTAGCTAAGCAGAGTTATGAGCGTGCAAAATTAGCATTAGACTATGCTGAAGATATAAAGCGAATTGAGCGTATTTATCAAAGCTAGACCTTAACTAGATGCAGCATAAAACTAGATAGTTACAACCATTTCGGGTTTCTTTTAGATTATTGTTTTCACATTGTCTCAATAGTTACGATAGCTTAGTTATTTAAAATCACTTAGTTATTCGAGCAATTATTACTGTGAATTTGCTTGGTGTTATTGGAAAGCTTTATGTGTGCGAATTGAATCCATCAAAACAATGGTTCGTTGGTAGCTAATACTCAAACAATAAAAATACAAATCTACAAACATAATTATAGAAGTAGCACCTTATAGGTAAATACTTTGACAGCATATTCTAAAAAACCAACGTAACGCTACGTGAATAAAAATATAAATTGTGAGGTGTAGTACACCAGATTTCACGTAGCGCACGATTTAATTTCACGACTCAATTCATCGTTCCAAATCAAAACATCTCAGTAGTTTAAAATTAAAAGTACTCGCGTAAGTGAGATGTTGACGCACGAGCTTAAAGCTAAGCACTGGACCAACACAGCAGCCACGCATAAAAGTGTGTGAGTAATCACAGCCAACAAACCAACCAAATAGAGCGACATCAAGCCCTAATCTTCCATATATTTAATTACGCATAATGTATATTATGTTAAATAGAGTATTAAAACAGAATAAAGAAAGGCGCTCGAAGATTAACGCTGTCCCAATGAACTAACCTTCTACATGTGATTCATTTGTGCCGTGTTTAAAGAGAATTATTACTAGGAATTTAAGCCTCAATAACCATAGCGATATTCACATATGCCAGCGATATAACTGCGAGCCTTTTATAAGCTTTAATAGACTGTGTATTTAATTTGAGTTCTCTTTTATCTTCATTATTTAGGGCTGTTTAAATCTATTCGTTTAAAAGAACTCTCTATGGAGGAATAATATGCTTTATGCGTTTTGAGCTCTTTGGGTAAAAACTAACGCTGGTAATAGATGTCTATGGTTTTTAATTAACTAATAAATGCTAGGCCGCTGGAATGCTTTTCCAAATATTCGCGTTTTCATCGATATAGTTATTCAAGGATTAAGAAACTTATGAAGGTCGTTTCGAATAATATAATTAAACTAAGCAAAGCGTATCTATTTAGGAATAGCGCTAGTGTTAGGTGCTTGAAAGTTTTCAATTAGTGACTGGCGATGTTCGCGACTAAAAATAACGTTCGTAGAAGTTAGGCCCAATTAGCACTACGAATATAAAGCATTTAGTTTAGCTGCCACGTTAATTTTAAGCGCAAAGGCAAAAGTATGACTTATAAAAACTATCACCTATTCCTTTTTGAAAGAGTGAAAAATCTGACTCCCTAGGTCAAACCAGTTGCTACCATCGTCTAGTACCAACACTTCATCAGGCATAATTTCCCCAGGTAAAATATAGACTGGGAATACAGATTTCCAAGCTATATATTCATGCATTTTGGCGCTCAATATTTAGGCGCCGCTACGTAAAATCTGAAGCAACATTAGGGGCATTGCCTTACAGATTTCACGTAGCGCACGATTGATAAATGGGGGTAAATTGAACAATATCGGCCTACAAACGCCGTTAAAGCCAATATAGCGACAGAGTTTTTTAGTTTTTGTGTTGCTTGCTTGTACATATTGCGGTTATAACTGTTCGTATATACAGCGTTATGGTAGGGTGTCACACTGTGATCGGCAAAGGTAGGGTTAAGCAAATTATGCGTTTCAGTGAAATAGGCCCTTATGTTCACGCATGATAATTACAGTTATCATGCGTGAATTATCAAAAATATCAGTACTTTACAGTATTTCCAACAATCTAGCATAATACACACATATCGTGGCTACCGGGTTATTTAATGTCTTCAAAACCAAACAATTTGCACTTATCTGGGCGCAGAATGACTAAAGGCGTTACTAATAATTCTTCGATGAAAATTAAAAAGAGCACTGATAAAGCAAGTTATCCCTCAAACTCAACTGTAGTTGCTAATACTGCCGATAGTTATTTTACCAAGTCCGAACCTAAGGTACAGTTTTCAAGTAGTGCTACTGAGACTCAAGAAACATCATCCCTCCAGGTAACGTCTAATGACAAGAGTTTCGAAAATTACTACCAGCAATACTATCAGGACATTTTTACTAAACTTCCTTATAACACACAGCGTGCCTATATAAGTGACTATAACGAATTTGCAATTTTTTGCAGACAGCACGGCTTTGATGGTTTCAAAAACGATTTTGAACACAATGAAATCTGCATAAAAAATTATGTAGAAGAGTTGTGTCGTTCTCCCCTAGCCTATAGAACCATAAAGCGTCGCCTATCCGCACTTAGTAAATTTCTTGGCGTTGCCAAGTTACCTAATCCCATTATTAGGTCAGCGTACTTAAGAGACTTTATTCGACTGTCACTAATTGAAAATAGAAAGTATAGGCTCTCACATAAACAAGCGGTTCCTCTTACTATCGATATGGTCGAACAGATTAACAATGCAATAATTCCAGATTCATTGCTGGAACTACGCGACCTCGCTATTATTAATTTGATGTTCGATGCCTTGCTACGCGCCGATGAGCTAGTGAGAGTTTGTGTTGAGGATATATCTGCTCGAAATAACACACTGCTCGTTGTTTCATCTAAAAGCGATCAAACTGGCCAGGGCCAATATCGTTACGTTTCGTCTAGTACCATTTCTATGGTTCAAGAATATATCAACGAAGCAAATATAGACCCAAAGTCCAAAACTCAAAGACTACCTTCTGATTTACGCGGCTTGCACAAAGGCATTTTGTTCAGGCGACTTACGAATCATAAAACTGCACTTTTACCTTTTGACGAAAACATACCAAGCCATAAGGCTAACGTACTTAACTACTCGAGCGTATACAGAATTTGGCAACGCATTGCTCATCGTGCTGGTATTAGTGAAAACATTACACCACATAGTGGTCGTGTCGGAGGTGCGGTTTCTCTTGCAGAAGATGGGGCATCTCTGCCTGAGCTTCAACTAGCTGGGGGCTGGCAATCACCTGAAATGCCCGGTCATTATACAAAACAAGCCAACGTAAAACGTGGTGGAATGGCAAAATTATCGGCGAAACGAAAAAGATAAATATCGGTAAAACAACAAGATACAACCACAAAATGTTACGCGTAACCAAAATTAGTATTTATATTCTCACTCACCTACTCTCTTTATCAACATACCAATCTGAATTGCCATAACGCGCGTATTTATATTGCATGGTTAAATTGTTTTCTACAGTTTTTGGCACTAACTCAACAACTAGTTAGTTAAAAAATAGTAGAACGCACAAAATAAAGGAGTTATATATGAGTAGTGGTATTGATACTAAGCATGGAAAATTACTCGCGGAGTTGGTTGTCCCTTCTTCCTCATGGAAAGTCCAGCCAGAGAAACAAGACCCCTTTAAATCGCAAGAAGCTGCAATTGATTATTTAAAATCTAACAACGAGCCGTTATATCTTCATGTTCCCCTTGCGCAGTCTGACGATTTTGTTCGTATTTGTGTTACATCTCGCGGTGATGATGCCGTATTCACAATCAAAGACATCAATAAAGGCGGTGAGACGTCTGTGCATTATTCACATATAAAAAATCTAGAAAGTACCATTAGAAGTCTAGTCTTAGAATGTTGCGATCAAAAAATCAAAGCCCTTTAAACAGGGCTTTTTTATCTCTCAATCGTAGTATTAAGTTATACTTTCACAGCTAGCACGTCGGTTTTAACGCCATGTAAAACCGCATTAGCTGTGGAGCCTAGCAGTAACCTTAGCCCGCTTTGGCCATGGGTTCCTACAACAATCAGGTCTGCACTAATTTTCTCAGCCATGTGATGAATTTCATCCGCTGGCGAACCAATCTCGACGTTTATATGGCTGTAAGGAATATCGTGTTTTGCGGCGACATCCTTTAACTGCCTTTGTGCCTGCTCCCTTACCTCTTCGGAAAAGTCTCTTTCTAAGAATAATCCATAAGGCTCAACATTAGTTTGTGGATAAGCAACATATAACAAATGAATCTTATGGCTGTTACCGGCTATAGCAATCGCTTTTTCCACTACAAGTTCGTAATCAGAATATATATCAATGGGTACTAGTATGGTTTCATAGCTTTGCACTTTTACTCTCCTCAGCCTTGTATTGTTAAGATTTTCGAGGCAACTGTTTTTTAGTACTTCACATAGTAAAGCCTTACAAATATATATTCATTGCGCTAGGTCAATGTTTAGACTGCAAACTCGTTCATACTTAATTCTACGCACATAGCTTTTTACAAACGTTAAACGTGTGAGGGGGAACGATATGAAAACAACAATAATAGTTTTAGCAACACTTTTTCTTTTTGCCTGCGACCAGGGACCGAAGTCGCCTCGCGGTTTTAGCTTACCGGAAGGTAACATGAAGCAAGGTTATCAGGTATTTAAGAAATATCAGTGCCAAGACTGCCATAGAATAGCTGGGGATAAAGAGCCGGAGGACGCTCAGTATTTAGTGGCAAAGCCCATTCCACTAGGTGGAAGTAGCGGTCGAATTAAGACATATGCAGAGTTAGTAACGAGTATTATTAACCCTTCACACAAGCTTACGCCTCGTCAGCCTGCCAGCTTTACGAGTGAAGATGGAGTTTCATTAATGCGGGTAGTGAATGACGAATTGACGGTTTCTGAACTTATTGATTTAGTTGCATACCTTCAGCCTAAATATAAAGTAGCGCCTTATAGAACCAGTGACTATCGCTTGTATCAATTGCGTATACCCGAAAAGTCCAATGAGTAGCGGCACCATATCTAGTTGCTAATAACCACTAAGCCAAGCCTTCGAATTTCTATGTAATTGAAAAGCTGGCTTAGTGGTGTTTTGTATTGCGCGTTTTGTCTTGCCCGTTATAGGTTGCGCTGTCATTTTGGTTAACTAACAAGGTTACCGGCTTAGCAAAACAATTCCGTGCACAGACTTTTATCCTGCAAACCAGTCATTTGCTTACTCATAAGCAAACACTATGATACGTCCTTCGTTTCTGTTTCTATTTCAGCTAACAAACTACAGGGCATAAAACTTTGGGCGTTTGCTTCTTTTAAATGAAGTTTAAACCTGTCGGGTACATCGTCAGTTAGAAAGCTGCCCGTTTTAACCAGTGGGAAAATTTCGTCATAACGGGCAACATTGCATTGATCAACCCGTCTAAAAATATGGGTACGATTCAGTTCACTGGTTTTAACATGGCCGGTTGACGACAAGATATCCATCAATGCATGAATAGTCTTTTTATGAAAGCGGTACACACGTTCATACTTATCTTCAACGTTTAAACCTTTTGCTAACTTAGGGTCTTGAGTAGCAACACCGGTCGGGCATTTATTTGTATTGCAGGATAACGACTGTACACAACCAAGTGCCAGCATCATCCCCCTGGCGCTGTTACAAATATCCGCTCCCAAGCTCAGATTTTTGGCTAACTGAAAGGCGGTAATAATCTTGCCCGATGCTATTACTTTAATTTTGTCACGCAGTCCAAAACCTGTAAGGCAGTCATCCACAAAAGCGAGTGCTTCACGTAGCGGAAAGCCAATAGAATTAGTATATTCAAGTGGCGCAGCTCCTGTACCGCCTTCGCCGCCATCAACCGTAATAAAGTCCGGTGTAACACCTTTTTCTACCATCGCTTTGCACATAGCAATAAATTCGCTTTTTCTGCCAAGGGCGAGTTTAATTCCCACCGGTTTATAACCACTTAACTCTCTAAGCTGGCTAATGAAATCAACCATTTCTAACGGTGTCGAAAAAGCTTTGTGTCTAGGTGGAGAATCGACTTGGGTACCAGGCTCAACGCCTCTTATTTCAGCTATTTCTGGGGTGTTTTTATATGCAGGAAGAATTCCGCCGTGCCCGGGCTTAGCCCCTTGGCTCAGCTTTATTTCTATCATTTTAACATTTTCGAGATTGGCTTTTTCTTCGAACAAATCAGGGTCGAAACCGCCATCCTTGGTTCGACATCCAAAGTAGCCCGTACCGATTTGCCACACAATATCGCCGCCGTTTTCAAGGTGATACGGGGTCAAGCCGCCCTCGCCTGTGTTGTGGTAAAACTTACCCTTCGCTGCACCTTTATTGAGCGCTAAAATAGCATTTCTCGATAAACTACCAAAACTCATGGCACTGATATTAAGCACACTAGCGCGATACGGTTTTTTACAATGGGGACCTCCAACCAAAACGCGAGGGTCCTCATCCATATCCTCTACTTCTCTGGCGGATAGAGAGTGACCAATCCATTCATAACCATCTTTATAAGTATCTAGTTGGGTGCCGAAAGGTACCGTTTCTCTACTATTTTTTGCTCGTTGATAGACAATAGAGCGAAACATGCGGGAAATAGGCGTACCGCCAGTGTCTGTTTCTATAATGTATTGCTGGATGTAGGGTCTTAAACCTTCTACCGTCCAGCGCACTCTGCCTATTAGTGGGAAGTTTTTCAAGATGGCGTGTTTAGTTTGGAAGGCGTCGTAAAGACCAAAAATCAATAGCGTGACAGATAAAAGCAAAAACCACCACACCGGCGCCCAGAGTAAGCCAATTACTACATTAAAGGCGACCAGCAAGATGAGTATGGTTAAAATAGTTAAACGCATTAAGAATCCTTCTTTAATTCGGCCATATTTAAACTAGATAATATGCCTATAACCCTGTTCAATACACCTCAAACCTAAAACTAGATTCACTTTAAAGCTAAATGATTGATTTAAAGTTTTAATTTATACAATCAGCTCTAAAAAAACACAGGTTACGCGTTACCTTTTTTTTACTATACGATAGTTTTTTAGCTGCGAAAACAAGTCATTACATGCTAGTCTACTAGCATTAAATTAGTGTGTTTACCTACTATCTGTAAATAGTAGGTTATAGATAATGTGACCTGTTAGGGGTAACGGATTTTACGTTCAACATTTTGAAAGGTAATTCATGGAGTATGCATTTCTTCTTTTCGCATTTATATGTGGCTTATCAGTAAAACTAATTGGCATTCCTCCTCTTGTCGGCTATTTGGTTGCAGGTTTTTTATTAAACTTTGCAGGTTACACACTCACTGAAGATTTAACACAAATAGCCAATTTGGGTATTACCATTATGCTATTCACCATCGGCTTGAAACTCAACATCCGTGATTTAAGTCGTCGGGAAGTTTGGGCGGGAAGTGTTTCACATACCTTAATATGGGTGGGCGTTATTACCTGTTGTGTTTATGCAATAGGTGCGGTTGCCGCCAATTTCGTTGACGGACTTACTTGGAAAAGTGCTGCGCTTATCGCTTTTGCACTCAGCTTCAGTAGTACCGTGTGTGTAGTTAAAGTGTTAGAAGAAAGTGGCGAAAGTAAAACACGCCACGGCCGCCTTGCCATAGGCATTTTAGTTATGCAGGACGTTTTTGCTGTTATCTTTCTTGTTGCAGCAACCGGAAAGCTCCCTTCAGTGTGGGCGCTCGCCTTGTTAGCCTTATTCCCAGCAATGCCAATCATCAATAAAATGATTAATAAATCTGGGCACGGTGAATTGCTACCGCTTACAGGGTTTATTCTCGCGCTCGGTGGCTATCACTTGTTTGAGTTAGTTAACATCAAAGGCGATTTGGGCGCACTTATCTTCGGTATCATGCTGGCGCAACACGAAAAAGCGTCAGAACTTGCTAAGTCACTTCTTAGTTTCAAAGACCTATTCCTCATTGGTTTTTTCCTTACCATAGGCCTTACCGCCCTACCCGATCTGAGCATGGTTCTTCTCGCTATTGTGTTCTGCGTGTTTATACCGTTAAAAGCTGCACTGTTTTTTGGCTTATTTACTTCTCTGCGCCTTCGGGGGCGAACTGCGTATTTAAGCAGTTTAGTGCTTTCAAACTACAGCGAGTTTGGGCTTATTGTCGGTGCACTGGCAGTTTCCCTAGGGCTGTTAGAAAACACCTGGCTAGTGGTTATTGCTTTGGCCGTTTCCATCTCATTTGTGATTACCAGCGTGCTTTATCGTAATTCACATTCTCGATATCACAAGCATAAGCACACCATTAAGCGTTTCGAGAAAGAAGAACGTTTAAAAGAAGATATTTATCCGACACTTCATAATGCAGAATTCTTAGTGTTAGGCATGGGACGTGTTGGACGCGGTGCTTTTAATGCACTATCCAAATTAACTGGTGTTAACGTGTGGGGAATGGATGCCGATCGCGTAAAAGTAAAAGAAATGGCAGATGAAGGCTTTAATGTAATTTGCGGCGACGGTGAAGACGTAGATTTATGGGATAATCTAGATATCAAGCAAGTAGAGCTTGTCCTTCTTGCTTTACCTTCTATTCAAGATTCAATCAACATTACGCGACAACTCAAAAACGCAGGTTACACTGGCAAAGTTGCTGCAATTGCGCGCTATGAAGATGAAGTATCTCATCTTTTAGAGAACGGCGTTGATAAAGTGTTTAACTTCTTTACTGAAGCAGGGCTAGGTTTCGCAGAAGAAAGTCTTGCTTACGCCCACACGCAACGGTAATGCTGTTCTAAATGCGAACAATGGATGAATTGAGAAACGTTATCGTTTGTAAGCAACTGTTTTAAAAAGACTTTTTTGACAACCTCACTCATCTAGACTAAACTTCACGCAAATACGTTAATAGGGTTTACACAATGCAAGGTGATAAACAAGTTGTTGCGAAATTGAACGAAGTACTGACAAGTGAACTTACTTCGATAAATCAATACTTTCTGCACGCTCGTATGTTCAAAAACTGGGGTTTTTCTGAACTTAACGAAAAGAATTATAAGAAGTCTATCAAAGACATGAAACAAGCGGACGATCTCATCGAGCGCATTTTATTTCTTGAAGGCCTTCCTAACCTCCAAGCATTAGGCAAGCTATATATCGGTGAAGATACCGTTGAAATGCTGTCATGTGATGCGCGTTTTCAAAAAGAGCAGCTTCCACTACTTCGCGAAGCCATCGCGTTGTGCGAAGAGAAACAAGATTACGTTTCTCGTGATCTTCTTGAAGACCTTCTTGAATACGAAGAAGAGCACCTGGACTGGATTGAAACGCAAGAATACCAAATTGATGCAATGGGTATTGAAAATTACCTACAAGCGCAAGTAATGGGAGATGACTAATGAAAGGTAACCAGGCAATTATCAATGGCTTAAATGAACTACTCTCTTACGAGCTAGCCGCCATGGATCAGTATTTCATTCACTCTCAGATGTACCTAGATTGGGGTTTGAATAAACTTTATGAACGCATTGATCATGAATTTGACGATGAACGCGGTCACGCCACTAAGCTAATTGAACGCATGCTGTTTTTAGAAGGCACGCCTGATATGACAAAGCGTACAGGCTTTAAAGTAGGTAAAGACGTACCTGAAATGCTTGAGAGCGATTTGCGTGTAGAATATGAAGTTGACGCAAAGCTGCGTGAAGTCATCGCACTTTGCGAAACTGAGAAAGACTATGTTACCCGGGACATGCTTATTGTTTTATTAGACGATACAGAGATGGACCATGCACACTGGCTAGAACAGCAGCTGGGTCTTATCAAGCGTCTAGGGCTTCAAAACTATTTGCAGTCGCAAATGTAAGGTATATGCCTAACGCTTCGGCGATCAGTTGACATTTAATAAATAGGCCGCCTAATCTTCGAATTAGGCGGCCTTTTTTATATTAGTCTAATAACACGCTATTAGCTTCACAGCTTTGGTTGCGGACTTTCAGTTTATATAAATGACAATTTTTTAATTACTGTTGGGTGACAAAATACAGATAGCTGGGACTGTCCATACCTTCTACATTCAGTCGCAACTGCCATTTCATCACGGGTTCACTACAGCTACCCAACATAAACCAGCCAGACCACTTTCCTTTACCGTCACTATCTAACAGCACTGGAATTTTGCCCATATACATATTTACGCCTTCAATCCACGCGCTTTCAATATTCTTCCCTTCGGGAATTATAAGTTTAACTGTTACTGATTCTTCGGGTTCTGGCATGGTTGAAAAGGATGCTATCGCAAGCTTTTCATCAATTAAGAATTCGCAAGTTTCATTGACAAAGTTGCAGCTATTTCCTATTCCATTAACGACGCTCGTGTCTTTTAATGCCGATGACTGGAATTTATGTGCAAGGTATACACACACAGCTACGATAATAATAGCCACTAGCGGCAGCTGCGAATGTAAAATTTTTGATCGTTTATTGTTATCGTTATTTAGCATTTCTTAAATTTTGTGTATTTCTTCATTGATGGAGATCAAGCTTACGTAGTTTATGGTATCTTTTTGTAATTAAAAACCTTATCATCCGCGTACCAACTGGCTTGGAGACAATAATTATTACTCTTTCCGAGCTCGGTGTGAAGCGTTATTCCTTAGCTGATACACGTCTCGACCGTACTATTCCGGCAGTTGGAGACCATAGTTCATTTGAAGTGGAAGATTCATTAAAATGAGTGAAATAAGCCAAGCACAACCTGACTACAATTATAAAGTAGTTAGGCAATTTACCATCATGACCATAGTCTGGGGTATCATTGGTATGGGCCTAGGGGTATTCATTGCCGCGCAATTATTTGCACCTATGCTTAACTTTGACACACCATGGCTAACATTCTCACGTTTGCGTCCGTTGCACACTAATGCCGTTATTTTTGCCTTCGGCGGCTGTGCGCTATTTGCAACGTCGTACTACATCGTTCAGCGTACCTGCCAGGTAAGACTGTTCAGTGACAAACTTGCCGCATTTACCTTTTGGGGTTGGCAAGCCGTAATCGTTTTAGCAGTTATCACCCTGCCTATGGGTTTAACTAGCTCGAAAGAATACGCTGAACTAGAATGGCCAATTGATATCCTTTTGGCACTGGTTTGGGTCGCTTATATCATCAACTTCTTCGGAACCCTAGTAATCCGTAAAGTTTCGCACATCTATGTTGCAAACTGGTTCTTAGGCGCGTTCATGTTAACTGTTGCAATTCTTCATATTGGTAACAGCATGGCTATTCCGGTATCTTTCACTAAATCGTATTCACTGTATGCAGGCGCAGTAGACGCTATGATGCAGTGGTGGTACGGCCATAACGCGGTAGGCTTTTTCCTAACTGCGGGCTTCCTTGGTATGATGTACTACTTCGTACCTAAGCAAGCTGGTCGCCCGGTTTATTCATACAGACTTTCAATTGTTCACTTCTGGGCACTGATCTCTCTGTATATCTGGGCTGGTCCTCACCACCTTCACTACACTGCCCTACCAGACTGGACTCAGTCACTAGGTATGGTGATGTCTATTATCCTATTCGTTCCATCTTGGGGTGGTATGATTAACGGTATTATGACGCTATCTGGCGCGTGGCATAAACTTCGCACCGACCCAGTATTGCGTTTCCTTATTGTTTCGTTGTCTTTCTACGGTATGTCTACCTTCGAAGGCCCAATGATGGCAATTAAGACCGTTAACGCACTATCACACTACACTGACTGGACAATTGGTCACGTACACTCTGGTGCACTAGGTTGGGTTGCAATGGTTTCAATTGGTTCAATTTACCACTTAATTCCTGTGCTATTCGGTCAGCGTGCAATGTACAGCACCAAGCTTGTTAATGTGCACTTCTGGTTCGCAACTATCGGTGTTGTTTTATACATCGTAGCAATGTGGATGTCTGGTGTACTACAAGGTCTAATGTGGCGCGCAGTAAACGCTGACGGTACTTTGACCTACAGCTTTGTTGAGTCATTGGAAGCGTCTAAACCTTTCTATGTGGTTCGTTTCATTGGTGGTTGTTTCGTGGTAGCGGGTATGCTTGTTATGGCATACAACACATGGAAAACCGTTCGTGCACCTAAAGGCAGTATCGCTGCAGACCCAGCGACTCAGCCGGCGTAGTAAAGGAGACGAATAATGAAAAACGCACATGAGTTAATTGAAAAGAACGTCGGTCTGTTAACGGTATTAATCCTTATCGCTATCAGTTTCGGTGCCATGGTTCAAATTACGCCGTTGATGTTTCAACAGCAAACCATGGAACCGGTAACAGGCTTACGTCCATATACCGCGCTTGAGCTTGAAGGCCGTGATATCTACATCCGTGAAGGTTGTGTAGGTTGTCACAGCCAGATGATCCGTCCATTCCGCGCTGAAACAGAGCGTTATGGTCACTACAGCGTTGCTGGCGAATCAGTATGGGAGCACCCTTTCCTATGGGGTTCTAAGCGTACTGGTCCTGACCTAGCACGTGTTGGTGGTCGTTACAGCGACGAATGGCACCGAGTTCACCTGCTTAATCCTCGCAACGTGGTACCAGAGTCGAACATGCCAGGTTTCCCTTGGCTTGCGGAAAACACGCTTAATGGCGAGTTAACAGCTGAAAAAATGGAAGTATTCCGTGGATTTGGCGTTCCGTATACCGACGAAGATATTGCGGGTGCGAAAGCGGCAGTACAGGGTAAAACGGAAATGCAAGCCCTTATTGCTTATCTACAATCTCTTGGCACACATTTGAAATAATATGGACCAGGGAATTGTAGGCAGCATTTTTACTGTCATCGTCTTTGTAAGCTTCATCGGTGTTGTATGGTGGGCGTTTAGCAGCCGCAACAAGAAAAAATTCGATGAAGCTGCGAACCTAGTGTTTGCAGACGAAGAAAAAGAAAAATCAAAAGAAGATTAGCAGGAGTCTCGAACTCATGAGTATGTTTTGGACAATTTGGATTTCAGTGATAACCCTAGGGTTGATCATTGGTTGCTACTTCCTTCTTCGCTGGTGCCTGTCTAACAAGACTGGCGTAGCTGAAGGTGAGTCAATGGGCCACGAATTTGATGGTATTGAGGAGTTGAACAATCAACTTCCTCGCTGGTGGACAATTATGTTCTACATGACCATCGTTTGGGGCTTTTTATACCTAGCGCTTTATCCTGGCCTAGGTGCGTATGAAGGTATTTTAGGTTGGAAGAGCTCTAACCAAAATATTCAATCGCTAGAAGAGTCAGCTCAAGCGCGTATTGACGCTAAAGAGCAAGGCTACCTGGTAGAATATGACCGTGAACTAGACTTTGCAGCTGAAAAGTTCGACCCGATCTTTGAAGCGTATGCACAAGTTCCTGTTGAAGAACTGGCTAAAGACCCAGAAGCAAACAAAGTAGGTCAGCGTTTGTTCCTACAAAATTGCTCTCAGTGTCACGGTTCTGATGCACGTGGTCAAAATGGCGGCTTCCCTAACCTAACAGACAACGACTGGTTGTACGGTGGTTCAGGTGCGAAAATCGTAGAAACTCTTACGCTTGGTCGTAAAGCAGCTATGCCAGCATGGCTAGATGCTATGGGTGAAGACGGTATCGAAGAAG
This sequence comes from Alteromonas macleodii, assembly GCF_903772925.1. Taxonomy (NCBI): domain Bacteria; kingdom Pseudomonadati; phylum Pseudomonadota; class Gammaproteobacteria; order Alteromonadales; family Alteromonadaceae; genus Alteromonas; species Alteromonas fortis. The sequence continues at coordinate 2,375,524 of NZ_LR812090.1, forward strand.
TGGTTAACTACGTACTTAGTTTAAGCGGTCGCGATGTGGACCCACAGCTTGCAGAAGCAGGTAAAGCACGTTTCGCAGCGTGTGCGGCTTGTCACGGTATGGACGGTAAAGGTAATCAAGCACTTGGTGCACCAAACCTTACTGACAATATCTGGCTATACGGCGGCAGCCACAGAGCGGTAACAGAAACGCTTACTTACGGTCGTAACGGTGTAATGCCTTCATTCAAGAAAACCTTGGGTGATGACAAAATTCACGTTGTTGCAGCGTATGTTTACAGCCTTTCAAATGATTAATGATTTAAATCATTAAATATCTTAAAAAGCCTCGTTACTACGGGGCTTTTTTTATGAGAATATACAGCCATATAGACAGTGCCATTACGTACAAATTTAGTGCGCTGTAGGTGAGAATTACCAACACCATATTTATCGTTATTATGCAGTTCGAATACGGCTGTCCACTAGTAATAATAGATATGTTGTTAGCGACCTTGCTAGTGAAGTAAAGACGAGTAAATAATTAAATGAATAGACCCTGGTATAAAGAATTCTGGCCCTGGTTTTTAATTGCCGTACCTATCATTACCCTGATCATGGGCGGCGTGTTGTTAAACCTTGCTATTTCTACTGAAGATAGCCTTGTTGTAGACGATTACTACAAAGAAGGTAAAGCAATTAATGCACGCTTGGACAAAGAGGCAATCGCCCGCCGTTTAAATATTACTACCGATTTAACCATCGAAGACGGTAGCATCGCGCTGCAGTTCCATTCAGGCATTCCTCAAGAAGGTAATGCGGTTAAGCTAAGCTTTTATCACGTCACGCTTGAAGAGCGTGATGTCAGCGTTTTACTAAGTCGCGACGCTAACGGTATTTATCGCGGTTTTATTGAAGAAAACCTAGACGGTAAATGGCGCATATCGCTCACACCTATTGATGATAGCTGGAAAATTCAAAACACGGTCTATCTACCCCATACTGGTATAATGAAGTTCAATCCATAATGACAAAGCACGATTGTTACCATTGTGGGCTGCCTGTAGCAGCCGCAGACGATGGGAAATTCACTACTGTCATATTGGGGCAACATCGGGATATGTGCTGCCCAGGTTGTTTAGCGGTAGCTGAAGCTATTGTTAACAATGGTTTAGAAGACTATTACCAGTTTAGGACCGAACCTGCACAAAAATCTGATGACGGTATTTTAGAAACACTAGATAAACTCAAAGTCTATGACGACCCTTCCCTTCAGGAAGAGTTTGTGTTTGAAGAAGGGCAAGATAAGCAAATTCAGCTGACACTTGAGGGTATTACATGTGCTGCCTGTGGCTGGCTTATTGAAAAGCAATTATCGAAAGTTGAAGGCATTAAGCAAGTAGCTGTAAATGTTCAAGAGCGTCGGGCTTTAGTTACTTGGTCACCGTTTCAAATTAAGCTTAGCCAAATTCTCTCTACGCTGAAACGTATCGGCTATATTGGCTCTCCATTTCACCCTGATGAGCACGAAGCCAGCTATAAACGCGAACAAAAGACCTTTCTTAAGAAGTTAGGGCTAGCAGGTATCATGACCATGCAGGTGATGATGCTAATGACGGGGCTGTATTTTGATTGGTTTGGCGCCATCGAATTAGAAACACGACAGTATTTTTACTGGGTTGCCCTTACACTCACCACCCCGGTTGTACTGTATTCTGGTAGCACCTTCTATGTCGGTGCAGCTAAAGCGCTAAGCGCACGAACAGTTAATATGGATGTACCTGTTACGCTTGCCATATTTGGTACCTATATTGCCGGTATTCGCTCTACCATGCTAGAACAAGGCGAAGTGTATTTCGAATCCATTTGTATGTTCATTTTTCTGCTGTTGCTTAGCCGATTCTTAGAACATCGCAGTCGACACAGAGCGGCGCAGATTTCTGCCAATATGATGCAGTATGTTCCTGTGTCAGCGACTAAATTAATGCCAGATGGCAGCGTTACTGAATGCTTAGCAAAGCAACTAAAAGTGAACGATGTAGTGCTAGTTAAGCCCGGTGAGACAATTCCCATTGATGGGCTGGTAACAGAAGGTAACGCTGCGGTTGATGAGTCTATGCTAACGGGTGAATTTAACCCTGTGCGCAAGACAAACAACAGCGTTGTATATGGTGGTACCGTATGTCAGGACGGCAGCCTTACCATTACTGTTACGCAAACACTTAAAAATGCGCTGGTAAATCAAATTGTGAGGCTTCAAGCAAGTGCGATGGCCAGCAAACCCAAGGCCGCGCAAATAGCCGATAATTTTTCTCGATATTTTGTGACTGCGGTACTGCTGATTTCAGCGTTAACCTACACCTTTTGGGCCTATAACGGCAGTGTTGATGCATTTTGGATCACCATTTCGGTGCTAGTAGCAACCTGCCCTTGCGCCTTAGGGTTAGCCACACCATCAGCGCTCACTTGCGCTATGGCGAAATTAAACAGACAAGGCATTTTGCTAAAGCGAGCCGATGCTCTTGAGCAAATAACTGGCATTGACACTATCGCGCTCGACAAAACCGGTACGCTTACACAAGGTAAGTTCACTATATCAAACGCCTGGTATGCTGACGGCGTAGACAGCGACAGCGCGTTTTCCATTGCACGCGCACTTGAATCTCGCTCTGAGCACCCTATTGCTAAAGCCTTTAGCGGGGATAAAGCCTTTAGCGATAATAAGGCCGTTAGCGGTGATAAAACGTCAAACGGCAACACCATACACAAAGTGTCCAATTTTACAGTCACGCCAGGTGGTGGAATTAGCGGTGAAATTAATGACACACTATTTTGCATGGGCTCAGCAGCATTCAGTGTTCACGAATCACAGCAATCATTTATCGAGGGTTACCCCTCGGCTAATGTGTTTCTTACCGTCAAAGGCCGTATTATGGCGGCTTTTGAAGTTCGTGACTCACTGCGTGACGATACCCAAGAAACCCTCGATATATTGGCAAAAAGTCATACCCTAGCTGTATTAAGCGGCGATACACAGCAAAACGTCGACTCCCTAACGAAACCTTTACCAATTTCCACCGCTAAAGGGGGCCTTACCCCAGAACAGAAATACGAAACGGTTCAAGCTATGCAGCAATCGGGCTCCAAGGTAATGATGATGGGCGATGGTATTAATGACGCGCCAGTGCTTGCTAGTGCCGATGTAGCGATAGCAGTAGGTAATGCGACAGATGTTGCGAAGACTGCTGCCGACGTGATATTGCTAGGCGACCAGCTACTTTCTGTGCCGGAGTTAATTAAAACCTCGCACCAAGTGAAACAAAAAATAAGACAAAATATTGGTTGGTCGTTAGGTTACAATGTGCTGATCTTACCCTTCGCCGTAACAGGCCTGCTTTCACCGTGGATGGCGGTTGTTGGAATGTCATTAAGCAGTATCATAGTAGTGACAAACTCTACGCGACTTCTGGGCAAATAGTATGAGCATAATTTACGTTTTAATACCAATCGCGATCATCATAGTAGCTGTGGCAATTGTGATATTCTTCTGGGCGGTTAAAACCAATCAGTTTGAAGATTTAGACCGTCAGGGTTACAGTATTTTGTTTGATGATGACCTTCCGCCTGAGGAAAAAAAGCTCGCTGAGCAACGCAAGCAATTTCAGGATAGTAAAGTAGATAAAAGCCAAGAGTCGCATGGAGGGGATTAATTATTTCTCAGCCTTTCTTATCGGCTTAGCTGGCGGTGTTCACTGCGTGGGCATGTGCGGGGGTATAGTGGCAGCGCTAAGAATGGTGTCACCAAAAGGTGCTTCAGCATTACCCTATACCCTAGCCTACAATATAGGACGTATAGCAAGCTACACCATCGCTGGCGCGCTAACTGGGGCGCTTGGAAAAATAGCCGCCGACTACGTGCCCCTTGCCAACTATGCCCTATCTTTGCTTAGCGGCCTTATGCTGTTGTTGCTAGCCTGTTATTTAGGTAAATGGTGGACGGGTTTAACGGTATTGGAAAACGCTGGAAAAGGATTGTTTTCTAAACTGCAGCCATTATCTAAGCGTTTTTTACCGTTCAAAACCCCTTTTAGCGCTATCCCTTATGGGTTTATCTGGGGCTGGTTACCTTGTGGATTAGTGTATTCAACACTTACTTGGTCTTTGGCTGCGGGCAATGCAGTACAAGGCGCCGCCGTGATGTTTTTCTTCGGTTTAGGTACTTTGCCAACGCTACTCGCAGCAAGTGCAGGCAGTCAGTATATTGTTAGTAGTTTTCAAAACAGTCACGTTAGACAACTCATCGCAGTAATAATGGCCATATATGCAGCCTATCTTATTCATGGCGCAATCGTTTAAAAATAGGTGTATTATTGTCGTGGGGTCTTTATAAGAGCAAGCATTATGAGCAAAGGAAGCCAATTTTCTATTCACTGTCAAAACTGTAGCTTTAGTCACCTGTGTTTACCCGTTGCACTAAACAAAACAGAAATTGAATCTCTTGACGATATAATCGAGCGCAAAAAGCCGCTTCATAAAGGCGATACGCTCATTCAAACTGGCGATAAATTTCGTTCCCTTTTTGCGGTAAGAACAGGTTCTTTTAAATCATTTGTAACTAATCAAGAAGGTGAAGAGCAAATCACCGGCTTCCACTTCCCGGGTGATATTATTGGTTTTGATGCCCTGCGTGAAAGTAAGCATCAAAGTTACACTTCTGCGCTAGAAACCGCCATGGTGTGTGAACTGCCTTATGACACACTTGATGAAATGTCGGTTCAATTTCCCAAACTACGCCATCAGATCATGAGCTTTATGAGCGCTGAGATAAAACAAGATCACGACATGATCATGCTTTTAAACAAGCGTACTGCTGAAGAGCGTTTGCTGTATTTTATATCACACCTTTCCCAGCGTTTTGAAGAGCGTGGCTTTTCGCACAGAGAGTTTCACCTAACTATGACCCGAAACGAAATCGGCAACTATTTAGGCTTAACGATAGAAACCATTAGCCGTCTATTAAGTCGTTTTCAGAAGGAAAACATTATCAAGGTAGACGGTAAATTGATCTCTATTTTGGATTTTGACCGGTTAAATACCAAGCTAGAGGCGTTAAATGGCCCTAGCGTAGTTTGTAACGGTTAATTTATTCTTCTTTTATCTTAAGCGCGCTACATGCGCGCTTTTTAGTTTTAATCTTTAAAATTTCACTGTATTCCCTTAGTGAGTTACACAATATCCATCCATTGAGCATGAAAGCTCCCGTAAAATTCAGTGTAGCCTTTTTTGTTTATCAACGAATTATTTACGCCTTGATCCAAAACAACTCACGTTTTTTTAAATGTCGTTTATAGTTAATGTAAATGGTTTTTATAAACTGTTTTGAAAAAATATCGATGTCGACAGCCATACAAAGCTTTGTAGTTGAGGAGACGTTATGATTGAGTGTAAACGAATTCTTGCCGTGGTGGACGCGGAACGCGACAACCAGCCTGCCCTAAGCCGTGCCTATGAACTTGCATCAAAAACCGGCGCCACGGTTACCGCTATGATGGTGGTATATGATTTGTCTTACGATATGACAACCATGCTTAGCCCCGACGAACGTGAATCAATGCGCGATGCCGTTACAAAAGAACACGCCAAATGGCTATCTGCCCAGCTAAAAGAACAAGGCTTTTCAGAGACCGATATTGTGGTTGAGTGGAACAACCGTGCTTATGAGTCGATTATTTATTACGCCCTTAATAACCAAATCGACTTAGTAGTAAAAGCTACTAAAAAACATGACGACCTTGCCTCAGTGATCTTTACACCTACGGACTGGCACTTAATGCGCAAATGCCCTCGCCCTGTTCTACTCGTGAAAGAACATGATTGGCCAGAAGGCGGTGAAATCATTGCTGCAGTGAACGTAGGGAGCGAAGATGATGAACACGCTGCACTAAACGACAAGCTTACATTAATCGCGAATGACTATGCGTCTTTGCTGAAAGGTAACGTTAATTTAGTCAACAGCTACCCTTCAACACCACTCAACATTGCCATCGAAGTGCCGGAGTTTGACCCAGACACGTATCACGATGCGGTAAAAAACCATCATATGAAGGAAATGCGTAGTCACGCACTCAAATACGGTATACCAGATAATAAATGTGTGGTGAAAGAAGGCTTACCTGAAAAAGTTATCCCACAAGTAGCAAAAACACTCGATGCAGAGTTAGTTGTAATAGGCACAGTGGGACGGGTGGGTATTTCAGCAGCGCTTATTGGCAATACTGCCGAACACGTTATCGATGAACTGAATTGTGACGTATTAGCAATTAAGCCTGATGGATTTGAATCACCGATAACCGTGTAGTTAACGACTTAATTGCGCTTGCATATCAAGACACTTGGTGGCGATAAATGGCGAGTCGGCGATGGGCGTTTTTCATAAAAAACTGCGCATTTAGCGGTTAAAATCTGGGGCTTAGCCACATACGCTTTAATCAGTACTTAACGTTTCTGGATAAATTTAACCACACAGCCATAGTCTCGAAAAGGCGCTTTAATGTATAATGGCGCCTTTATCACAAACCAAGCTAGTTAATTATGAGTTTAGGCACAAGCAGTGCTGACGCGCCGACGTTAAACGCCGCGCAAAGTAAGCAAAAGTACAACTTCAACAAACTTCAAAAACGACTTCGTCGCAACGTGGGTAAGGCCATTGGCGATTTCGGTATGATTGAAAACAACGACAAGGTCATGGTGTGTTTATCTGGCGGTAAAGACAGCTATACCATGCTTGATATTCTATTGTTTTTAAGGAAGATTGCGCCTATTCATTTTGATATTATTGCGGTAAATCTTGACCAAAAGCAACCTGGTTTTCCCGAACATATCTTACCCGAGTACTTAGACAGCATTGGCGTTGACTACAAGATTGTAGAAGAAGACACCTACTCTATTGTTAAAGACAAAATTCCTGAAGGGAAAACGACCTGTTCGCTTTGTTCTCGTTTGCGTCGTGGTATTTTGTACCGTACAGCGAAAGAGTTAGGCGCGACTAAAATTGCATTAGGTCACCATCGTGACGACATGCTAGAAACTTTCTTCTTAAATATGTTTCATGGTGGTAAGCTAAAATCTATGCCACCAAAACTGGTTAGTGATAACGGCGAACATATTGTTATTCGTCCACTAGCTTACTGTAGCGAAAAGGACATTTTGAAATATTCACAAGCCGCTGAGTTCCCAATAATTCCGTGTAACCTTTGTGGTTCACAGGAAAATCTACAGCGTCAGAATATCAAAGCAATGCTTCAAGACTGGAACCGCCGTTTCCCAGGTCGTATTGAATCAATGTTCCGCGCGCTTCAAAACGTGGCCCCTTCACACCTTGTAGACAGTAACCTTTATGACTTTAAGTCTATTGCCACCCAAGACGGCCCCGTTGCAGATGGTGATATCGGATTTGATGAACCTTCTTTTACTACAGAAAATAGTGCAGATCTTAACGATGAAGATAACGCTATCGAGGTAGTAAATATTATGGAACCAAAGTAAATGAAAATTGGACTTGCGTTAGGTGCCGGTGCCGCAAGGGGCTGGACTCACATTGGTATAATTGAAGCGTTGGAAAAGCTTGGCGTTAAAATTGACGTTGTAGCTGGTTGCTCGATCGGTGCTTATGTTGGCGCTGCCTACGCAAGTGGCAAGTTAGAAGGTTTAAAAGAATGGGCCTGTTCGCTTAGCGACTGGCAGGTGCTCGCGCTTATGGGTGTAGGGCTCAGGCGAGGCGGCATTGCTAGCGGACAAAAAGTTTTTGACAAGCTTGCTAGCGAGTTTTGTGTTTCCTCGTATGAAGAAATGCTTAAGCCCTTTGCAACAGTGGCGACTGACCTATATACAGGACGTGAAGTGGTATTTAATTCAGGTCCTATTGGCGACACCATTCAAGCATCTTGCGCTATTCCGGCACTTTTTACGCCCGTGGCACATGGTGATCGCTGGTTAGTAGATGGCGCAGTTGTTAACCCTGTACCGGTTAACCTGTGTCGACAGTTAGGCGCAGACTTTGTAATTGCAGTTAATCTTAACGCCGATTTTCGCCCGCTTCGATTAGAAAAGTTAAGGCAAGATCACGAAGAAAACCAACGTAAAACCGAAGACTTTTTTACTAAAAGCCAAAACGTATTGCGTCAATGGTTTTCGCCAGACAGTAAAGATGACAAAGCATCAGAGGAAAATGAAGAGCAGCTTCAGGTTAATGCTTCTGATGATGTGAAGACTGAAGAAAGTATCGCGACCGATGTTATTGAAAAAGTCGAAGAAGAATTTACCGAAGTTCCTGCAAAGGTGAATAAGCGAAACCCACCAGGAATTATGAGCGTAATGAGTAGCTCACTTGAGATACTTCAAGCCCGCGTTACCCGTTCACGTTTAGCCGGCGATCCGCCAGATATACTTATCGAACCTCAGCTTACTGATGTGGGTATTATGGAGTTTCATAGGGCGGAAGAACTGTGCGCAAAGGGCGAAGAAACCATCGCGCGGGTTGCTGAGCAAATTAGGTATCAGTTGCTAACCTGATACCTAATTGTCCAAAAGGTAGATTAACTAGACGCCATAGCTGTTACACGCAGCGGCGCTTGAGGCAGCGTTAAGCCTTTCGCCTCATTTATCCACTCTTGCTCTAAATGCAAAACACCATTGTTAATTTGTACACCCTGCGGCGTGACGAAATCTAAATTTTTATCTTCGAACTGAATCATTAAGCCCTTCACCGACGGCATCATAAAAGACAAAAAGCTCCCCATTTCATTGAAAAAGGCTTCATACTGTTCATACAAGAAACTGAGTTCTTCTTTTTTGTAATACTGTTTAAGGTATTCTGGCTTGGTTTCAAGCTGCACCGACATATCACAAACGTTCGCACGTTCGTTTAAATCAATACGTACCAGTGCATTAGCCAATTTCAGTGCTTTTTCAGTGGGTACGGTAAAACGTCCTTCATCTGTAACTTCTAATGGCATTGTTTTTTTATCGGTAACGATAGATGCACCGTTAACCTCGCATAAACGCCCTTCACCTACTCGGACAAAACCAAACGCAAACTGAAGCGCTTGGGTATCTTCGTTATCTAGCTTTTTAACATGGCTGTAGAAACGGCTGTACTCTACATCTATCGTTTCAGCCGTTACGGATGTACTAGCAAAACCGACAAACAGAGATGAAGCAAGAAATAATGCAGCGCGTATCATTCGGATAAAAACTCCTCGTTAAATAGGATCATTGTTTGAAGCTCTTCAACATAAGCGGCTCCTCGCTCGGAATAATTCATTAGCCCTTCAGCCAATGCAACACCAGTAATGGGTAATTGATTAGCTCTCAGTCGGCTGCGTATCTCTCGTAAATCAGCATAGGCATCGTGTCTGTTGAGGTTACGCATATAGGTGTACGTAGCGCGAGACAGGCTATCAAACTTAGCCACTTCGTGTGAGGCGCCGGCATTTCGGCGATTTGGGACGAAACCGCACCCTTTTGAAAAACACCACAAACCGAAAAAGTTGTAGCCCTTTCTTGCAAACCGGCTTGTTCCCCATGCAGATTCATTCGCAGCCTGAACAAGTACCAGCTCTTCAGGTAAAACATCAATTTTCTGCAGTAAGGCCAATAGTTTGGTTTTTAAGGGCTGTGTAGACTTTACCCGATACTCTTCTTCAAGCCATTCAAGCCTAGCCATGTCATCTTCTGAAAGCGATTCGTTGACTAACGCCTTCCTATACAAGGTTTGTACATAATGTCTTAAGGTAAGTAAGTAGGCATTTTGCTTCTCTACCTCGGGCCGTAGATAATTAAAAAAAGCCTCTTTTTTTTCTTTTACGTCACTATAAACTGAGAAGTCAGGCACCGGTTTTTTCGCTTCTACCGTTTGCGGTATGTCTAAAATATCTGGCTCGTCCTTAGTAAAAATAATGGCGTTAATGACAATGACCGCCAAAACGCCTAGCGTTATAAGGACAATTTTAAAGGTTTCTCGTTTATGCATCGAAGCTCGACTCATTCACATCATTTACAGATGCTTCCGTGCTCACTCCTTGCTCGCCAATCAGTTCCTGATAGAGCAATCCCATCATACTAAAATAAAAAGGTAACACCCAAATAAGGGAAACCCCGAACGTCAGTGGTACCGAAACAAACAGTAAGAAGAGCACACCGAAGATACTGGCAATTTGAGCCCAGTACGCGTTGAATACTCTGCATGAAAGAATAATTGCGCTTATTGGGGTTAGTTTTCTGTCGGCCACTAACATAAGAGAAAAAGACGACGCTAGATAAAAATACACGCCTGGTAAGATAACCAACATCATGCCTAACTGCACAAGAATACTGCTAACTAACTGGGTTAACGCAACCAGAAATATAAGGGGGAAAAACTGAAATACCGTAAAAACCGATGTTTTTACGCCTCGCGCTATAAAAACGCCCATCATGTATAAGCCCGTAAGTAACGGCGCCACAATGCAGATTGCCACAATCTGGATAATAGACTGGTGCTCGAATACATAGCTACCGTCGTCATTGATGGTAATGTACTGTTGGGCAATTACCCCAAGCATCACAAAGGTCAAGAATAAAACAAGGCTACCTTGAAACAATGATGAAAAATTAGCTTTTGTTAAACCGGCAGCGCGGCGCAAAAGACCTTTAGTATCGAATTGATACTGTTTAGACAACGTATTGTTCAGGCGGTCTGGGTTTACGTCTTTCACACAACTCTCTTATATTTTTAGAAAAATCGGCGCGATTATACCAATTCACAAAAATAAATGCCTGCTTGTGTAATAAACAAAAGTTAACCCAACACCAACTTAGCTGCTAACCCGACTAAAAGCACGCCCATAGCCCTATCCAACCAATAGCCTTTTTTGCCAATAAGTTCGGCGACTTTACTGGTACTTAAAAGGAAGGAAAGAAAACAAAACCATAACCCCGTGGCAAATGCTAAGTAGATACCGTAACCAAGCTTTACGCTAAATGGCGTATCAATACTGATGATGGCAGTAAAAAGTGAAAGGAAAAACAACGTCGCTTTAGGATTAAGTCCGTTTGTCAGAAAACCCATCCAAACGGCACGTTTCGCCGAGATTTGTGATGTCTTCTTTTCTGCATCTATATCCTGCTTCTGCTTTACGGGGCCGCTTCTAAGCGCTCCGAAAGCAAGATAAAGTAAATAAGCAGCAGCAGCGTAGCTAAAAGTGGTAAAAAGCCAAGGCGTAGTAGCAATTACCACGCTTAGCCCTACTAGCGAATAAGCAACATGCAATAAGATTGCTAGTCCAATACCGACACTAGTGTACATGGCTATACGTCTACCATAGGCAACGCTGTTTCGAACAACCACCGCAAAGTCAGGTCCCGGGCTAGCAACAGCCACAAGATGTACCAGTGCAATGGTAAGAAATTCGTTCATATACTGCATGTTTTGCGCCTCCTACAGCGCATATTTTGAAATTATTTCATCAACCCATTGCGGAACTATACGCGAGGCAGGACCGGTGAGTGATTCGTCAAACAAGGCATTGGATACACCTGGTTCTAAATTCGCTTCTATTGTGTGTGCCCCATTTTCTTTAGCAATCTGAACAAAGCCAGCAGCGGGATACACATTACCCGATGTACCAATAGCTATAAATACATCGGCCTGTGAGAGCGCATCGTATATTTCTTCCATATACATAGGCATTTCGCCAAACCATACGATATCCGGTCGCAGGGTGACTCTGTTACAGCAGGGGCACTTAGTGGTGTGATCAAAGCTTTCACACCAATCAAAAGATTGCTGGCTAATAGCACAGCGGGCCGACAGTAGTTTACCATGCATATGATAAACCGACTCACTTCCCCCACGCTCATGTAAGTCATCTACATTTTGCGTCACCAACGTTAGCTTATGACCGAAGGCTTTCTCGAGTTTAGCAAGCGCCATGTGTGCTGCGTTGGGCAAAACATCATCTTGTTGAAGCTGTGCTCGCCGCGCGTTATAGAAGCGATAAACCAAGCTGGGGTTTTGTTCGAACGCTTCGGGTGTAGCGACTTCTTCAACGCTGTGATTTTCCCAAAGGCCGTCATTATCGCGAAACGTTTTTAACCCAGATTCAGCGGAGATGCCCGCACCGGTGAGAATAACAATATTGGGTAAGGATTGATTAGCTGACATCAGGTTATTTTTACTCTGTTCCAATAAAGCGAGTGATTCAGTTTATTTTGTAATTCGCGATAATATCGTGCTTAGGCATACATCGCACATAAATGATTTCAGCACTTCACGGCTTCTATGCTTTTACACGCCTTTAACTACAGGGTACTGAGTCTTAGCGCCCCATTCAGACCACGAACCATCATATACCGAAACTTGCGTAGCGCCGCACATAAGAGCTGCAACACCAATGATACAAGCGGTAACGCCTGAACCACACGTGCATATAATAGGTTTACGTAAATCGACTTTTGCTTGTGCAAAAACAGCATTAAGTTCATCTACAGGTAAGAAATGGCCGTCTTTTACTAATGTATCGAAAGGAACATTGAACGCGCCTGGCATGTGTCCTGAGCGCACTCCCTCTCGAGGCTCCGAAATTTCACCTTTAAAGCGCGGGGCACTTCTCGCATCAAGCAATTGCGCTTCGGTGTTTATAGCTTGAAGCACTGCGCTAGAGTTTGCAAACCACCCAGGTCGAGGTGTTGCTTGGTAGGTAAGTTTCCCATACTGCTGTTGTTCTGAAACGGGAAGCCCAGCCCCCTCCCATGCAGGTTGGCCACCATTTAATATATATACATCTTTATGCCCAAGTGCTTTAAGCATCCACCACACTCTAGGCGCAGAATAAATACCTCGGGTATCGTATACCGCTATGGGCGTATTCGCTGTTATGCCCTGATTACCAAGATAAATAGCAAGGTCTTCAGCTGATGGCATACTGTGTGGTAAACCTGTAGTGTGATCGCTTCCTTCGCTATCGAGATCAAAATCCACTGACGCAGGCAATACCATTGCCGTTCGTGTATCTGGTGTTTTTGAAACGGGATCATCCATCAACGCTCTTACAAGCGTAACTGGCTTTTGTTGCATTGCATTGGCTAGCTCGCCTATTGATAGCAATACTGTTGCCATTACATCCTCCTGGAAAGCGCCCATATAAGTGGGCGCCCTGTGATACCGAGTTAAAAACTAGACGGTATGTGTTGATTCACATTAAACATTTAGTTTTTGTTTACGACTAAGCGACCTTCTTAGCTTAATGCAGCAATAGCAGACTCGTAATTTGGTTCTTCAGTAGTTTCTGCTACTTGCTCTGTATAAACCACTTTACCTTCACTATCGATAACGACAACCGAGCGCGACAGTAAATCTGTTAACGGTGCTGATTCGAATGTTACACCGTAATCATCGCCAAAGGTTGAGCGGAAGGTAGAGCCTGTAAGAACGTTTTCGATGCCTTCTGCGCCACAGAAACGGCCCGCAGCAAACGGCAGGTCTGCTGACACACAGATAACGGTTGTATTATCTAATTTTGCAGCTTCTTCGTTAAATTTACGCACTGACATCGCGCAAGTGCCTGTGTCGATTGAAGGGAAGATATTCAAAACTACGTTTTTCCCTGCAAGTTCTGACAGCGTTACTTCGCCCAAATCTGCCTTTACTAGAGTAAAGTCTGGCGCAGCTGTACCTACTTCTGGTAACTGCCCCTTAGTTGTAACTGTGTTGCCTTGAAAAGTAACTGATGCCATTCGCTTTCTCCGTTTTTCTTTAATATAAAATAGTGGATGTAAAACAATACTTTCGCAAATAAAAGTGACACTTTTTAGATGTTGTCTTTAACCTGCGACTCTGCAAACGCGAGTTTATGCTGTAAATGGGGCTTACCTTTTAAGTATTCCCGCCTGAACACACTAAAATAATGCGCTAGCGTTTGAGCCCCTTGCTTTTGTTCAGCAAGTGCTAAAACGCTAATACCTACCTCTGCCGTGCAATGTTGGAAATCATGGGTAGACTCTCTAAGCAAATAGTCTGAAGCCACTTCCATGCTAACGCCCAATACAGGAAAATTATGTAAGTATGGGCTTTTTACAAACATCTTCTTTGCTTCACGCCAGGTTCCATCCAAGAAAATAAATAGTAACGTTTTCCCTGTATTCAATGGTGGAGCGTCAATACAGCGTTCAGCTGCAGCATATTCGTGTGGAAATACCACAATGGGAAAGTATTTGTCGTCGCTTAGCAGTTTGAGTAACGCTTCATCAGGTTCAGTTCGTTTCCATAAAAACGCGTGGTTGTCTTTAACCACATCCGCTATCAAACGACCCGTATTGGTAGGTTTATAGTATTCGCCTTTGTACATTAAAAACAAAACCGCCACATCTGTGCCAGCTTCAGGCTTAAATTCACAAATACAGTTTTGCGTTGGAAGCAAACACGCGTCGCAGCGAACTACTTTACTCCCACGTGCGTAGAATGGACGTTCAGCACGAGATAACTCGTCTAAACGAAGTGACATAACAGAATTCAAGATAGTGCGTCTTTGGCAAAAATTTTTAGGGATTTTACCATAGTAATTTGTGATAAAAGAGCGCTATTATCTTATCAATTTTGGCTCTTCATCATTAACGGGGGACATCCGCATTCATTAAACTGATTTTGCGAAGAATCATTTAATGGAGAGTACAGATGTCCCACGCAGGTACTATTTTAGGCATAAGTGAGTTAGAAATAGAACGTGTTCATCGACATGATTTTATTGAAGTGTGGGCAAAGCCCACTAAAAAGCCGCTATGCAAGCATTGTGAGAGTCGACATTTACGCATAAAAGCCACACATAAGCGCACTGTGAAGCACACGCGCCAAGGTAATCAGGTGCTAACGCTACATTTAAAGGTGCCTAAATATCATTGTCGATGCTGTGGTCGTTATTTCAGGCACCCTTTTGTTGGGATCCGGCCACGCTACCGGGCATCGGAGTGCTTTCGCTTAGAAGTCTTTGAGGCGCATCACGGTGGTGTTACGCAACGTGGTATCTCTCGCACACATCGCATTAGTCCCACTACGGTAGAGCGTTGGTACCAATCACACATCAGCCAAAAATATAAAGAGATTATCAGTCGACCCTGCCCAGAGATGTTGGGGATAGATGAACACTTTTTTACCCGTAAGAAGGGTTATGCGACGACGTTTGTAGATTTACGACATCGTAGTGTGTTTGATGTAAAACTGGGACGTTCTGAATTAAGTTTACGCTCGTACTTGCGCCACCTTCCCAATAAAGAGAACGTTAAGCTCATCGCGATGGACTTATCGGAAACCTATCGTGGTATTGCCAAACGCTATTTCCCTAATGCTACGATAGTCGCTGACCGTTTTCATGTAGTGCGCTTGATAAACCATCATTTCTTAAAAGCGTGGCAGCAACACCATCCTGAAGGACGTAAGAATCGGGGTTTACTTAGTTTGATGCGACGACATCAATGGCATTTAAGCGAAGAGAATAACAGCAACCTACAACGCTACTTAGTTGACTATCCAGTGTTAAAAACACTGTATGAGGTCAAACAGAAGCTCATCAGGTATATGCTGTTAAAGACTATGAATGAAAAACGAATGGAGAAGACATTACCGAGGTTCTTAGACTTGCTTGAACAGTTACATCACAGTCCACTTCGTGCACTGGCCAAAACCTTAACTTCGTGGTTGCAACCTATCATCGCCATGTGGCGCTTTACACGAAACAACGGGATCACTGAAGGCTTCCACAACAAAATGGAAATGATATCGAGAAGAGCGTATGGTTTTAGAAACTTTGAAAATTATCGAATAAGAGTGATGACCCATTGTGCTATGCCGGTTACCGGATGGGATGGTGTTATCAATCGTGTAAGGTGAATGCTGATCCCCCGTTTATGGGGTAGAGCCCCCATTGCGGATGGGATGGTGTTATCAATCGTGTAAGGTGAATGCTGATCCCCCGTTTATGGGGTAGAGCCAAGAAACTATTAAAAACTATGAAATGGTGCCGGGGCCGAAGTTAAAAAACAAACCTAACAAATTGATTTAACTATCTATTTTATATAACCCTCATCATTTATAGCACCAAATGTAGCACCAATTAACTTGCTTTGCCTTACATAATTAAGGTATCGCTGGTGGTTATAAAAAATTAACTTTATATAGCGAAACGGTATTATTTTGTAGCTCTTTCTTTCGAGCTTTCACTCGGCTCCGTTTCTATAACAGCGATACTTTCAGCTCGCGCCAAGATTTTTGTAGCGTCCTCTGCTGAATAACCTTCTAACCAAACACTGGTACCTTCTTTGGTTCTGATATTAATACGCCTATTTTTCTTATAACGAACCCACGCCAAACAAGCCACAGCCAGTGCCCCAAAGCCGCCGTGCAATATAATCTCTATGGTTAATCCGGAAGCCATTACGCTTTCAGATAGATGAAATACTTTGCTATGTTTGAGCTGCGCTTCGTCTAATACTTCGCAAAATGATTCAGTGGAACCTTTAAACGTGGTAACCCGTATTTTTTCCATTAATTTGCTTCCTATTTGTCGTAATTTTTCGAATGCCTGTTATCACTTTGCCACATCACTTGTAGATCTTCTCTGGCGTATTCCACTAGCAGCCTATGAGCTTCTATGCACTCAGCAAGCTGGTGGCATATATAGGAGGACCAGCTATGGTATTCTTCACCCACACTTGGGTCTGTGCAGTCGGGATCAAGAAGCTCTAAATCAATTTTAGCCTGTCTCCTTTCCTCCGCTTTAAGGTACCTGTCTATTGCGCTTAGCACTTCCTTATCAAGAAACAGAGTACCGATAGTTTTCACTTCATTTTCAAGCATTGAATTGGCAGACTTAATCATCTTTTCTTTTTCACTAACCAATGTTTTTGATGGTTGCGGCCTGTCATTTTCACTGGGCTTTAGACTGTTCTCGACGACTTTGAGCGCATCAAGTATTATTTCGAAATTGGCTAGTGCATTAGAGTAAAACTCTTTCTTAATTTCCCACCTTTTCTGCGCTACCCATACGTCAGACATTATGTGCTGTTCGGTACTTTTCACCACAGTAGTTGTCTCATGCAGCTGTAATTTTAAGTCCTCTAGGTTTTCCTTTGTAGCCAGGTCACTAGCCTTTTTTTTGATATAAGTTAATAAATACGCTGCAATGAGCCCATGCACCAATACTACTAACCCGTAGCCCCACTCAGTCATATCTTTACACCTTTTATCAAAAGCATATTTCGGCCCTTAAAAATTTGCACTATCGTTTCTAAATTTGCACTTTACTTTAAACGTTAATCAAAAGTGCAAACACAATATTCAACTGATAAATATACAGTTATTTCTATCATTTGCACTTTTTGCACTTTTTGCACTTTTTGCAGTAGAAATATGCCTATCTAACCCCGTGCCCCTTAACTTTTTGCTTTCACGCGAAGAGAAGCCCGATTCGACACACTATATTTTGGTGTTG
Source organism: Alteromonas macleodii (assembly GCF_903772925.1). Taxonomy (NCBI): domain Bacteria; kingdom Pseudomonadati; phylum Pseudomonadota; class Gammaproteobacteria; order Alteromonadales; family Alteromonadaceae; genus Alteromonas; species Alteromonas fortis. The sequence continues at coordinate 2,393,021 of NZ_LR812090.1, forward strand.
TTGTATTGGGTATGGACAACCATAACGAGGTAAAACTCAGTTACCCTTTGAGTAATATTTATAAATTAGGTCTGGTATACAATACCTTAGTGCAAACATTCAATTTAACGGTGCAATGTGCCCACCATTAAATTGAGCCAAAGCATATAAATCGAACTAAGTATGAATTTACATATCATTTAAACCAATGATTTTAATGAAGTTATCTCAATTAAAATATAACCCCCCTTTGAAATTTTCTATAGCTGTTAAAGATACGCGGTTCCGTGTGCCGTACACCCCCCCCTTTCCAAAAGGACCCGTGAAAAAGCATAGGCAAATAGCATTGTGAAGTGAGTTTGTTGGCAAAGGTTATGGTGGTGGGTTTACACCATTGCACTTCACTTGTGTGAAGTCTGTTTAGAAGTCTTTACAACTGAAAGCGCGTTATGCCCCGTTGCGCAGGGTAGAAGGGACGAACCCCTGACCTAGAAAATAGAGTGCAAAAAGTGCAAATAGTGCAAACGGGAGTTGTAACCCTATGTTTATAAGTACATATTTAGAATTTGCACTACTGCAAACGGCTATAAACAAAGTGCAAATAGGTACTGCATAGTGCAAATTTAATAAGATAGATGGTGTGTTATAGGTGCTTACAGAGAAAGAAATGAGCAGTTGGAGCAATGCACTTAGGTAGTTAATTGCATGTAACAATACTAAACCTGTATATCTAAACAGGCTTAGTATATTAAGCATCATCCATTGATATATACACATAATCAGGCTGACTTAGCATGTTCAGCTTCGTCTTGTTCACTATCGCTTAAAGCCATTCTATCTACAGCTTCAAAGAGTGAAGATGCCTTGAACTTAATCACCTGTTGAGACTTACCACCAGCATTAGGTAGAGCTTCAGAGGTGTTTAGCTTCTTACGTTCTAACTCTGACGGTCTAAGCATAGAAACGCCTAGGTCTCTAAGCAGTCGAGCGGCCCTCTTACCATCAAACCCTTTACACATGACATCCATAAAAATATCTTTATAGACGTAATACATATGGTCTGTAGTGGCGTCTTTGTCAGGGTGCCTAATAGTAATTTGCTCTCTATAGCCCCACATTTCTAATTTAGATGGTACGTGCTCATCAATGACCATAGGGTCTTTTGCCCCTCTTCTATCCCACCGTTTAAAGTGCTTTTCACCATAAAGCTTTATTTGCTTCGCCAGGTGATTAAGAAGCTGTATTTCTTCCACGTTCCCAGTACCACCGCGAATATCTACCCACATTTTAAACAACGATATAGCCGATTGAATAGAATGGCCCTCGCTCCATCCAGTAATGCCAAAAGTTGAAGCAAGCTCACCAGCTAAGCCCACCAACGCAAATTTTTGAAAGGCCCTTACCGCTTGTCCACCTGCATCATTACCAAGCACACGTTCTCTGTATGTTGCAATCTCTGCATGATGTACTTTATTTAGTTCGCCTAAGTCGGTACTGGTTAATTGCTTGATAAACTCTAAGAACGGTTCACCGTGGTACTTTTCACACGCCTTGTTTAAGTGGTCAGACAATGCAGCACCGTTAATAAAGTTATGTGTATTGGTGTATATGCCATTACGCTTTTTAAGTGCTTCATCTTCGTGCTGAGAAGCTGGCAAAGAAAGAAAACGCATGTGAACACCACCATTAACAGCTTTGCCAATGCTGCCTAAGTAGTCATCAATAGTCTTTTCACCGTTTGACAAGAACGCTAGGTTCCAACGCTGTGTTTTTTTCTTAGCATAGTCAGGGCCAGAGCGGTTCTTTCCTTTACCGTTACCAACCATGTATATGATCCCCTCAATAGTAAGGGGGTTAGCTTCGTTCAGCTCATCGAGCGCCAATAGCATGTCTGAATGTAAAGCTGCGGTATCTTCCAAAGCGTTATCAGTGGTACGCCATGAGCCTTTAAATTCGCTAGGCTTACCATACACAGAACAAGCAACATTCATTAACGTGGACTTACCTAACGAACTGTCACCGTAGAAGTGAAAACCAACATTCTCAGAAAGCCCCATCAAGCTAACTAGGGGGCCAGCAAAGGCCAAAGATACAGCAAGAGTAAGCAAGGGGTTTCCTTCGCAATATGACGCTATTTCACGTTGCCAATCTGATATAGCGCCAGCGGCCTTTAATTTACAATCACGGGCGTTTTCATTGTCGTAGAGAAGCGGTGACTCTGTTTCGCCTATTGTTTGGTCGGGCAAAATGAAAGCGTTTTTATGCCAACCTAACTTTTTAACTAAACCTACTCTATTGGTTATGTCAGGGCAGTTAAGGTAATCAATGAGTTTTCCTTTCTCTTGCGAGCGTGGCTCTATATGAAGCCCCTCTGAAAGCAATTGTTTTCTAATGTCTGAACCACCGTCAGTAGCAAACAGGCGCTTAGGAATATTTAAGCGCTTCTCTTGGCCGTCATAGTCTTTAAAGCGCACAAGTACACCCCAATCTTGACCAGAGCCACCAGCATCACGGGTTAAGGCTAACAGTTCTAAAGGGGCACATATTCGCTTGTATATCTCATTGCCTTTGTCATCAGACTTGTAAAACGCTTCTACACCGTTATCGGTTAATTTAAAGCCTTGAGGCACGTTAGGCTTAATATCGCTAGGGGCGTGTGTAACCGCCTCTTTTATGAATAGTTCACCACTTTTCTTTAACGCTTCTAAGTGTGTAGCGCCCCAGCCTACCTCAATAGCGTCTGCGGCATCCGCTTTATCGGGCCACGTGCAACCTTCACCAAATAAGGGGCCACCTTCGCTTTCAGAAAGAGGGGTTTTAGCTAAGCTGTCTAAATCAATAATTCGAATGCTTGCTGCATCTAGTGAAGTGAGTAAGTTCTTAAGCTCTTTGGCGCACTTAATACCGGCATTATCATTATCTGGCCATATGATTACATTGCGCCTAGCCAACGGTGTGAAATCGGCCTTACTGATAGACTTAGAGCCATTAGGCCACGTCATACAAACACAGCTAGGGAACAATGCTTTTGCCGCGTCTGCGGCCTTCTCCCCCTCTGTAAGCACTACTGTGGATTTGAGGCGCTTGGCTAGTTCGTGTAAGCCGTACAATGGACGGTTTATTTTTGGCATAGACCATCGCCACTTGATTTCACCAGTATCACGGTTTCTATATAGGGCTAACGGAGCAAATACTTTTTCTCTTTTGCCGTCTATTTGTTTATCAAAGCGCAGTACTTTAAGAATGAGCTGATTGTTAGCGTCCCTGTATTCCCATGTAAAAGTAGGTAAGCCGTGCTTTAGGTGTTTTTTAAAGCAACGTTTAACAAATTCGGGCGGCACAGGCGTTACGTGTAACCATTCCTCACTATTCCTACGGGTATTTGTGGCGCTTTTATTTGTCTTTGTTGCGACTCTATTACCATAGTTGAGTAAATCGCTAAGCTCTTTGAATGCTTCGCCTTGGGACTTGTTTGTAACATAAGCCACCAAAGATATAACGTCTTGTCCTTTCGCTTCACTATCTGCAAAGTCAGCCCAAACACCTGTATTGGTATTAATACTGAATGAACCAGATTTATTGTCTGCTCTTCTTGGGTTTAATGGCTTGTACTCATGGCCCTCATGCTTTCCGTTAGGCAAGTAATGATGTAATACGCTATCAATATTACTCAACGCATACTCATTTAGGCCTTTAAAATCTAACTTACCCATTAATACCTCTTCTTACTGCAAGACTTAGCTTTGTTTATTCTGCTCATTGATTGCGATTTCACATGAGCTGAGAAAAGGGCTACAGGCTTTTGGGGTTTTCGTTTTTTTGCTTTGAAGGTTAGCCAATGCACCACACACGTAGCGCCACAAGGTAAGTTAATGACTTCCCTTGGTAGCTGATTGATTTCGGTTGCTGGTGGGTAGCAGAGGTATATTAAGTTGTTAACTGTGAATTGCTCTATAGGCTGACGGGCCACGCGTAACACTTCAAGAAAACCGAGTACTCTATGCTCACTATCCCCAATGATATACACGTGTTCGGGTTTGAGGTGTTCTTTACTTGTTAGCTCTCGTAATTTCATAGGTCTAACCCCATTTGCTTAGCTTTGTCGCTTACTGAAAGAAGGTTGAAAGTTTCGGGGATTTCGTAGACCAGGCATTTACCACCGTTAGCCAATGTATTGTGTTTAAACTTGAACTGAAGCTCTAAGTTACTAGAGGGGACATATTCCAAATAATAGCCCTCGTTCTCTGTTTCCATCACTTCGCATGGGCCAGTACCGCGAGCAGCTCGAAAGCCTAAAACTTGATTTACAGTAGAACCCAGAAAATAGAAGTGATCAGGCTTATACGGGATTGTCTTTTGCATTACTGCCCCCGTGATATTGCTATACGTTCAGCTTTCCATTGATTAATTTCTGAAAGAAGCCAACCGCTTGCTCTACCACCTAGATTAATAGGTGAAGGGAATTGAGATTGCTTTATAAGCTTGTAGATAGTTGGCTTTTTCAGACCTACGGATTTTTCAACGTCCCTCATTCTTAAAATCGGGTCGTCTTGTGGGTAATCGTTAGCTACATTCTTGTTCATAATTGTCTCTTAAGTACTTTCTCAGTTGATGAAGAAACAATTATGAACACTCTAACAATGATAATAAGTGGGGTTTACTTTGCAGATGGTTAGTAAACCCCCTAGGGGGTTTACACGGAAATAAGGAAGAAATCCCCCTAACTTTTTGTAACTTACTTTTAATTAGCTATTCGGTTAATCATGACCATATGACTTGATGTGTACTCTCTATTCGAACCAGTAAGAAAGTACTTTCACAGAGATAACCTATGAGTAATAACCATCGTCGATGGTCGCTTTGCGAACCCAATCCTCAATGAAGCTGTATTTAGCTAGCCATCTATATTCACATTTAATGCTCACTATGAAGCTACTCTTCTAAGCATTTAAAAGAACATACGTCACACGTCACATTAGTAGCGGAAATTGATATTCTTAATGATTGCTTCCTAGCCCTTTTAGCCTTTGGATTATATTCTCTGTTGGTCAATACGTAACACCATGTCTAGGAAAGTATGCGTAGAATTATGGGAAGGGAAATTAGATGCTGGTTTCGACTTGTTGAAATACTTGTCGGAAAAATGATTTTTTTGTGGAGCTACTAAAGAATGAGCTAGGTACTCTCGTTCTGGAGATTCAAAACATTACGGTTGTTAGCTGCTATTGCATATCGGCGAGCTGTAAGCCATTCTAGAAAGACTTGTCTATATAGATGAGATTTAAACCTTATAAGAACTAAAACATTGTAAATGAGATTCGAACAGGGACTAAGAAACTCTGTATTGTCATCTCACAATGAATTATATTACGCCGAAATTTTCAGGGAGAAATTCAATGTCTACGGATAACAAATACGTCTTCAAGCTTTCTTACGATTCTAATTCAACTGCAGATAATACGATTGATGCATCCATATTGGGCACCAGCCTGATTAATATGTCTCAGTTAATAAAAGAGTCTACAAAGGTCTTACATGGTGAGGAAGCAGACGCAAGGGTCGAAGTTCAAGCACACGAACCAGGCTCTTTCATTGTAGAGTTTGTTGCGTGGCTAGATAATGGTGGTATTGAAGTGCTTCGTGCGCTTGGTATTGCAACCACGACCGCATCTGTTTCAATTGGTACTGTTTTTGGGGCGCTAAAAGCCCTGCGCAATCGGAAGCAAGTTGAAAAGCAAATTATTGATGATGTTGCAGAGATTACATTTGATGACGGTGAAAAAGTAAAGATCCCCGTAACTGTAGACAAGTTAGTTTCTAACTTTTCAATCAGAAAGCATATTTCCGAAGTAGTGAAAAAAGCATCTGATTTTGAGGATGGTGCTACAGTAAAGCTGTTGGACGATAACAACGAGGTCGTCGAAGAAGTAACACCGGAAGAAGTGGAGTACTTCAAAGCGCCCTCAAGAAGACTTATGGCAGAGGAAATAACTACAGAAAAAGCCATTAACGTAGTATTTACAGTTGTCGCACTAGAAAGTAAAACGGGCTGGAAGATCAGACTGCCCAATAATGATGAAGTATCGGCTAGAATGAACGATGAGGCATTCATGGAACGTATAACGAACCGAGAGCGTCAGTTCATTAAAGGTGACATGTTTGAAGTAAAACTAAAGACTGTCGAACGTATCGTTGACGGAAAGACCACAACAACAAGGTCTATTGAACAAGTTATCCGCCATCGTGTGGAAGAATCTAAAAAGGTACTCTAATGAGTTCTCATGAAATTAATTTGCTGCTTGAAGGTGTATTCTTGATCTCTTCGATCTTAGCTGCGCCCTTGATTGCAAAAATTGCTTTCACGATAACAATGCCTATTTGGACTCGTTTATTTCAAAAGCGTTACTTGAAGCTTACATTCAAGGATGGCGATAAGACATATTCAGTGGTAGTTGACCCAAAAACAGACTACGCGCTGGACCTCGAAAAACGGTTACAGTCATTAGGATTTGGTCGTGGCACTAGGGAAAATTGAAAAATTAGGAGCGGGAGGGGTTTCATCTGGACTTCTCGCAATCATTGCATATTTCAAAATAGGCGGTGACTTAAAAGAACTGCTAATGACGATTGTTCCTGCGACAATAACAGGTGCGTTGTTTTTATTCGAGTACTTAAGAGTCTTATTAGGCTGGTCATCATTTAGTGAAGCATCCGCTAAACGAGCTTATAAAATGTACCATGAGAAGGTTGACGACCAAATAAAGCGCTGTGAGAAGGATTTAAAAAACACTAACTTGCTGGCTGAACATAAGAAAGAACTTCAAACTGAGTTATTTATGTTGATGCGCTCTAGGCAAAGAGCACCGGAAATTACTCCTACGTCGGAAGCGCCAACCCGGCGCACTCAAACCTAGACTAACTTTCATTCCCCTATAGCCCGACATTCTAGTCGGGCTATGAAAATACAACTTTTTTGAACTTACATTCACAACACTTAGTGGTCGCAATGTACCGCTAACATATGCAGCAGCCTGGCCTCTGACTAAGTTAGAAACTAGTCCTTCAACGCTGTGACTCTCCTTTGCATCTCTGATTATGCTACTCTGTCGAAACAGCACCTTTTGGCAAGGTACAGCAAAGAGCTTAGAAACCATGATATGGGACCGCATAACTTCGTATTCATATTGCCAGTAATTCGCCAAAAGAGGCTTCGCGTAAAATAGCTTTGTAATGTTACAATCAGCGCTCTAAAGACTTGGGTTTACTGGCATGGTAACGCCGAGCAAATTCATAATACCTAGTAAGTGGCGATAAATCATGAATTGTAGCATTAAACGCTAGAAAGGTTTTAAAACGGTAATTATCACATTTCCCCTATTACACAGAGGCCTACCTTTTGTGTGCTGCGGTTAAATCCGCTGTAAGGCCCCGTATTGACTTAGTATCGACCTCACTATAGAAAGTGTCAGAAAGTCGCTTTACGCGGTCTATTTGGGCTTTGTTTGTTAGGTTAAGCAAACAGTAAGTGACATATCGGATAAAGTAAGCCCGTGGTGCATTGGCGTCATTAGGTTTCTTTAGGATGATCTCGGGCCAGAAAGGCTCATAGGTATATTGTAAGTCATGCCATGACTTAAAACGTTCAGAAGCAGCATTAACCTTAGTAAGCCTATCTAAGTCCCACATAAAGCCAAATGAAGACTCAAATACTCTATCTTCTAATGCGCCTTTCAAGACCTTCGCCTCTTCTCTATTCGTTACATGAAAATCAATAAGCCACGCTAGGTCTTTGTATAGGTTAAATACTCTTTCGTCAGATACTGATTGTAAGTCGCTTCCAGATAGAAGGGCGGCGAGTTTCTGCGACGTTTGAGCCACATCAGCTTTCCACTTTTGCCTATCCTTTGCTGTTAGCTTGCCCTGGGGGTTATCAGGCCCTAAATACCCCATTACAATTACAGCAAGTAAGTCTGAAGCTGTGTAGTCGCTACAGGATATAGCATCTTTCCAGATATAAGCGTTATCAGGGTTATCATAAAAGAGCCTAGGTATGTCGCTAATAGCTTGTGAAGCGCGCACGGCCCTATCAATAAGTAAACTAAGATATTCACGGCTACCTTCGCTTTGTGCCGTGGCTAATTCCTTATTAAGGCTTTGTATGCTTCTGGCCTTGTGTTGTAGATCAGGAAGAATTTCATTTTCCCACGATGATAATGCTTCATCTAATGAACCAAGCATTTTTGTCATACCGTACCCCTACGGAATCCCATAAAGAGGAACTGGCACAGGTGATTGGGGTCACTTTTCGGGAGCTACCCTAGCGCCAGTTTATAAGGCTAAGCTGCGGTGATAGTCAGCACGTTATAGTCAGGGTCGATATACTTATGAAGAATCGCATGATATTCGTGTGAAGCGTCACATATCTGAGAACTAACGCTATAACAGGCACTTCTAAAAGATTGATACTCTGTAGATGAATCTTTTTGTTGGAATACGCCGTTTTCTAGAATGCCTAGCATTTCATCTGCTAGGGCACTTGAAGCTTCTCTTGTCCTAATGATTAACGCTAGGTCTTTAGAACTATCACCCTTACCAATGCTTTCAAGCTGAGTTAACGTACTTTTAAATGCGGGTAACATTAAGCTGAGCGCCTCTGATAACGTCTGAGACTGTGAGTCTGTATAGCTGCGACCACCATCTATAACAAGCTGCATGGTGTTATACAAACTGGTGAACGCTAGTAGCTGACTCTCATGCTCACCTGCGTCTAAGTAATTCTTCAATCTGTTATTGATTTCCATATTAATTCCCTACCGTAGTTAATTGACCCTGCACGACACTCATCAGGCTTGTTTTTTAAAAATGGGCGTAACGTTACCGTTATTCTTAAGACTATCTAAGTAATCACTCCACCATTGCATCATTTCTTTACGTTCTTCTAAGTAACGAGCATGGTGCGTGTAAGCAGCTCTAACACCATTCCTTTCCATATGTGAAAGCTGACGTTCTATTGCGTCTGGGTTAAAGCCAGTTTCATTTAGTATTGAAGATGCAGTAGCACGGAACCCATGTGGGTTAGCCTTGCTTTTGCCTTTAGTTTCACCATCATAGCCCATGCGAAAAATAGCCATCCGCATAGTATTGTCAGACATTTGCTTAAACCTATCTCTTTCAGAAGGAAAAACGAACTCAAAACGAGCGCTGAACGGCTTGGTATTTTCTAATACTGCAAGTGCTTGCCTAGAAAGTGGCACGATGTGATCAGACTTCATTTTCATTCTATGCGCTGGTATGCGCCATAGCTTTTCTTCTAAGTCGAATTCATCCCAACGGGCACCGGCTAACTCACCAGGTCTAACAAAAGTGTGTACCAATAGTTCAATAGCTAGCTTGGTGAGCAAGCGGCCTTGCTGGTGGTAGTCATCTAAATCACGTAGAAACTGTGGCAATTCTTCCCTTGGTAAAGAGGCCCTGTGCGATGTTTTACGCTTTTCCAGTATTCCGGATAGCTCAGAAGCAGGGTTATGGAGTAAAACGCCAGTCTGTACAGCGAAGCGACAAACGCGCCTAATGTCTTGAAGTACTCTTTGAGCAACATCGAGCGCACCACGCGTTTCTATTTTTTGAACGGTTCTAATTATATCTTGAGGTGTGATTTCACCAATGGGCCGCTTGCCTAGCGTCTTCAACGCATTATCATTTAAACGAGTCCAAATTCGGGCGGCATGGCCCTCGCTCCACTGGCCCTTTTGTTTGTTCCACCAAAGCCGTGCTTGAGTGTTAAACAGTTCTATTTCGCTTACAGAAGAAAGGTGCTTCTTTTCCTGCTTTATAGCGCTAGGGTCAATATCATCTCTTAATTGTCTTCTAGCTTCTGAAACTGCTTCTCGTGCATCCTTTAACGATACTTCTGGATAGACGCCAATTGCCAATGTCTTTTGTTTTCCCTGAAAACGATACTTAAGACGCCAGTACTTAGAGCCATTCTTTTTCACGAGCAAACGCAGGCCCTTCTCATCAGTGAGCCAAATATCCTTTGTGCTTGCTTGAGCTTGCTTTATTTGAATGTCTGTTAAGGGCATGTGGTGCTACCTATCGTCTGATTAATCGACTGGTGCTACCAACATGCTTACTTGCTGGTGCTATTTAGTCGTAATTGAACCTGTGTAGCACCGAATGTAGCACCATGTACCACGAGATGACAATAGACGACAATATACAGGTAGACACTGTAAATGCTGAAAAATAGGGAGTTTGAGGTGTTAGATTGACTGTAAGAAACTATTAAAAACTATGAAATGGTGCCCGGGGCCGGACTTGAACCGGCACGCTGTTACCAGCGAGGGATTTTAAATCCCTTGTGTCTACCAATTTCACCACCCGGGCATCGGGTTGCTTTTCAGCAAAGGTGTCAGGCGTAGAACCTGATGCTGCGTTGCAGCGTTTGGAGGCGGAACCCGGAGTCGAACCGAGATAGACGGATTTGCAATCCGCTGCATAGCCATTCTGCCATTCCGCCAGATGCGTCTGGCGCGTGATTAAAACTTATCTCTAAGAGATTGGAGCGGGAAACGAGATTCGAACTCGCGACCCCGACCTTGGCAAGGTCGTGCTCTACCAACTGAGCTATTCCCGCATGTCTTAATCGACCATTTCGTTTGGTTGATGTCCTCTCGAAATGTGGGGTGCATTCTACCTACCCATTCAAAACTGTCAACACAAAAAAGCGTTTAAATTGAGATAAATGCGGTTTTTTATGATCGTTTGCTATTTTTTTATTCACTTTGATTAAACCGCGATCAATTCTACTTTGCTGCGCCACTTCGAAGGTGTGGCCACGCCGCTTTTGTATAAACAAACATTGACCAAATTGACAGCACTGCAGAGAAATATAAAAGGATATAACCTAAAGAAACCCAATAAATTGTTACGCCCATAAAAGTTTCTAACCCTGAAAGTAATCCAATTAAGGCTAACATTTGAGCAGTTGTTTTAGCTTTACCTATAAAAGACACTTTAACAGCGTCTCTTACGCCATTTGACCCCATCCATTCTCGTAGTGCCGATACATAAATTTCACGCACTAAAAGCGCAATGGATGGCAAAGTTATCCAAAGGTTTGCATAACTATGTGTGATCATAAGAAGCGCGGCACCAACGATAAGTTTATCTGCTACTGGGTCTAAGAAGGCGCCAAAGGGTGTAGATTGCTGAAGTTTTCTAGCTAAATAACCATCAAACCAGTCGGTAATGGCTGCCAGCCAAAAGATAAAGGCCCCTGCCTCGTGCGCCCAGCGCCAATCAAGAAAATAAACAACCACAAAAACAGGTATAAGGATTACTCGAAATAAAGTAATACAGTTTGGAACAGTCCACATAAAAATTACATCTCGGTGTTATGCCTCTATGGGCGTTTTAGCGCAGTAGCTTTTAACTCAGCTTCTTGCATTTTCACAACACATTACCTTAATTTGCAATGTATTGCTTGTTACTCAGTCATTTATTGATGAAGGTGGTCGTAAATAGTGTCCGCCAGTTCTGGGCTTATGCCTGGTACACTTGCTATTTCATCTTTACTGGCCTTTTTAAGACCTTGTAAGCCGCCCATAAACTTCAACAACGTTTGTCTGCGCTTAGCGCCTATACCAGGAATACTTTCAAGGCTTGAGGTCGTTTTCACTTTCTGACGGCGGTTGCGGTGCCCAGTGATAGCAAATCGGTGTGATTCATCGCGAATATGCTGAATAAGGTGAAGCCCAGGCGAATGGCTATCCATTGGAAGCACTTGATGACTGCCTGCCAAAATCAGGGTTTCTAAGCCGGGCTTACGGGTAGTGCCCTTTGCTACACCTAAAAGCATGGGCTTTTTATCATGAGGCCAGTCTTCAAAGAACGCCTCAGCTTGGGCAAGCTGACCTTTACCACCATCTATTAATAAAAGGTCCGGAATTTTCTGCACTTCTTTAACGGACTTATAGCGACGCTTTAATGCTTGCGCCATAGCCGCATAATCATCTCCAGGTGTGATGCCTTCAATGTTGTAGCGACGGTAGTCACTTTTATGTGGCCCTTCTCGATTGAATACCACGCAGGACGCCACTGTTTGTTGACCAGAGGTGTGAGAAATATCAAAACATTCCATGCGCTGAATGGGGGTATCCACTTCAAGTGCCGCTTCTAAGTCTAGATAACGGGCAAACACAGACTTTTGTTGGCTATATTGAGCATCTAACGCGGTTTGTGCATTTGATTGGGCAAGCTGAAGATACTTACGCTTCTCTTCCCTCGCCCCTTTGAAGAAATGCACCTTGTGCCCTGCTTCACTGGCAAGTACATCTGCAATAGCATCTTCGTCACTAAGAGTGTTGCTCAACACAATTTGTTTAGGAATGACTTTGTTGCCAGCTAAATAAAATTGTAGGAAAAAAGATTCGAAAACTTCTTGCTCGTCTGCCGTATTGGGTACTTTAGGGAAATACGCTTTACTGCCTAATAACTGCCCTTCGCGAATAAACATTACCTGGATACAGGCCATGTTGCCTTTGAACGCGAAGCCAAACACATCCATTTCGTCTTGGGTACCGGCAACCCATTGTCGCTCTTGTACTTTCCTTAATGCGTTTATCTGATCGCGATAACGCGCCGCGGCCTCGAAGTTTAATGCTTCGCTCGCTTTTTCCATTTTGTCCACCAGCCCACCAATGACTTGCTGGTTTTTACCTTTTAAGAATAAGCGAGCAAAATTGACCTGCTCTTTATATTCCTCATCGCTCACATAGCCTTCAACACAAGGCGCGCTGCACCGCTGCATCTGATACTGAAGGCAAGGTCTGCTGCGCGCACGGTAATAGCTGTCTTCGCATTGACGAACGGGAAAAATACGCTGCATAGAGCGTAAGCTTTCTCGCACTGACCATGCACTCGGGTATGGCCCGAAATATTCGCCCTTTTTCTTTTGAGGGCCGCGATGGAAAGAAAGCCGAGGATGTTCGTGATCTGATAAAAAGATAAAAGGGTAAGATTTGTCGTCACGCATTACCACGTTGTAACGTGGCTTATACTTCTTAATGAAGTTGTTCTCTAGTAGAAACGCTTCGGTCTCACTATTTACAACGGTGACATCCATGTTCGCAATCTGGCTAACTAGCGAACGAGTTTTAGCGTTATCAAGGTTAGTACGAAAGTAACTTGATACTCGCTTTTTAAGGTTTTTGGCTTTTCCTACGTAAATAACCTCTTCCTGGCTGTTATACATACGGTACACACCAGGTTGAGAGGTTAAATTCTTAAGAAATGCTGCTGAATCAAATGCAGACATAATCACTTTGACGTTATGCGTCTAGTGACGCTTAAAAGGTATTAGGACTGATTAGCTTATGACGGTAGGCTAAGTGTGTTAACTCTACGTCAGACGTCACGCCTAATTTTTGGAACATACGATAACGGTAGGTATTAACCGTTTTTGAATTGATGCTAAGTTCTCGAGCAATATCTGGCACTTTATGACCTTCGGTTAATCTCATGGCTATTGTAAGTTCTCTACTCGATAGCTCATCAAATGGATTATCCGAACTTGGCAATAACTTACTTATCGCAATGCTATTGGCCATTTCGTTGTCGAGATACATTTGCCCCGCCGCTACTTTATGAATGGCAAGAATGACCTCATCTGGCTTTGCGTCTTTGGTAAGAAATCCAAACGCACCCGCTTCCATTACCTGCATAGGTATTGGGCTTTCTTTGTGCATTGAAACACATATCACCCGCGTATTTTCTGACATGCGAACAATTCTCTTTGTCGCCTCGAGTCCGCCAATACCGGGCATGTTCACGTCCATGAGTACCACATCTGGCGCATTTTTTCGGCACATTTGTACCGCATCTTCACCGTTACTCGCTTCATCGATAACAGTAAAATCTTCTACGTCTTCCAGAATTAGGCGTATCCCTCTTCTGACCAAATCGTGGTCATCTGCTAGGATTATTTTTATCACTCTAGTATCTCACTGACTTCAGTTTTCTAAACAACTAGGTTAAAGACTGTCAATATTCGTTAATGATAACTATTAACAGCCTAAAACCTTATCGTAGCCATCATACCACGAGATAAAGATTCGTGAAGTAGAGATACACAAATTGAAACTAAATTATTGATCTAGATTACCTTTAGCCAATTAAATTGGTAAATCAAACCAAAGGGCAATTAAATCTTGAGAGGCAGTGAGCGTAATACTATCGTCCTCATAGATCCCAACAGCATCGCCAGATTCCAGTTCAACTATTTCACGTGCACTTTTCGCCGAAGCTTTTGCCCCACCTGAAATGATATGAAGATACCCTTTTTGCCCTTCAGCATTTCGTTGCCAAGTTTCTTGAGCCTTCAAGGTCAAGCGACTTATTGACGCATTCTGTTTAATTTTCAACGAACCATCTTTGCCGTCACCACTTACGAGCAACTCCAGCTTTTCATTACCACCCGCATTACTACCGAAGGTTTTCTGGGTATAACCTGGGACCCCACCTTTTTCATTTGGCACAATCCAAATTTGAAGAAAGTTCACAGGTTCTTCACTAGAGGGATTAAACTCTGAGTGCATAATACCGCGACCCGCACTCATCACTTGTATATCACCCGCAGGTACCACGTATTCATTACCCGTGTTGTCTTCGTGTTTCAAAGCACCGCTCACTACATATGAAATTATTTCCATATCTCTATGGCCATGCGTCTCAAAACCTCTACCTGCTTGAACAATATCATCATTAATCACCCTTAACGCTGAAAAGCCCATGTGCTTCGCATCATAATAGTGCCCGAATGAAAAACTGTGTCGGCTTTCTAGCCAGCCAAAATTAACTTTTCCTCTTTCGTTCGCTTTTCGCAAGTACATCATTTTGATTCCTTAAACCTTTCTGCTCTTACAACACCTTTTAACTTTCCACATGCCACGTAGGAGCTTCTATATTGGTTTATTTGATTCACAATACAGTTAGTTTAATTCTTTTTAGTAGGAATAAAATGCGGGATTATAGAGTTATTTGTTCTATTATTTAGAATTTAAAAAGAACTATTAGCAACTTATTGGCGTGTAATTCAAGTTAAGCAGTAACTAAGAGTTACAACGTAAAGCACAAACGCTGCAGTGCGGTTTCGATAACCGCAGGATGACAGGCCAAATTAAGCCTTATATGATTTGGCGCGCCGAAGGGGGCTCCGTCGTTACCTACTACGCCCCGCTCTATACACTGTTCCACACTTGTAACAGGTGAATAACGAAGAAACTGATCAGTCTCCTTTCCCATTGAATCTTTTGCCGTTTTCACAGAAACCATTGGTTGTAAGATCTTCAATGGAAATGAGGCGAGATCTAGCCAGAGGAAGTAGCCAGCGCTTCCCATGGTATAGCTTACATCGATGCCGTAGTGCTTGAAAAAGCGCACAACTAGCTTTCTATTAAAGGCTAACGCACTTTTAACCGTATCCAACCAGTTGCTGCCATTCTCGTAGGCGGCAATAAGAGCAACTTTGCCCAAATTGCTTGCGTTAAGGTGCCGAGCACTGATTACTTGTGAAAATTTATCACGGGTTCTTTGATCTTTAATAACTGCGTACGAAGCACCGGGAACACTGGCTAGGTTGAAGGCCTTAGAGGCACTATTAAGGTGGATAATTCGCGGTGTGTGAACGATATTTTTATTTATTGGTTTATCTTGCTCACTTTTTTCAGCTTCGTTCAAACCTGCGCTATCAAGTTCACAGCCAAAGATAGGGATAAGGGTCGGCTCGTTATGTGAGTTAAAGGCAAATTCACTGTGTACTTCATCAGTGACCAACAAAATATTGTGATAAGCGCAAAAATCCACGATTTTACGTTGTGCTGAAGCGCTTAATACTGTGCCAGTAGGGTTGTTGGGGTGACAGATAACAAATGCAACTGCAGATTTGTCTAAAGCGTCAAGGTCTATGTCGTTAAACGAATCATCGATACTTTGCTCATTACTAGTGTGTGACCAAGCTACATGAGTATATTTCTCTTCAACGGTAAAGTCCGGCTGCCCTACTGGTATGTATATTGGTTCTAAATCATTGTTTTTCACCGTTTCGACTATGGGCGAATAGGTTGGTGTCAACACCATCACCTTCTGTCTGGCTTTACAAAATGTTCGAAGCGCTACGTCTATTGCGCCAATAACACTGGCCACATCAACTACATCACTGCTCTTTACCTCAAAACGGCTGTATTTCGGTGAACTGCGTTCAAAACGTTTAGCCACAGCCTCACCAATATCAAGAGACTGATACCCATATGTTGAGCGAAGGTTTTTTGTAACTGCACTTAGAATATAATCGCATGGTGGTACATCCATATCGGCTATCCACATAGCAATAGGCTCTTGCTGAGAATCTATGACCGATGTTTGCTGAGCCACCGAGCTATAAAAGCGAGGCAATATTGCTGAATACTTTAGCCGAGTTTGGTCGAGTTTCAGGTGAGCGGGAGCCTGCCACACATCTTTGTGAGGCATAAACTCGTGCTCAAATGCGCTGAACACTGGGAGTTGATTTTGCCCTTCGTTCACCCTCGACTTACTCACTACTTACTATTCTGGCAGTATTTTGCCCTTTTGCTTGCTCTGCTAATTTTGTGCTGTTGAGTTGCCCTGCTGACTCGAGCTAAGGGCTTCTTGGCACTGTAATAAGCATAACGCGTTCTCAGTTATTATTTGTATAGGTGCTAATTTAAACAACATGCCGCCTCTGATATCAAGCCACGCTTTGTTTAATGTTATAACCCAAAGCGCAGCTCCAAAACTAGGCACCAAGGCATGGCCCTAAAGCATGACACAAGCGTCTTTTATCTAGCCTTTAATCGCTTACCTTTTCAAATACGTTGAACTCGGAAAGCGTGTGCTGATATTTACGTTTGGTTTCTCGAATGACAAACGGCAGCTCTGTGGGCTCGCCAACGCGCTTAAAGCCGCTACCTAGCGCATCTTCTAGCGCTTGCGTAGAACTCAGTGTTTCACCATTTTCATCTTTATAGCCCCCTAACCACTCGCTTCTCTCTGTGTATTCTTCAAGCCATGTGAAGGGGCTGGCAACAACAAGCAAACCGCCGATGTTTAAACGTTTTGCCATATCAGCCAGTACTCTCCTAGGGCTATAGACCCTATCAATTAAATTCCCCATAAAGATAAGGTCGTAGCCCGTATACTGAGGTTTTAAATTACACGCATCGCCCTGAGCGAAAGTAACCTTTTCCGCACTTTCTTCTAAACCTAAAGCGGATAGTTTCCTTGCCTTAAATGACGTTAATTCACCTTCTTCTATTAGGTTATAGCGGATCTCACCACGCTCTTGCATATCAAATGCGGTTTTAATGAAGCGAGCAGAAAAATCAATGCCATCAACGTGGTCGAAGTGTTTGGCAAGTTCAAACGTTGAACGACCCACAGCACAGCCTAGATCTAATGCTTTGCTATGTTCACGTCCTTGCATATTTTCAACACAAAACTGAGCACTGGCTTTAGCGAAATTGGGCACACCATAATATTCGTCACCATAGTGAAACTCGCTATATTGCGACACTTGTGTATCGCTTTCATAATCAAAATCGTTCACTGCTATAACTCGCTTTCCTTGAACATATCTAAATCCGGCATGCTGAAAGAAATGTCGCCTAAATGCGTAACGGCTGTCTTTCATTGCCTCGTTACCAGTAGACACCCAGCTACCACCTTTAATGAGGTTATGCTTGTTATCATACGTTGGCGTAGTAAAGTCGTCGTACAGAGGGTGCACTTTAAAACCTTCAAACGGATAGATAGGTGTTTCAGTCCACTGCCATACGTTCCCTACTACATCAAAAAACTCGCCTGACTGATTTACATTAACAGGCTCACTCGATGCATATTTTTGCAGAGCGATGTTGAATCCATCGGCGTAAATCGGTTGTGATACACCAGCGTACTGACGCAGCGCTTGCCACTCATTTTCAGTGGGCAAGCGAATAAGCGACCCAGTCTTCTCGCTTAAGTAATTACAAAAGGCTTTTGCTTCGTGATAATTAACGTCTACTGGCCAATCTAAAGGGAGTGGGTGTTCTTCAAGCATACTGCGATACACATAGTCATCGCCTTTTTTAACCCAAAACACAGGAAGTTGGGCTTGGGTGTATTCACGCCACTTATTGCCTTCGGCTTCCCAATACTTCGCATTATGATAGCCGCCGTCTTTAACGAAAGCTAGATACTCGCCATTGCTTACCAGATACTTAGATGCACTAAACTCGCTTACAGATTCTTGCTGAGTTCCATATTCATTGTCCCAGCCGTAGTAGGCACTATCCCAAGTCTTATCATTAATTACCGTTTGCGCTGGAACCGTAATTAATGCGTTGTGATCAAGCTCTTCAGGCTTAGTGAGCATTGTAGGGCAAACAGGCCAATCTGAACCAGGTCGCACAGATGAAATAGGTAATTGCCTAATAAGTACAGACGAGGTTTCTAAATGAATGCGTTCGTGCTCTATTCCCATCACTAAAGGCCACATTGGGCTGTCCCAGTCGATAGGCATGCTAAACGGCATGGTATCTATAAGGTCGCATACCAAGGTGCGCACTTGATTTCGATATTGACGCACCTCTTCAACCTGCGGCCAATCGTAGTTTTCATCATTGAGGTCATCCCAACTCATTTCATCAACGCCAATAGCGAAGAGTGATTCAAACTTAGGGTTAATACGCTCGTTGATGGCCTTTGAAAGCACGAGCTTATTGATAAAAAACGTGGCGGTGTGGCCAAAATAAAAAATTAACGGATGACGCAGCTTTTCAGGTCGCTCGTAATAGACCTCGTCATTCGCTAGGCAAGAGAAAAGTGATTCATATGTGTTAAATGAGTCGAGGAAATACGCCTTTATTTCCTGTCTTTTTTGTTCAACCGTACCTTCCCGAAGATTAAGTGTGGGCATTGCCTGCATAATGTCCTCTTGAATTCTTGTTATTACTACCAACTGCGTAGGACCAACGATACACGTGTGAGTATACCGCTTTAATATGCCGTAATGATTTCAGTTGATTGTAAACCTTTTTATATATATCAAGCTTTTGTGAATAAAGCGCGACATAACTTGGTTTTTATGAAATGTTTTGTAATTACAAGATACAGACAAGATGAGATCAGAAAATATTTCACCCATAAAAAAACCCGCAACAATGTGCGGGTTTTCGTAATGTGGCGGAGAGTGAGGGATTCGAACCCCCGGTGGGTTTGACCCCACGTCTGATTTCAAGTCAGGTGCATTAAACCGGGCTCTGCCAACTCTCCTGAAGTGGTACTTATCTTAATGATTTACGGCACGCTGTAAAGCACTAATTTCAATTAAATCAATCAACTGGTGAAATATTCATCTTTTTGCAAGAAGCTTAATCACCTTTGGTTAAAACGGAACCAATTTTCATTGCTAACGCGCTTATTGTTTCTAGCTAATGATTCCGTAATGTACAACTAAATGGAAATAAATGCCCTTTCCACAGCACCAGTCTTTCGCGTTTATTAGTCGAGGGACGGCGCTCCTACTCTCACTCAACAAAACATTTATTTTGACCATAAAAAAACCCGCAACTGTGTGCGGGTTTTTCGAATATGGCGGAGAGTGAGGGATTCGAACCCCCGGTGGGTTTGACCCCACGTCTGATTTCAAGTCAGGTGCATTAAACCGGGCTCTGCCAACTCTCCTTGAGTGCTGCGTATCTTAATGATTTCTGAGGGCCTGTAAAGCACTAATTTCAAGATTTCGACCTAAGCGAACAATTGATAAACAAAGTGCTCAAAATTTAATTGCTCTGGTTTAAATTACACATTATTTGATCATACGTTACATTGACGCAGCACTGGTTAATCACTCCACACAAACATGCTTGCAGGTTTGGTTAAAAGCGTTAAAGACATGGCTTTATCAGCTGCTCTGTTATTAACACCATAGCAAACATGGAGTGGAAGAAGGTGCTCTTCTCTAGGATGTGCATATCGCGCATCCGGTGCGCTGTACCATTCAACAAGCCGAGTTTTGCGTTCATTCTCACTATAAGCACTGGTTTGCATGGTTGTCTGAAGCCAGTTATTAAAGCGCGTAGCTTTACGCATTGCATCATCAGAGCTATCAAAAAAGCCATGCATATTGTGAAATGAAGAACCCGAGCCCAATACTAAAATATTCACTTGGTCCGTTGCATCACTATTTACAGGCCTTATCCCGCGTTCTACAGCTTTCCTAATTGCTTCTCCCAATAGCACATGCTTTTCCGTATTCAAACACGACGTAATGGATACTTGAATACAGGGTACATCAGCGTTGGGATACATGATACTTAGTGGGATAAACATTCCGTGATCGAAGCCACGTGCCCTATCCTCCCGCACAGCAATGCCTTGTTCCGTTAAACGCTTTAATAGCAAAGTTGCAAGTGAAACTTCTCCTTTCGCCGGGTATTTAAGAGAGTACGCCTCTTGAGAAAAGCCATAATAGTCATAAACCAAAGAAGGCTCTGAGTGAGTAGTCACACTAACTTCTGTTTCTTCCCAATGAGCGCTAATTACTATGATTACATCAGGCCTGGGTAAATCTGCTGATAACATTTTGAGCGCTCCAATCATTTCCTCGTGATACTGGGGGGAATTCGCTTCACCATTTGTCTGCATTTCAAG